>CAZTSX010000007.1:0-1423 GCA_964616825.1 uncultured Prolixibacteraceae bacterium
CCTATTTATGGAATTTCCGGATGAACTCTTCGACTTCCGGCACACCACCCTGGTAGATGAGATAGCCATTGTAAGGCTCTCGTGGGGTAATTTCGTCGTTGATAGGAGTTAACATGATCTCTTTGACCTTCGCCAGATCACTGGTTTGGCCAAGCGCCCAGCTCAGTTTGATATAGGCAACTTCCGGCAACATGTTTTCGGCTGGGATCACCCCTTTGGCCATCATGTCGCGGCCGGTATCGTATACGAACATGTGCACATACCCCCACAACGTTTGAAGGGTCATATAGACAGCAATCCCTGCTTTCGCAGCCCGTTCAATAGCAGGGTACAGGGGCTTGTTGACATGTCCCAGTCCGGTTCCGATGATGATGATCCCTTTGTAACCTTTCTCAATCAATGAATCGATCATGTCGGGATGCATATTCGTATAATAGTAGATCATAGCGACCCGTTCTTCGAAATAGGGAAGAATGGTGACCTCACGATCGTTCCGTCGCATCTTGTAATCTTGCTTGATAGGGAAAACGCCTTCCCGGGTAACGGTTGCCAACGGAGTATCCCCGATGGTCCGGAATGTAGATCTGTAGGAGGAGTGCATCTTCCGGACACGCGTTCCACGGTGCAGAAAACCATATTCATCGGAGGTTGGGCCGAACATACAAACCATTGTCTCCGCAATATCACCATGACCGGCGGCAGTAGCTGCATGCATCAAGTTGAGTGCGGCATCTGAACTTGGCCGGTCTGAAGATCGCTGAGATCCGACAATGACGATGGGGATAGGTGAATTCTGAACCATGAAGGTGAGCGCTGCAGAAGTATAATGCATCGTATCTGTTCCATGGCCAATGATAATTCCATCTGTGCCTTTTTTGATCTCCTCTCCGATCGCATGTGCAAGTACCTTGTATTGATCCGGTCCCATATTTTCACTAAAGACACCAAAAAGTTTGTCGGTAGTGAGGTTGCAGATATCAGCCAGCTCCGGAACTGCGCCATACAATTCTCCGGGCGAGAATGCAGGGATCACGGCTCCGGTACGGTAATCAAGACGGGATGCGATGGTGCCGCCGGTACCCAACAGCTTTATGTTAGGCTTATCTTCTGAATAAGGGAACTCCTTCTCGGGTATCTTGTAGTTGGCTTTCTTGTATCCAAGCTCTTCGATGTTGGTGATGGTATCGGTATCTACTCCAATGTTATACCCGGTGAAAAATTTCATGACAATATGTGTGTCATCCGTATTTTCAGCTCTCGGCAGAATGGTTCCTACAAACACACCACGTGTAGTATCCACTTTCACTTTAGCCCACACCCGGGCGTTGAATTTCTTCAGTATCTTAAGTGCCCGTCCTTTGTATCCCTGGAATTTGTCGTCGCTCATAGTTGGAAGTTGGATGTTGGATGTTAGATATTGGAT
>CAZTSX010000007.1:1523-30621 GCA_964616825.1 uncultured Prolixibacteraceae bacterium
TTGGATGTTAGATGTTTGCTTAGTTCGCTCAATGAGATGTTCCCTAATGCAGTTTTTCTCAGTTCACCCATGACCCAATTGGCCCTTACATTATCGTGTTTTGATGTTTTTACCTCCTGGTATTTTTCCACCAGACGAGGGATCATCTTCTCGATTTCAGAATGGGAATGTTCCTTGAAATTCACCTCAGCCAATACGGAATCGAGATCGCGTTCCGGATGGCGGTAGACGATCCACAACATTTTTTTCGCGATTGCCGGATCCAGCTTTTTGGATTTCAAAAACGCCAGCAGATCGTATACTTTCTCAGGTGTAAAACCGGGAACCGGGCCCAGTTGCCGTTCCATGTGGTTCAGCTTGTGAGCCAGCAGCGTAGCAGTAAACCTGGCCGGGATTCCCAGTTCATCCTGAATCTTCCCAATCAACGGAACGAGGTTGTTCTTCAGAAGGTAAGAAAACGTATCCCCGGGTATATTCCATTCGTTCAGCTGCGCGATCCTTTCCGAGATATCCATTGGAAGGTGGCTGGCCATCTCATCAATAAGCGACTGCTTCAGTGGAATTGGTGCAGTATCTGTGTCTGGATACATCCTGTCAGCTCCCGGCAATACACGCTCAAAGATAGTTGTACCATCCTCAAACGATTTCCGGGTCTCGTTAGGGACTCCTTCCAGAGCCATCTGACATCGCTCTTCCACAGTCTCCAGGGCAGTCGGAATATCTGCTTCCGGCCCCCACAGTATCACCTGTGCATCCTCTTCTCCGGTATTCAACATGTCACGAATTTGATCCCAATTCTTCTCTCCCACTATGTCGTCGACCATCTCTGAGTGAAGCATATTAGGTTTTTCAATGCAGGCAATCACTTTTAGCCTGTTGGTCAGTTCATCAGCAAAGGTTTTTTCAGGCTGCAAAAAATGGGAGAGCATCCCATGAAAATGCGGTAAGTTGATGATATATACAGGGTATTCCGGTTGAACTACCTCTTTGAGTATGGGTACCTCCAACGAAAGATCTTCCGGGGTAATCAGGTGGGTAACGGTTTTCCATGTTTTTGGTTCCTTGATCCGTGTGTTAAGAATATCCCGGATGTGAAGCAGGGCATACTGACGGAATGCTTCATTGTGTGTAAGTTCAGGCATCCAGCCGGTATGGGCAACCCCTTTGATCTCTACTCGGGTCCCTCCTTTACAGCTGACATTCACATCGGCGCGTGTAGAACCAATACCCGTTTTTACTTTCCCGGTGCTTCTATTCAGAAACCGGATGTAATCGGCTCCCTCTTTAACCTCATCGGGGTTTGCGAAATCTGGATAGGTAACTGTTTCAATCAACGGCATCCCCAGGCGATCAGTGCGATAGATCCGTTGGTGACCGATATCTGAAACTTCACGGCAGGAGTCCTCTTCCAGACTAAGCTGAATCAGCCTGACTTTCTTGTTCCTGAGCTGAATCTCCCCTTCCACACCAATAATTGCTGTCCGTTGAAAACCTGTGGGAATGCTCCCATCCAGGTATTGTTTCCGGGTGATATGAACCTCTCCCACAATCTTCAGGTTAGAGAGCAGAGAGAGCTCGAGAGCAATGTTAAGGGCTTCCCGGTTTACCGGAAAGGGAGGTGTGTCGTCTACATCATAAGTACATGCCGTTTTATTGCTGATCCGGTAGACGATCTCCTTCCTGGTCTTGAATTCCATCAAAGCAGTCCCGTCATATTCTCCCAGTTCAGAGAGCGTGGGTCGCATGTGACGGATCACCTCTGCATCAAACTCATCCGGTTTCTGATAGATACCCGCCGGGCAACGGCAAAACAGTTTCTGTTGGGTATCCAGTTGCTGGTGAACTTCCAGACCCGACATGAATCCGATGCGGTCGTAATCTTTTTGGGAAGCTTCTTTGCGGGTAACGTATCCGATAGTGTTCCGAGTCTCCTCATAGTTTTGGTGAGGATCAAACAGGTCTTGTTTCATGCAATCTTATAAATTAGGAAGAAGGCACAAAAGTAGCTATTTATCGGATAATGAACAAGAATGATAAATGCTACAGATGATAAAAAACGAGGTGATCAGTAACCTACTCTTTCTTTTTTTCCTCGTGCGTATAGGCAAATACTCTCATGCAGATAGCCCACAGAATGAACGGCATTGAAGCATAGAACCAGTTATCCCATGTCATTGAGCAAGCATCTAAATAAACAAAAAACATGACGATACCGACAATCATTAAAGCGCTGCCAATTAAGGCGGCAACCCAGGCGTCAATTTTCATTAATTTCTTCATGATGTTTTTTTTTGGTGATCAATTACATACAAATATAGTGTATTTTTCAAGGAATCCTAATTGTTGGTTTTTTCTTCAGTTCATAAAACACTCATATCCGTGTAGCAATTTGGCTCCGTTAAAAGAAGTTAAAAATCTCTTCTTCGTCAAGCAATTCCCGAAAAAAACCGACATTTGCTGTGAACTCTTCATCCATGATATATTCGATCTTCCGAAAAACAGTCAGTTATTTTATTATTATGGCATCCGGCATCTGTTTATCCGGACATCTTTTTGCCCAGGATACTACCAAGATCAACCTTGAGCGTGCAGATACCTGGGAGTACAATGAAGCTATCGGACCCGATATCCAGCGGATTATTGGAAATGTGATTTTACGTCATGATACCGGATACTTATATTGTGACAGTGCCTACCTAAATGACATTGAGAATGTTGTGATGGCCTATGGCAACGTTCATATCAAAGCATCTGATACCTTAAATTTATATGGGGATTCATTGCAGTACAACGGATACACCAAGATTGCCAAAGTGTGGGGGAATGTCAGGTTGATTGATAACCAGACGGTTCTGACTACTGACAGTCTTGATTTTAATCGCAGAACGCAGGTAGCCTGGTATGACAACTGGGGAAAAATCGTCAACGACGACAATAACCTTGTCAGCAAATATGGCTATTACTACACCCGTGTGAAAGAATTTTTCTTCAAGGAGAAGGTGATCCTGATCAATCCTGACTACATCATGAATTCAGATACGCTGATGTATAATACGGTGACTGAGATCGCTTACTTTTATGGCCCTTCAACCATCGTAAGTAAGGATAAGATTGATTCGATCTACTGTACCGATGGTTGGTATGATACTCAAAAGGATATTTCCTTGTTCCGTCACAACGCTGAAATCTATCATGAGGCACAGCTCATTACCGGTGATACTATTTATTATGAACGGGTAAATGGTTTCGGACAGATATTCAATAACGCCATGCTCCTGGATACGATTCAGGACATCGTCCTCACCGGGAATTACGGCGAGATCATCCGGCAACGGGGAGTCGGATTCATGACACTAAGGGCCATGGGCATCCTGATCGATAAAAACGATTCCTTATTCATGCATGGCGATACCATCAGGGCCTTTTTTGATTCGGAAGAGGAACATGAGAAGATCAAAGCGATGTTTGCCTATTACAAAGTCAAATTCTTTCGTAAGGACCTTCAGGGCGCCTGTGACTCGCTGGCATTTCACAGTTCTGATTCCACACTCTATATGTATCATAATCCCGTAATCTGGTCGGCGAAGAACCAGTTGACATCTGATACGATTACCCTCACTATTCGGGATGGAGTCCTTGATACGATGGTCATGCGCAAATCCGCTTTCATCATATCACAGGACGACACCAACAAGTTCAATCAGATCAAAGGGAAAGATATGGTCGCTTATTTTCTGAACAACGAAATCTATAAGATCAACGTGATCGGAAACTCAGAGACTATCTATTTTGCCCGTGAGGAGGACAGATCATTGATCGGGATCAACAAGGTATATTCCAGCGATATGCTGATCTTAATCGAAAAGAACGAGATTCAAAGCATCACCTATATCAGCCAACCCTCCGGAACACTTTATCCGGAAAATGAGATTTCTCAATACGACCTGAGACTGAAGAATTTTCAGTGGCGGGCAGAGGAGCGACCTAAGACGAAGGAGGAGATCTTTGGTGGAGACTAAAAGATTGACAATCTCACGTATTTCTTCGGATTGGCTTTGATATCTTCCAGCAACAGGTTGAGATCGCGGGCGGCTTTTTCCACTTCAAAATAGAGTGTTGTATCGTTGACAAGCAATCCGATAGATCCTTCGCCACTATTGATCTTGTCGATTATCTGACTCAGGTTTACAACTGCATTGTTCAGCTGGGCAAAGGTCGCCGGGATTTGAAGTTGAGCCAGTGAATCACTGACATCAGAGAAGTTCTCAAGGATATTGTTAATCTTATCGTTATTGTTGTTCAGATTCTTGCTTACAGACTCAAGGTTAATAATGATCCGGGCGATATTTGTCCGTTGCTGAGTCACCAGGGTATCGGCATTGTAAGTCATGTGAGCTATATTCTGAATTGCTTCTTTGATGTGTTCGATGGCTTCCACCAGGCTTGCCTGAGTGTTTTTGTTCAGTACAGTCTGAATAATCGTTGCCAGGGTATCGATGGAACTAATCAGATTCTCTGCTTTTCGTTTCAGAGGCGCCAATTGCTGGTTTACCTCTTCTCCCAGTGTCGCTTCCGTTCGAGCCATCAGCGTGTCTCCGCTTTTGATATAATCCGGCGAATCCCCCGGAATAATCTCTATCTGTTTTGATCCCATCAGATCGGCGCTGAAAATACGAGCGATGGAGTTTTTTGGAATAGCATAGGTAGTATTGCTGAGGAAAAGTTCAACGATGATCCTACGCGAACTGTCGGGGGCGAAAGAGAGGGATTTTACCTGTCCAACCTTCATTCCCTGAATCGTCACAGGATTAGATGCCACCAGACCATTGACACGGTCATAAACAGCGTAAATGATTCGCTTTTCCTTAAAGATTTCAATGCCCTGGAGATACATGATCCCCCAAACCATAATAGCAATCGCTATAATGAATAGTGCACCGACTTTGATTTCCTTGCGTATTTTCAGCTTTTTGGATGCCATTTCAAGTGGAGTAATATAATCCTGTCAAATATACAAAAACCAAATGATATACCCGATAATGATCCGAACAGGAAAAACTCTGATTTACAAACCGAGCTTCTTTTTTGCCTGGTCGAGTGAGATTCTTTTTCCATTTCGAAAAGCCACAATGAAGGCATCTGTAAAGCCCATCGCTTTCACTCTTGCTTGCAGATTCAGAGCATTATCAAAAATATATTCTGCGCCATAAGTATATTTAAACATTCCATTGTGCTTATACATTTCTATCCCTTTCACACCCCTGAAACGGTATGAAGTTGTTTTGATCTTCTCAGAGGTTGCGGCCACCTGAATCTTAAAAACAATATCCTTCTGTGATGGTGTTTTGGATACAGGTGGATTCTTCTTTGTTGTCGTATTGGAAGTCATTCCTATCACAGGAGTTTCCACCTCCCGCTTGAAATCTCTGAAAGCCCGGTATATGGCTGAGGCGATATAGTCCTGTCCTTTATCCGTGATCAGGAAGTTCTCTTCTTCTGAATTACTGAGGTATCCCACCTCAACCAATACACTCGGCATTGTTGTCTTGTACAACACAAGGAATCCGGCTTGCCGGACGCCCCGGTCTCTTAAACCGACACGGTCTTTCATCTGTTCCTGAACTTCCGCTGCAAATTGGGAACTCAAATCGAGGTTAGAGTTCTGGTAGAGGCTGAATGTGATGTAGGATTCGTCTGAGTTTGGGTCAAACCCCTCATATTTGGCCGAATAGTCCGTCTCCAGGAGAATAGAAGCATTCTCCTGCTTGGCAATATTCAGGTTCGCTTGTGATTTGTGCAATCCCATGATGTACGTTTCCGCCCCCCGCAAGGATCTGGAATTATTCGCGTTGGCATGGATTGAGATAAAAAGATCTGCATTATTCCGGTTTGCAATGCCTGCCCGTTCATGGAGTTCAATAAATTTATCCCGATCTCTCGTATAGATAACTTTAACATTTTGTATATTCCGCTGGATCAGGGTTCCAAGTTTCAACGCGACGGACAGCGCTACATATTTCTCTTGAGTTCGTCGACCTACCGTGCCCGGGTCTTTGCCTCCATGACCGGCGTCAATCACAACCGTATTGATCATCATTCGCTCCTGACTGAATGAATTTGGAAGCACTACAAATAGCGACAGCGCCACCCAAACAGATCTAATGAACTGAGTGTTAAAGTATCTTAAAAAGATAGAGTCAAACATAATTTTCGTTAGCTTTGAAGCTCGGTTATTAAGGCTTTCCGGTCAAGTGTTATCCCGACATTGTTGACAAAACAAAGATAGAACTTAATCAACAACCTTGCCAC
This sequence comes from uncultured Prolixibacteraceae bacterium, assembly GCA_964616825.1. Taxonomy (GTDB): domain Bacteria; phylum Bacteroidota; class Bacteroidia; order Bacteroidales; family FEN-979; genus QYOJ01. Next base: position 7,833 of record CAZTSX010000007.1, read on the forward strand.
ATAAGTTGTTAACGAAAATATTAACAAAGATCGGGTGTTCCCTGCTCATTTTTTTTTCATTGTTCATGATGACGCCTTCTTTGTTGCAGGGACAGGATACAATCCCACCCCCACTGCCTGACACTATAATCATCTCTGATACTGTTTCTTTGATAGAAATGACAGTCATCGGGCCAGACTCTCTATCCTCTGGAGATTCCATCCCCTCTGATTCAATTGCAGGTCAAAAAAAATCTTCGCTGGAAGCGCAAGTAGATTACAAAGCAGATGATTCCCTCCGTTTTGAGATCAAGCAGCAGCATATGTATCTGTTCAATAACGGAGACATCACATATACTGACATCAACCTGAAAGCAAACTATATCCAGATCGATTTCCTTGACGATATGATCTATGCACACGGAACCCGCGATTCCCTTGACAATGAGATCGGGGTCCCGGAATTCACGCAGGAAGAGATGAAGTTCAAATCGAAGATCATGAATTACAACTACAAGACCAAGAAAGGCTATATCCACAGGGTTTTTACCCAACAGGATGAAGGGTATCTTCATGGTCAGGTAGTCAAAAAAATGGCGGATGATGTAACCTATATCAAAACAGGATCCTATACTACCTGTAGTAATGAAGAGCATCCCCATTTTGAATTCAGGTTCAATAAAGCCAAAGTGATTCCTGATAAGAAGATCGTCACGGGACCTGCCTACCTGACTATCGCTGAGGTTCCAACCCCACTTATTATCCCGTTCGGGTATTTTCCCAACAAATCAGGCCAGCGTTCCGGAATAATCATGCCAACCTATGGAGAGTCGGCCAACCGGGGCTTCTTCCTTGAAAACGGGGGATATTACTGGGCAATTAATGAGCGAATGGATCTGAAGATACTCGGTGATATCTATTCCCGCGGAAGCTGGGCGATCAAGCCCAATTTCAACTATGTCAAACGGTATAAATATAACGGGATGCTGAAACTGGGATATGCGGTAAACAAACTAGGATTTCAAGGCTCACCGGATTTCCAGAAACAGGAGGACTTTGAGCTTCGGTGGGTCCACAACCAGGACCAGAAAGCCCGTCCCAACAGCAACTTCTCGGCCAATGTGAACATTGTGAGTAATACCTTCAATAAGTATAATCCATCTTCATCGACAGAGGCTTATCTCAGTAATACGTTCCAGTCAAGTATCAATTACTCGACCAATTGGAGTGGAAAATATTTTCTGAACCTGAACTTCAATCACAATCAGAATACCATCACAAAAGACATCAACTTTGCTTTTCCACAGATCTCTTTTTCCATCAATCAATTATACCCTTTCAGGAAGCAGGAGAGAGCAGGCAAACTGAAATGGTATGAACAGATCGGACTTAAATACAACCTTGACTTAGAGAATAGATACAATACATATGACTCTCTTCTGTTTCAGAAGGATTGGTATAAAGATATGCAGAATGGGATCCGTCACCGCATCCCTGTTTCCGGAACCTGGAGAATCTTTAAGTATATCAATTTCACAAATAGCATGAATCTCCGCGACCGGATGTACTTCTCCTATAGAAAGAAGCAATGGATTGATGAGGTCATCACACCTGATGATACGATAGCGGCCTATATGAAAGTTGATACAATCTATGGATTCAAAAATGCGTTCGATTTCAACCTCTCCTCCTCGATCAATACACGGATATATGGCATGTTTCAATTTAAAGGCGGTCCGATAGTAGCAATCAGACATATGCTCACTCCCTCTGTCACATTTAGTTATACACCCAATTTCGGAGCTCCTGGTTGGGGGTATTACAAAGAGGTTGAAAATGATTCCAGCGCTGTTCCCCGGAAATATTCCATCTTTGAAGGCAGTATGTACGGAGGGCCACCTCCTGATCAGTCCGGACTGATTTCGTTCAGTCTCAGCAACAACCTGGAGATGAAAGTCCGAAACCGAAAGGACACCATTACCGGCACAAAGAAAATCAAGCTGATAGATAATTTTACGATTTCTACCTCTTACGATATTGCAAAAGACTCGGTGAATTGGGCTCCGATCTCTCTCACCGGAAGAACTTCTATCTTCAAAGGACTCAACATCCAGTATTCCAGCCGTTGGGATCCCTACGCACTGGATTCTATGGGCAGAAGAACCAATGCTTCTGAGTTGAAAGTAAACAAAAAATTGCTGCGGCTTGACAACACTACCTGGGATATCGGCCTTAGTTACAACCTCTCATCTGACAAGTTGAAAAAGAAAAAAGAACCTACAGATGCAACAGAGGCGGAAAAAGAAGACCTGATGAAGTACTACGACTATTATGTTGACTTTGATATCCCCTGGAGTTTTGGTGTTAATTACAATTTCCGGTATACGAATACGTGGAAAGCATCCGAAAACAAACGAGTTCCCACGATCGTACAGACACTTAACTTTCATGGGCAGCTCAACATCACACCAAAATGGAAAGTCACATTGACGACCGGGTGGGATTTTACCAACAATCAGCTGGCCTATACCTCTGTCGATATCTATCGCGATCTTCATTGCTGGGAGATGCGTTTCGGGTGGGTGCCGAAAGGGGCACGACAGCAATGGAACTTCTCGATCAACGTGAAGGCTAGTGTATTGCAGGATCTGAAGTTGAATAAGAAGAAAGATTTCAGGGACTATTATTAATTGCCATGAATTGCCATGAATTGCCATGAAATTGCCATAAATTGATAATAAATGAAACGAATCATAGAAACCAAAGAGGCGCCGCAAGCGATCGGGCCATATAGTCAGGCGACAGAGGTCAACGGAACGTTGTATATTTCCGGGCAGATAGCAATTGATCCGGCTTCCGGAGAACTTATCGACGACGATATCAAAGCACAGACCGACCTGGTATTAACCAACATCGGAGCGATCCTGAAAGCCGCTGGCTATTCATATAAGGATGTAGTAAAATCGACAGTTCTCCTCACTACCATGGATCACTTTGTGGATATGAATGAGGTTTACAATCATTACTATGCCAACATCCTCCCGGCCCGGGCTGCATTTGCTGTATTGGGCTTACCAAAAGGAGCGCTGATTGAGATTGAGACGATTGCGGTAAACTAGTTCGACCATAGCACAAAGGGCGCCCAGATGGTTGGGATAGCGGTTTCGGGCAATTCCAGCATCTTTAGTTTTGCCTCCCTGAGAGCCGCCGGATAGCTTTTTCCTGTCAGGATATGACGGTAAAAGGTAAGCATGAACTGACGGGTATGTTTATCCGAAACATTCCAGTGAGAGAAGAGGATATGGTTCACACCTGCCTTCAGAAAATTTCTGGGGAAACCGGTCATCCTGTACCACGTTTTATCTGCTTTTGATCCGATTGAACAGCTGCTGAATACAACCAGGTCTGATTGTAACCGGAAAGATTGCAACTCCCCCATATCAAGCCTTCCATCAACCAGATTGTCAGGGGGCGATGGAGCCGGGTCGGGAGTTAAAATCCAACCTGACAGTTCCGGATTCTCCTTATTGTTCAGCCCATGACTGGCCAGATGAACAATTCGTGACAAATCAGCAGTGTTGAAAATTGACTTCTCCCCAAACGTTTCTGTATTCATTCTGCAAGTTATTTGTCCCGCTTGTCGAAACATCTCAATAATCGTGTCTACTTCACTCAATGAATAGGGTAGATGAACCAATTTGGATGTAGTAGAAAAGTCGGGTGCGCACCCGATAAAATCGCATTGGTAGTCTGGACTCTCCCGACTGCTCCCGGAATTTCCGAATAAGCGGTAATGATACCATGAGGTGATAGAGGTGTGGTAAGATATCTCATATTGACAAATGAGGAAGGTTAGGTTCTCCACCAGTGTTTCAAATGGAAGTTGAGCAAGTTCGGACCCAGGCATGATCAACAGCTTTGACTTGTCTTTCAGGATATGTTGAAAAGGACTGATCAGGAGGTGATATAGCCTGTTACTCAACTGAATCAAACCTTTGGAATCCGCTCTTTTCAATGCCAACTCAAACTTTCTGATATCTTGCAGAAAAATCGCATCCAGTCTGTTTCTTGTGATCATGCAAGTGTCAGGTGAAATAAAAAAGGAAAAAAGTGCAGAGTCTGAAACCATGAATTCCAGGATGGCCTCTTCATCAAAAAGGAGTGAAGAGACATCTCTGATATCAGGGACAGGATTCAATGTTCTACCCGTCCTTTTGGTTTCACTCTTGAGCTGCCGGCTGAGGGAATCCAGTTCACTCTTTACAATAAAACGTTTTTCAAAGAGATCCGGTGTTGAAGAAAATCGGATGGAATCTGTTGCCAGATGTTGTTTGTGAAGCTGGAATGACCGTCTTTTCAAGTCATGAAACTGGTATACATCTATGTCTGATAGTATTCCCTCTCCCCAGTCACCTCCATCTTCAATCTCATCACAAAACCTCCTTTGTCTTTCTGCAATTTCCAGCATGTTCTGTTGATTCGAATGTGATACATTTTCAGCCTGAAAAAGGAGTTTCATGGCAAGATTATACATGCATATTTGAGATTCCGGTTCAGTCGTGAGAATGCCACCCAGGTACTCTGTCTCCGTTAGTGACTCACCAAGATCAATAACCTCAACTATTTCCTGAAGCAGATCTTCTTTCATGAGGGAATCCTTTTCGAAGCGTATCAACATCTGATATTTTGCCCTGACTATCCCACATAGCAGTTTATGTCTCAGAATATCAGCTGTTTTGAACCTACCCTTCTCCAGCTGAGGATACGATTGCATCAAAGACGATGCATCCAACCATTCCAATCCCTGTTCAAACAGATCTAGTGCGACTTGCGAGTGATGCGTTTCCAGAAAGAGATCGCCCTGAATAAAAAGCAGATCCGGAATCAACCAATTGAATTCTCCTTCTGAAACGTTAATCCGCTCTATTGTTTTGCTGAGACAACGTTTTGCTGAATCCTGCTGTCCAAGTTTCCGGTAACACAGGGCCATGTTTTTCCGGATCCATATCTCCTCGCCTGACGGTTTGTTATGATCAGAAAGATGGCGGATTGGCAGGAAATATTCAGAAAGAGCACAACGGTATTTCCCCAGTTGAAAATAGACATTCCCTTTTCCTAATGCGTACCGGAACGTCCATCGTTTTGATTTATTCACAATCCTGCGAAGCTGCTCCCACCAGAACAGAGATTTATCAGGCTTGTTCATTTCATAATAGGTAGACGCAAGATTCATGCAAATCTCAGCCAGATGCTCTCCATCGGAGTCAGGTTGATTCATCTGCAAAGAATAGGAATATTCGAACTGGATCGCCGCATGTTCATAATCGGTTAACAGGAAAAAGAGACACCCAAGATTCTGATGAATCCGTGACCGTTGTGGTGGTATACAAGTCTCCTGCAACGCTTGCTGGTAGCGAGTGATAGCACGACCCCAATTGCGATTCAACGCATGGATATTCGCCTGTTGAAAAAGAGTATCCACGCGACAAATTGAATCAACAGGTTCCTGGGTAGAGCATGTTCGTGCTTCAATCCGGGTTCCAACTGTAAAGAGAACCAACAACCAGAGCATCGTGATTTTCATCCTCATCTTTTCTGTTCAATAACGGTTATCTTTCCTACACAAACGATGTCATCATCAGCCAGTAGTTTCCAATAGTACAGTCCGGTTTTCCATTGAGATGTCCTGAGATTCATTTTATTACCGGTCAACTTTTCAACTATCCATAGCCTATTTCCCAGATTATCCATAATTTCAATTGAAAGTGCTGCAGTTTCAGTTCTCAACCACCGGAAAGTGATTGTGTCGCCAGGATTGATTCTGAGTGAGAATGGCGGTTCAATAAGAGACAATTTGGTTGATCTCATTGCTTCACCAACCAGTCCTTCCAGGTAGGGTAATGGAGTCAAAGCAATTGAGAGTATTTCAGAGCTCACCACTTCTTTTTGCCATTTTGATCCGGGATATCCAGGGGATGTCCAGTTTGAAAAAACTGACTCCTGCTGATCATCTTCCAGATATCGGGACGTTTCCCTCCCCTGGTAGATAGCCATTGGAAAACGATTGAATCTATTCATCGAATATTGATAGATCCAAAAACATCCGACAGCCACAAAGATTATCATTACTGCAGCTATCAAGAGATAATTCAATCTGGAATTCCGTTCCCTTTTAAGCCGGACTTCATCAATAGCCTTCAGAAATGCCAACAGATCACGATCATTAAGGAATTCTATTACCTCCTTGTTAAGCTCTGTTTCCAATCTAACGTCATGATCCGATCTCAGCAGTTCCAGAAACTGTTCCAATTCATCTCCTTCAAGAGTTCCCTCATTGTAGCGGGAGATCCATTCATGCAAATGTTCATCACTGGTCATGGTCGATACAATTTAAATATTCAGGATCTTTCATGATCCTTTTTTGGAATAATTTTACACACATGGATTTTCTGACTTTGGCATAATTTTCACCAGTAAATCCAAGTTTCTCAGCTACTTTCTTACATGGAACTTTATCAATATACATCAATAATATCTGCTGACAATTTTCAGGCAGCGTTTTGAAACATTTCCAGAAAAGAGCATGGCGGGCAAGTTTTTGTTCTTTAGTCAGGCTATCCCTTCCATCGTATTTCTCGCTACTATCATTGACCATTAAATCAGGATAATAGGTCAGCCGTTGTTTACGTTCCAATCGTTGAAACCAGATATTCCGGCAAACAGAATAAAAATAGCTCCGCAGGGCACATGTCAGTATCAGCTCCTGATCACGGCAACGCAGGTACAGGGCTTCCAACCCATCCTGGAACACATCATCGGCATCCTGGATGGTGCCTGAATTTTTTCTGACAAAAGCTCTGACCAGTGGCCGGTAATCCTTGTACAAGAAATTAATCACCCCATGATTACTCTCTCTGATCCCGTCAATGATTTTTGAATCTGAATACAGTGTCATATGATTTCTCTCCGGACATTAATCCGGTTTACAGGCAAAAGGTTATACGTTGTGGATAACTTTTTTTGAAATAATGACAAATCGAAAATGGAAAAGGTTGGACGAGGGTTATTTTTCTTTCCTTAATTGTGATTGAAAATATATAGGCTTCGCCTTTTTCGCAATCGATATAGCTGAGTTTCTTCTTTTTTGTTCCGCTCTACGGCCGCGGAGGCCGAGGCTCCGCAATACGACTGCAACGCTCAATATTTTTCTAAGAATGTTTAGGTTTCTCAGCATTCCGCGTCGCTAGGCCGCTTATGCGAAGCCTGTGTTTAAAATTTCTTTCTGCGAAAGATTGATCCGGCATCTGGTATCCAGCATCGAGGATCCAGCATCCAGTATAGTGAGTGACAGGGTGGTTGTGCGATATTCTCCGGTTCATGGAGACACGGATTATCTTTAGTTTAGCTTTAATTTACCGTTAATTTAGATTCGTCTTCAATTCGTCTTTCCTAAAGTTAGCTCTCAGCATATCATCGGTTAATACCCAACCTTTACGTATGAATCTATGTCTTTATAGAAAACGCAGAACATGAAATTAACAGGCCAAAATGCTATTTTGAAAGGAATGAGCGGGAAATTTGGTGATCTGTTTGTAATCCGGCGACGGAAAGGAACCAGTGTGATCGCCTCAATGCCGAAAAAATCGTCGAAACCACCAACCCCTGCAAGAAAGAAGCAGATGTTAAAATTTCAACAAGCCGTGAAATTTGCCCAATCCGTCAAGGCTAATCCTACCTTAGTGAGTCAGTATGAAATCAGGGTAAAACTGAATCAAACAATCTATCATGCGGCCCTATCTGCATATATGATTTCAGAGGGAGAACTATTGAAGAAGGGAGAAAGTTAGAAATCAGAAGCCAAAATTCAGATTGAGAAGGTAGAACAACAAATGACGAAGTTTTCTTAAGATCAATCCGGTATCTGGTATCCGTTATCCTGCATCGAGTTAACGAGCAACGAGCATCGAGCTGTATGTATGCAAAGAGAAATTTCCCTTTCACGACATAGAGACATTGCAAATGTTTTCATATATTTACTTCGAGCTTGGCAAAAAAAAATCTTATACATTTGACTGTTAATACCTTATAGTGATTTATATGCAAAGTTTCTGCAGGAAACAATTAAACCGAACCATCACAAAAGTGCAGATGACAAAATAGAAGTATCAATTGAAAAATCGAGAAATATGTTGGAATTCAAAAAAATTATATTATATTTGCAAATAATAAGACTTGCCACGCTTCTCGTAGGATCAGCGCACCCGGGCAGGTTTTCTTTTTTTATGGGCTATGAAGTATAATAAACCACCATTAAGCATAGCCCAACAAATTCAGATATTAAAGAAAAGAGGGCTGGCATTCAAGGATGAAGAAAGGGCAAAACGCTATCTTTCTTTTATCAGTTTGTATCGTTTAAGAGCATACACCTACACATATCAAAATAATACTGATCCTCATCATCCATTTAATAAGGGAGTTAACTTTGATACCATTCTCAATACTTATCTTTTTGACCGTAAACTCCGTTTACTTGTTTTTGATGCCCTCGAACGAATTGAAATTGCATTTAGGACTCAAATTATATATCACTACTCATTAAGTTATGGTAGTAATTGGTATGAAAATCAAAGTCTTTACCGGAATATTGATTTTTATAAACGCGACCTTGCATTGATCGACAAATAGTTAGCCCGATCAAATGAAGTTTTTATCAAGCATTATAAAAACACTTACTCAAGCCCGAAACGCCCACCTGCATGGATGAGCCTGGAAATAACAAGCTTAGGTCTGTTATCGAAAATATATGAGAACCTGAGAATTAGTCCGGAAAAGAAAACAATCGCAAATAATTTTAATTTGGGGCATCCAAAGGTGCTTGAAAGCTGGATGCATTCAATAGCTGTTATTCGTAACATTTGTGCTCATCATGGGAGATTATGGAACAGGATATTTCCTGCCCAAATGAAGCTACCCAAAAATACAAGTGCCATTTGGCTAATAAATACTGATTTCCCTCATGGTAAATTATACCTGGCCTTAAGTAGTTTATTGTATTTGCTTAATAAAATAATTCCAGAAAATCATTTTATCATAAAATTTAAAAAACTCTCAAATGAATATCCGGACATTCCTTTAAAGCAAATGGGTTTTCCTGAGAATTGGGAAAAAGAGACGCTTTGGTCGAATAAATAAGTAAAAATATGAACCTGCATACTTTCAAAACCGAATCATTCTATAATGCTCTTCAATTATTTTTTGAAAAGTTGAATATTCCTGTAAATTACACTTACTCTTTCGAAGGAAGAAAATCTCCGGCCTTCGAAAAATTGCCGCCCGGAGTGTGAATGAAAGAGGCGTAAAAAACAAAGGAATGAACACTCAGGCAATTCTTCTCTAGCCTAGATTTTTTCTTTGGTTCTTTTATAGCAATGACAAAAGAAAGAACATTAAAACGTCGGCCTCATCCCCAGATTCCAGAACATGAACGACCATATGTCGCCATACTCCTTAATGACCTTGGAAGTGGGTTTTCCGCCACCATGGCCGGCTTTGGTCTCTATACGGATCAGTACCGGATTCGGACCGGCATCGGCTGCCTGCAGCGAAGCGATAAATTTAAACGAGTGTGCCGGAACAACCCGGTCGTCGTGATCGGCAGTGGTAACCAGGGTAGCCGGGTAGCTGGTCCCCTCTTTGATGTTATGCAGGGGTGAGTATTTGATCAGGTAATTGAATCCCTCTTCGGTTTCGCTGGTTCCATAGTCGGTTGCCCAGGCCCAGCCAATAGTGAATTCATGGTATCTTAACATATCAAGGACGCCAACCGCCGAAATTGCCACCTTGAACAATTCGGGTCGTTGAGTCATACAGGCTCCTACAAGCAAACCGCCATTGGATCCACCCATGATCGCCAATTTATCCGATGAGGTATAGTTCTCTTCGATCAGGTACTCAGCCGCAGCGATGAAGTCGTCGAAGACATTCTGTTTTCTCTCCAGGGTGCCTGCTTTATGCCACTCCTCCCCGTATTCGCCTCCTCCTCGAAGATTGGGAACTGCGTAAACGCCACCCTGTTCGATAAATGCCAGCCGGGTAATGCTGAAACGGGGAGTCATACTGATGTTGAAGCCGCCATAGCCATAAAGTAGTGTCGGATTGTTTCCGTTCATCTTCAACCCCTTCTGATGCACAATGAACATGGTTATAAGCGTTCCGTCTTTACTTGGATATTCAACTTGTTTGACCTCGTATTTGTCCGGGTTAAAATCGATTTCCGGACGAATGTAGACCTCCGACTGATTATTTGCTACATCGTATTTAAAGATTGTCGTCGGGAAGGTATATGAAGTAAATCCGTAAAACGCGATATCCTCTCCTTTTTTGCCGTTGAAACCGGTAATGGAGCCAACCGCTGGCAGTTCAATCTCGCCCATCTGATTCCCCTGATAGTCGTAGAGGTAACCTTTGCTGGCTGCTTTGTTCATATACCTGGCCATGATTCTGTTCCCAACGAGGTCGACTGACCGAAGCACGTCTTCCTGTTCCGGGATCACCACATTCCAGTTTTCGGGAGCGGGATTCTTCGGATCCATCATTACAAGCGCTTGCCTGGGGGCTTTGTGGTTGGTTACAACCAGCAATTTGTCACCCAGGTTGTCAATTACGGAATAATCGTTGTCAAATCCGGTCACCAGTGGCTGGAATTTCATATTCTTCTTCGTTAGATCTTTATAATACAACGCATTTCCACTGGTTGATTCACTCTGGTACAGGATGAGGAAACGTTCGTCATCTGTTACATCGGTTCCATAATTTCGCTGGGGATATTTTGGATCATGATAGATCAGGATATCTTCTGCTTGAGGAGTTCCTACCTGATGATAATAGACTTTATGAAATTCATTTTTATTTGAAAACTCTTTTCCTCTTACAGGCTCATCATACCGGCTGTAATAAAATCCATCTTTCTCCCACGCCATCCCGGAGAATTTTACCCATTTCAGCTCATCGGACAGCTCTTTTTTCCCATCAATCTCCATTACCCGTATCTCATTCCAGTCCGATCCGCTTTGAGCGATTCTATAAGCGAGATATTTTGCATCATTTGAAACTGAAAGCCCGGTGAGGGCAATGGTTCCGTCTTCACTGAAGGTATTCGGATCCAATAACACTTCGGGTTCTCCGTCGATGCCGTTTTTAACATAAAGGACATACTGATTCTGTAACCCATCGTTTTTTTTATAGAAGTAGTAGTCACCTTCGCGGAAAGGGACAGTAAATTTGGGATAATCCCAGATCTGCTCCAGCCTTTCCCGAACTTTCTCCCGGTAAGGGATCTGGGCAAGGTAAGCATCTGTGACTTTATTTTCTTCTATTACCCACGCTTCCGTTTCAGCGGATGTGTCATTTTCAAGCCAACGGTATGGGTCAGCAATTTTTGTTCCAAAATAATCATCAACGGTATCTACTTTAGCCGTTTCGTTGTATGTTACGTCGATCTGCTGCTGGCATCCTGCGACAGCAAATAGTATGATTCCTGCAAGTAGAAAATGTAATTTTTTCATAGATTTTCGTTTTATATTATGTGTTTGACTTGTATGACTAGCTAAATTGCTGTAAATTTATGCCATAATCCGGAAATTGCCAAAATAGAGAACCATGTTTCATCGAGAAAAAGCTAAGGATTATAACCTTTTATCAAAGGATTTGTCAATTGCCTTTTATGTTCTGCTGATTAGCTTCCTGATTTTCCCTCAGCAAGCCTGTAAAAAAGAGAATGGATTTGATAGTAAATCCGTTACCCTTTCCCAATTGAAAGGAACATGGCGAGGGCGCATCACTACTTTCAAAAACAATACCCGGATTGAAAAGAGTGGAGATGTTTCACTTTATTCGAATGCGACCGGGGATCTGCTTAATGGCATTTTTGAACTTGGGCAGATTAACTTCCTGGACGGGTTTTTGTTCCAGAGCGGGGTGCTCTATTTCAATCTTATCTGCAGCGACTCCGCCAATCCTCAGTGTTTGAACTGGGATCTGGGAGGATATGTTTACCTGCAGGAAGACAATCTGATGGTCGTCCGCATTGCAGGGAATGAATGTGGCCCAAAGGGTAGTGAGTTTGTTACATACGAAGGGTATCTCATCCTGATCAATCCGGGGATGGATCCTTCTCTCTATTTCAGCTTCCCCCAGGTGGGCAGATCCTGGCGATATAAAACAACACGTTTCGATAGTGTTACATGTACTATTCAACAGGAAGTCATTAATGAACCATCTCCCTATATCTTTCATATGAGAGAGACTAACGATTGCGGATGGCCATTTTTTACACGGGAGTTCTCATGGTATGCAGAGCCATTTAAACTATCGGTTTTAGGCGACAGTTCAACCACAGATGTTCTCTACACATATTACCTTGATGCCGTAATTAACAAGAAATATCGGTTCATCAGTGGCGCTGACACAACCTTTCTCACACTGACCAAAACCAATGTCCCGGTCAACACCACTACCGGATCATTCAGATGCGGAAAATATGCAATCGACTCACGAATCCACTCCTCCGGTAATGTGAATACCATTGGAACCATTTACCTGAGCAAACAATATGGCTTCATAAAAATGGAATATACAGAACCTTCCGACTCGTCCAATATTCTGTCGATGGTTATGGATACAATAAACTTTCAGTAATCATGAATCAACTGTAGGTCTTCAGCCTAATTCGGACATAAAGCTACAAACTTCCACGGAACAAAATAAATTTTCTCAGGTTTTTGTTAATAAAAAAAACGCTCCTTCTCCGGAGCGTTTTTTCTGCTTTTTCTATTAAAACAACCCGTTGATCAATTTATCTTCCACCTTGTTTGGGATAGTCACCTTAAGTTGCGGCTCTTCTCTCATCGCGCGATTAATCGCGTAGATCGCTTCATCATTGCGGGCCCAGGCACGGCGCGCTATGCCGTTGTTAACGTCCCAGTGTAGCATCAACTGCAGCTGCTTATCTGCAGTTTCCGTGCCATCCAAAACCATACCGAAACCGCCATTGATCACTTCGCCCCAGCCTACGCCACCTCCATTGTGAATCGAAACCCAGGTGGCTCCCCGGAAACTGTCACCAATGACATTTTGAATTGCCATATCAGCCGTGAAGGAGGAGCCATCAAAGATATTGGATGTTTCACGATAGGGTGAGTCTGTTCCGGAGACATCGTGATGATCCCTCCCAAGCACAACCGGAGCCGAAATTTCTCCCGATCTGATGGCATCGTTAAAGGCGGCTGCGATCTTTGTGCGACCCTCGCAATCAGCATACAGGATGCGCGCCTGGGATCCTACAACCAGTTTGTTTTTCCTGGCTTCACGGATCCAGTGAATATTATCTCGCATCTGCATCTCAATCTCTGCAGGAGAGTTGGAAGCGATCTCATCCAGGACAGATGCTGCTATCCGGTCACTCACATCCAGGTCTTTGGGATCACATGAGGTACAGACCCAGCGAAATGGACCAAAGCCATAGTCAAAGAAAAGGGGTCCCAGGATATCCTGTACATAGGATGGATAGATGAAACTTCCATCAGGATTCAACACATCAGCGCCGGCACGTGAGGCTTCCAGCAGAAAAGCATTCCCGTAATCCCAGAAGTACATGCCATTTTTCACCACACGATTAATCGCATCTATCTGGCGACGTAACGATTTTCGCACCTCCTCCTTAAATTTCCCCGGATCATGAACCATCATCTCATTCGCTTCATCAAGTGTTAGTCCGGCCGGATAGTACCCGCCTGCCCAGGGATTGTGCAACGACGTTTGATCGGACCCAAGATCAATGTGAATATTCCGTTCAGCTATCCGCTCCCACAAATCCACGATATTCCCCTGATAAGCCAGTGATACCGCTTCTTTGTTTTGCTGTGCCTGCAACATCCTGTCAAGAAGTTGATCCACATCTGTAAACACTTCATCCACCCATCCTTGCGAGAATCGTTTTTCCACCACACGGGGATTGATCTCTGCGATCACCCCAATCCCACCGGCAATAACAGTAGCTTTTGCCTGGGCACCCGACATGCCTCCAAGGCCGGAGGAGAGGAAGATCCTTCCTTTAATATCATCGGGGGACTGGTGATCCGTGACTCGTGACTCGTGACTCGTGACTCGTGACTCGTGATTTTGGACTGCGGACTGCGGACTGCGGACTGCGGACTGCAGACTGTGGACAGCAGACTTTTTTCTAGCGGCATTGAGTATAGTTATCGTGGTGCCGTGTACAATTCCCTGAGGGCCGATATACATATAGGAACCGGCAGTCATTTGACCATACTGCGTAACTCCAAGCGCATTGTATCTCTCCCAGTCGTCCTGGCTGGAGTAGTTGGGGATCATCATGCCGTTGGTAACCACAACACGGGGAGCGTCTTTATGGGAAGGGAACAATCCCATCGGATGACCTGAATACATAACCAACGTCTGTACATCGGTCATCTCTGCCAGGTATTTCATGGTGATGAGATATTGAACCCAGTTCTGGAATACTGCACCGTTCCCACCATAGGTGATCAACTCCTGAGGATGTTGAGCGACAACCGGATCGAGGTTGTTCTGGATCATCAGCATGATAGCAGCAGCCTGGATCGATTGATAAGGATAATCAGAAATCGGTCGGGCATACATCTCATAGGTTGGACGGAACCGGTACATGTAAATCCGTCCGTATTTCTTCAACTCATCAGCAAACTCCGGAGCCAGAACTTCGTGATATTTTTTATCAAAATAACGGAGCGCGTTCCTCAGCGCCAGTTTTTTCTCGTCAGGCGATAAAATATCTTTTCGTACCGGAGCATGATTTGCGACCGGATCGTAAGGCTGCAACTGAGGTAGTTCTTCCGGAATCCCCTGGAGGATCTCTTCTTTGAATGTCATGGTGCTAAGATTATGATACAAATTTAAATCTTCTCTCCGGCGTTCTTTATAATCTGATACAAAAATTCACGGGAGCGGAAGAGCTGAGCTTTGACAGTTCCCAGTGGGAGGTCTAACTCAGTGGCGATCTCTTCATAGGACCACTCCTTGAAATAGCGCAACTCGATGAGGTGTTTGTAGTGTGGCTTTAACTCCTCAACAATCTTCCGCATCAGTTTGATCTTCTGTTTCTCAATCACTTTCTCCTCCGGATCTTTCGTAGTAGCTGGAATGTTCAAGGGGTAGTCATCCTGATCATCGCTTTCTTTGTTCGGTGAGTCTGCAAAGATGATTCGTTTGGATTTTCTTAAAAAATCGATGCAGTTATTTGCTGCGATCTTGAATAGCCACGTACTGAAAGCATAATCAGGCGCATACTGATGCAGATTTCGAAATGCTTTCCCAAATGCTTCGATGGTCAGGTCTTCCGCATCTGTCGGGTTATTGGTCATCTTCAGAAGCAGAAAATAGAGTGGATCCCTGTAATTGTTCAGCAGCTCTGCATACGCCTTCTGATCGCCATTCTCACGTGCTTTGATCACTAGTTTGTAATCACGCTGTGCTTTTTTAGTGAGATGAGAGACTACTTCCATTTACGGGATTTGATGATAAGGTTCGACACTGAAACACCACTATTGAAAAGGATCATGATCCACTCCAGCAGAGGGATAAACGGAATCAGGTCTTTCTCATGCAATTTGTGCATACACCGGCCAAATACGATATACTGACTGACCACCCTGAACAAAAGTACACTTAAAACGAATATCCAGGCAAATTTCCAGGCCAGAAGGAGAATCAGCATGACCCAGAAGAGCACTTGTGTTCCAGTATACAACCCTAGTATCAGCTTGTGTTTGATTTTATAATGGCTTCCTGTGGAGAGGTGCCGTTTTTTTTGGATAATCCATTGTCTGGCTGATAATTTGGGTTCAGAAATGGTCGATGCCCCCGGATCCAGCATCACCCCTGTATTTCGCTTCCGGGCTACCCGGTTAATAAACAGATCATCATCACCACTACTGATCCGGTAGTGAGCGATAAAGCCTCTTTCCTGGAAGAAGATAGATTTTTTATACGCCAGGTTCCTCCCTACACCCATATATGGGAATCCGGCCAGCGCAAACGAAAGGTATTGGATCGCGATGCTGATCGTATCATACCGGATCAGCTTGTTCAGGATACTGCTTCTCTTTTCATAAGAACCATATCCAAGGATAATCTCCTTCTGGTCTGTAAAAGCATCACACATCTGTCGAATCCAATGCTTGCCTGCCGGTTTGCAATCGGCGTCTGTAAGCAAAATAACATCATGTTTCGCAGACCGGATTCCGATCGACAGCGGGAACTTTTTCCCGGTAAAAAAGTTTAGGTCCCGTTTGATATCCACTACCTTCAGATGCGGATGATGATCGGCCAGATCGGTCAGTAGAGAAGAGGTGTCGTCGTCTGAAGCATGGTTGACAACCAGCACTTCGAAGTTTGGATAGTCCTGGTTCAGGATCTTCGGCAATGTATGTTGCAGGTTATGAACTTCGTTATGGGCGCAGATGACGACAGAGACGCCCGGAGGGCGATCGGGGATCCGGGATCCGGGATCCGGGTATCGCATATCGTGTATCTCGTATCTCTTTTCTCTTAAGCTTAATCTAAAAAAAATCGCCCAGTAAAAAAGCATCTGCACCAGGAAACAAAAACCAAAGATGATAAACAGGGTGAAGAGAATGGGATTTGGATCAATAAATGCATCTGGCATTTAACAAGATTTAACAGGTGTCAGTGGCAAATTTATTCAATATCTTAAAATAAAACCTACCTTTATCGAAAAATTGCGACAACCGTTAGTAACTGAGCGTTCTGAACGTTCATAGAGAAGAATCTTCGCAATTCATGACCTTCACGATCAGCCATACAGATCAAGGATCATCTGCCCGGGTCGGTTTGCTGGAAACCGATCACGGTACCATTAAATCACCCTTTTTTATGCCTGTTGGCACTGCAGGAAATGTCAAAGCGATTCACATAAATGAGTTGCATGATGACGTACAAGCCCAGATCATGCTGTCAAACACCTATCATCTCTACCTGCGGCCGGGAACAGATGTTGTGGCTCAGGCTGGTGGAATCCATAAATTCAACGGGTGGACCCGGCCTGTGCTGACCGATAGTGGAGGGTACCAGGTTTACTCCCTGGCCGATATCCGGAAATTCAAAGAAGACGGGGTAGTGTTCCAGTCACATATTGACGGTTCCAAGCACACGTTCACCCCTGAATCAGTAATTGATCTCCAGCGCGTACTGGGCGCCGACATCATGATGGCATTCGATGAATGCACACCCTATCCCTGCGAATACGATTATGCTTCCAGGTCTATGCACCGCACCCATCGCTGGCTGAAAAGATGTATCGATCAATTTGATTCCACGACCTGTCCTCATGGCTATAAACAGAACCTTTTTCCGATTGTGCAGGGCAGTGTATTTAAGGATTTGCGGATACAATCAGCGGAGTTCGTCGCTTCATGTGAAGCTGAAGGAAACGCGATAGGCGGATTATCAGTTGGGGAACCGGCAGAGATGATGTATGAGATGACTTCGGTGGTTACCAATATCCTGCCACCGGATAAACCCCGGTACCTGATGGGAGTGGGAACACCTGCTAATATTCTGGAAAGCATTGCCCTTGGCATCGATATGTTTGATTGTGTAATTCCTACTCGAAATGGCAGGAACGGCATGCTGTTCACTAAAAAAGGCATCATTAATATCAAAAATGAAAAGTGGAAAAACGACTTCTCTCCCCTGGATCCGGATGGTGGAATTTTTGTTGATAAAGATTGTTCCAGGGCATTTCTGCGGCATCTTTTTATATCTAAAGAGATGCTATCGGCGATGATTGCAACATTACACAACCTGGGATTCTACATGTGGCTGATGAGAGAAGCAAGGAAACAGATTGTTGGAGGGACTTTCCTTGCATGGAAGGAAGAAATGACCAATCAATTGATGCAACGGTTATAAGATGTGAAAAAGATTGATATCTATATCATTAAACAATTCCTGGGGACATTCTTCTTCACTCTTATCTTGTTGATCTTTATCGTGATCGTGTTTGATATCTCTGAGAAAATCGATGACTTTCTGAAAAACGATGCCCCCCTGAGCGGAATAATTTTCGACTACTACCTCAATTTCATCCCTTATTTTATCAACCTTTTCAGTTATCTTCTTACCTTCATCGCTGTAATTTTCTTCACCTCCCGGATGGCTTCCCGCAGCGAGATCATTGCTATCCTCAGTAGTGGTATCAGTTTTTGGCGAATGCTAGTTCCATTTATTGTGTCAGCTCTTATTCTGGGAACATTGTCATTTTTTCTGGCTAACTTCATCATTCCCTATACGAACCGGACCATGTTTGAATTCGAGAACAGGTACATCCGGGATCCGCGTATCTACAGCGATATGAACGTCCACAAACAGATCAGTCCGGGTGCGTTTATTTACATGGAAAACTTCAACCTGAACAACAATAGCGGATGGAAATTCTCACTGGAGGAATTCGACGGTCAACAACTGCGATACAAACTTAAAGCAGAGAAAGCCATTTTTGATACAATAACCGGCAAGTGGACGATAGAGAACTATTTCATCCGCCGGATCGATAGTCTCGGTGAGACGCTCATAAAAGGGGGAAAGTTAGATACTCTTTTGCCAATAGAACCTGAAGATTTCATAGAAGATGTAGAAGAGATCAAAGTGATGGGCTACGCAGCGGTTCGCGACATGATCAGAAAAAAATTGCTTCGTGGCGACCCGGATGTAATCCATTATCAGGTAAAAAATTATGAGCGGATAGCCAATCCCTTTGCAACGATAATCCTTACCCTGATTGGCGTGTCTGTCTCCTCACGCAAAGTCAGGGGAGGTATCGGTTATCACCTCGGCCTTGGACTCGCCCTTACTTTCCTGTATATCCTTTTTATGCAGATCTCAGCCGTCTTCGGAATTTTCGGTAATATTCCTCCTCTGCTTGCTGTATGGATGCCGAATATTTTCTTCGCTATTATTGCGGGGCTGCTACTTTGGAGAACCCCGCGGTAGCTGGATGCTGTTGCTGGATACTAAATAGGGAAAACTTTGATGGATGGATCGAATGGCAGATTGCGGATGAAAGACTGAGGACTGAAGATCCCGAATACTGCTGATCCGCTACCGCTCATGGCAGCAAAGATTGCACCCTGGTTGTATAACTCCTCTCTGATCTCCCGGATGATGGGATGCTTTTTCATCACCGGTTCTTCGAAATCATTTATCAATCGGTTTTTCCATTGCTCGACAGGTAACCGGATGATCTCCAGGATTTCCTCTGCCGGCTTTTGAGGATTTACTATTGAATAGGCCTCCGGAGTACTCATATGAACCGGCGGGACCACAATAACAATCCGGTATCCGGATAGATCAAGATCGATTGGCTCGAACTGGTCTCCCTTCCCCGTTGCATAAACCGGTTTGTTCTCGATGAAGAAAGCGCAATCACTACCAAGTTGCCGGGCCAGATCCTGTAACTGCTGAACAGAAAGGTCCCGTTTCGAAAGATCACTGAGCATCCTTAATGTATTCGCTCCATCGGATGATCCCCCTCCCAGTCCGGCACCCAACGGGATGATTTTGTGGAGGTGAACCTGGATGCCGTTGCTTTGTCGGCATGCCTCAGGGGTGCCTCCTCGCAATGACAATGATGCTGGATGACTGGATGAGAAAAGTTGGTAGGCTTTTATGATTAGGTTAGAGATGGAATCATCGGGAATAGGTAAGCCTGAGGAGGTGAATTCAGCTCCCTTTTTCTCCGATGGAATAATCTCCAGGATATCGCATAGCGAAACCGGATAGAACACCGTTTCGATGTTGTGGAAGCCGTCAGTACGTTGTTCAACAACGTGCAAGCCGAGATTGATTTTTGCATTAGGAAAAGATATCATATCGCAAATTTCCAGGGTTAAAAGTACAGATTTTATCACATTGAATTTATCAAGAGACCGGTTTCCTGATTACAGACTCCAGTTGATCTCCTCTTTTCCCATTTGTTTAAGCAGGGTGTTTGCCTGTGAAAAATGTCTGCATCCAAGAAACCCCCTCGAAGCTGACAATGGGGATGGATGTGGCGCTGTGAGGACAAAATGGCAGGAATTATCAATCAACTCCTTTTTCGTGATAGCAAATTTGCCCCATAAAAGAAAGATCAGTCCGTCGCGCTTCTCAGACAATGCCCTGATAGCCGCATCAGTCAATTGCTCCCATCCCCTCCCCTGATGTGACCCGGCCTGGTTCTCACGTACAGTCAGTATAGCATTGATCAATAAGACACCTTGATCAGCCCATTTTATCAGGGTACCTTGTGCAGGAGGTGAGACACCTAAATCGGATTGAATCTCCCTGAAGATATTTACCAGAGATGGTGGTTTGGGCACTCCCTCTGGTACTGAGAAACAGAGTCCGTGTGCCTGGCCAAATCCATGGTAAGGATCCTGTCCCAGGATGACCACCTTGACCTTCTCAAAAGGAGTATGATTAAATGCGTTGAAAATCAGGGAGCCGGGTGGAAATATCCTGTATTTCTTCTTCTCTTCAATTAAAAAATCCTTTAATAGAGAAAAATAATGACTCCTGAACTCACCGGCAAGCTCCTTTTTCCAGCTCTCCTCGATTTTGGGATTAATCTGTTCCATAGTCAACATATAAATGATTTCAACGGATACCCGTTGAAAACTTTATGCAATAACACTTGAAAAAAGTTGTTTGTATAGTAGAATTATCTATTTTTGCATTCAAATCCTTCAATATGAGACTTTCCCTCAAAAGTATGAAAAAAGTCATCATCACGGTGTTATCGATCGTTGTTATTGGCATGATTTTCTCTTCTTGCTCATCAGGCCAGAAGTGTGCCGCCTATGGTGAAAAATCACGATACCAGGTGGAGCGTCACTAACATATTCCCTCTTTTATTATTACTTTTGTATCTCTACCCTTTCTCTTACACGGATGAACCGAGTCCAGGCATATCTGATCTTGATTGTCATGTCCTTAAGCTCTCTGCTGGGAAGTGCTACTTACGCTCAATATCAACCGGAACGCGATACCCTTCCCGACAATGTATTGCTTGAGAGACAATGGAGTTTGGGGATACTCATTCACTCAAACGGTTGGGGCCTGAAATTTCGGATTGGAAAAAATCGAACAGCCTTGCGCCTCTGGATGTGGGAAGTCGAATACTCGACCTATAAATCAGCCAAGGAGATCCGGGTCTTGAATCCTTATTTCGTAGATTCAAAAAGCTACATCTATGGCAAACTGAATTCGATCTCATTTATCCGGGGTGGCACTGGGCGACAACATATCCTGAACCGGAAACCTTACTGGGGCGGGGTTCAGCTAAGCATCCTTTATTTCGGAGGAGTTTCCATTGGCATTGCCAAACCAATGTATCTCTATATCTTACACTTCGACTCAGGATACACTGAGTATGACATTTCAGAAGAGAAGTACAATCCGGAGATTCACTTTACAGATAACATCTATGGGCGAGCCTCATTACTTGCCGGAGTCCTGGAACTTAACTTCTATCCCGGGATCTATTTGCGGTCGGGACTCGAATTTGAATTCGGCAATAAAAACAGGCGTCCGAAAGCCCTGGAAGTTGGTGCCTGCCTGGATTACTCCCCCATCGGTGTCCCAATCATGGCGTATAATCCAAAGCAGAACCTGTTTCTGACAGTATACCTGAGCTTTACGTTTGGCAAGCGATACAACAGATAGAATGCAGATGACCTAATGACGATGACTTTTTAACCTCTTGACTTAGAGCAGATACTCTATCTCCTTATGATTAAACGCTTTGACCGGCTTCCCGGAAATCTCTACCAGTAATCTGCCAAATTCATCTACCCCCCTGATAATGCCATCAACCATTTCTTTGCCTATGTTATATCTTCTCTTCTCATTGTATCCAAGAAGAGCATTGCAATATTCGTATTCCAAAAGGTCGAACTCCTTCTGTCGCAAAAAAGCATATTTTGCTTCGAGAGAGCTGGTTAGCTGGTGAAGGGTATCTTTTAACACCAATTCCTGCCCGAGAACTTGAACCAGTGATACTGCATCCGAAAGATGAGGATCAAAGTGTGTTTGATTCACATTGATTCCGACTCCTGCAATTGTGGTCTCCAGCATCTCATTATTCACCACATGCTGGATCAGGATTCCTCCAACCTTTTTAGCCCTGATCAGAATATCGTTAGGCCATTTGATACAAACCTCCGGCACATAATCACACAAAAAATCATACACACCAAGTGAGATGACTTTATTTATTAAAAACTGCTGGCAAGCCAGGAGAAATGTTGGATGGAGTATCACTGTTAAAGTCAGATTCCGGCCGGATTCACTCTGCCATTTATTCTCACCCTGCCCTCTTCCTGCTGTCTGATTTTTTGCAATAATGACTGTCCCCTCTTCAATTGCACCCTTTTTAAGCAACTGTTCAGCATAGAGATTTGTTGAGTTAACTTCCTCTAAATCAATGATCGTATTGCCAATTGCTCCCATTATGCTATTTTTTTTCGATGCAAGATATAACCTTTTACCCTTTTTATGGATTAACGGGTAAAAAGATGAAAAAGTACACTAAACATTTTCCGATCAAGCAGTGGGCAGAAGAGGACAGGCCCCGCGAGAAGCTGATGTTGAAAGGACGACATGCACTCAGTGATGCCGATTTGATTGCCATTCTGATTGGATCGGGGACAACAGATCGATCGGCCATCGAGATCGCGAAATCCATTTTACAGGA
>CAZTSX010000007.1:30721-33924 GCA_964616825.1 uncultured Prolixibacteraceae bacterium
CTCCTGAACCGGGCTAACCGCCTGCTCCGGAAGTGCTGTATCAGTGAAGGAGGCATATCCGGAACAGTGGTAGATCCGAAGAAAATCTTCAAGATCGCTCTCGACCATCATGCATCGGCTATCATTCTGGGGCACAATCATCCGTCGGGAAACACCAAGCCGAGTGAGTCGGATATCCGTATTACCAATAAAATTATGGAAGCCGGGAAAGTCCTTGAAGTATCAGTTCTGGACCATATTATTGTGACAGATGACAGTTTTTTCAGTTTCTCGGATCAGGGGATGTTGTGAGTTTCACATCTGCCTGTTTATAAATTAGGATAACTCTATTATCAAACCCATATATTAATCTGTACTTTTGATGCAAACTGAAATTATTTTTATCTCCATGAAGCCGGAAGAGATCATTGAAGAATTGGATAAATTGAACTCGTTACAGAGAGTGACTCTCGACCAACTTCCCACAATTATCGAATCATTCAAGTATCTTCATTTTGGACATTACCTGACTAGTTTATTGTACGCCTCGAAGCCGGAAACCGCATCGGCCGAACTATTGAGACATCTCGTTGAAGATATATTAAAGGCAGAAGGGTATTCGGAAGTAAAACTCAAAATCGGTTTTGCTGATTTTGTTATAGAAGAGCGGAAGATGCATCCTCTGGTCATTGAATTGAAGCCGGGATTTGTGAGAACCGAAACGAAACAAAGAAAAGTATCCGGCATTAAGTCCGTTGCTCTAGATTATCATGAGCATCAAAAACAGGTTCAAAAATACCTGACATCCAACGACTACCTGATCCTGACCGACTTAAGAAACGCCTGTCTTTTCAACCGGGAGGCATTGGTTGTATACCAACCATTCTATACTCTCTCTTTTACAGAATTATTATCTCAATACCTTGAAAATGAATGTTTATGGGACAATGTTCGTCGTCTGGAAGATCAGCATGTAAAACCTGATCTGGAAAAGGCATTTTTCGAGGATCTGACCAAGTGGTTCGATGAATTTAAATTGGTCAAGTTCATTGAAAATGGTTCGCTTTCGAAAAATGAATTGATTGTATTGTTAATCAACAAGATCATTTTTATCAAGACCCTGGAAGATTACGGACTAATCCCATATAAATTTCTCGACGACGAATATTTCAGCAAAGTAACCAAATGGGAGTTCAAGGGAAATTTTAAACTTTTCAATAACTTTTTCACTGAGCTGGAAGAGTGGTTCTGGGATTACTACGATACGGAGCTCTTCCGCACGAAGATCTGGGATTTTATCGAGAAAGATGACGAAAACCTGGATCATTTCAGGAACGCTTTTGAACGGGTGGTTGGATTCGGCCAGTGGGAATATGTATTCGGAAAGGGTTTGATCCATTACAACTACCGGAAAATTGACGAGGATGTTTTTGGGAAAGCCTATGAACGGTTCATCGCCAAACAAAGAAAAGACAGTGGTATCTACTACACCCATCGCCTCATCACCCAGTATATGGCTGAACAATTGGTACAGCATCTGTTTGGCCCGCTTATTCAAGAGATCCACGAAGCGATTGACAGGGTTGATTTTGCATCTGCCCTGGGAAAAATGGAAGAGCTTTATCATATCAAGATTGTGGATACCGCTTCCGGAAGCGGAAGCTTTTTAATCAAAGTTTTTAAAGAGATCTACGCTTGTTACATGTCGGTCTATACCAAAGTAGAATGGGCGAACCAGGAACATCACGGCATGTTTGATGTACCTAAACACATGACGGAAGCGCTTGAGTTTATTGAGAAAACATATCTGACCAGCCGGAGGATGCTAATCTCTAAGATAATTCTTCGTCATATTTATGCTATTGATATCGATGAGCGGGCTCTGGAGACCGCAAAAACAAATCTCTGGAAAGAGGCAGTAAAAATCGAGAAAAGCCTGTTCAAATTCACACACCTTAATCATGCCAACAACCATATCCTTCCCACACTGAAGCTCAACTTCCACAGGTTCGATTCACTCTACGATCTTCCGTTGGATAAGCAGATTGAGTTTATAGCTGCCCATTTTGGAGAAGAGATCCGGAACCTGCATAAACTCCGCCGTGATTATATGGACCAGACTACACAACCTGAGCTGACAGATAAAATTTTCGATTTTGAATACCCTGTCAGAATAGCGTTGTCAAAACTGGATGAATCCATCCCAAATCCATCCCTGATCTGTTTGAAATTCTTCTTTCTCTTTTTCGACAACGAAGGAAATCCGTTACCGAAAGAGCAACAGGGCTTTTCAGGGATCATCAGCAATCCTCCCTGGGAAACCCTGAAACCAATCAGAAAAGAGTTTGCCCATCAATCGAAGTTTGCCGTGAATGTCCTGGATTTCGACAAATGGTTTAAAAAGAAACTGGAAGAGGATAAAAATTTCGCACAGGAATGGGAAGATTATACTGCCTTCTATGAATCGTATGGTGAATTTCTGAAGGACCACTACTATTACCAGGACAGCGGCGACCTGAACTACTATAAACTTTTCATTGAACGTAATCTACAGCTCCTGCAACCTGGCGGATTCCTGGACATACTCATTCCCAGCGGCATTCAAACCGATAAAGGGTGTTCGGAATTAAGAAAGCTGCTCCTGCTGGAAAACGATCTGATTGAGCTCTTCTCTTTTGAAAACAGGGGCTTCTTCGATAAGGAGGGCGACCGCGCCAAAGTCAAGATCTTTTCGGATGTGGATAACCGGTTTAAATTCTCCATCCTATTGGCACAAAAAGTTAAGCCGGAAGACAACTATCAGTTCAATGCCCGCTTTTACCTGCATGATCCCAAGGAACTTTACAACGACAAGTTCCTGAGCCTGGATAAAGAGATGATAGAAAAGTTCTCCCCTGAGAATCTCTCAATCATGGAATTCAGAAACCAGGATGATTACAAACTGTGTCAAAAAATCAGAAATGGAAAAACATTATTCGGAGATTCAGGATATTCGCTGAGAAGTGAATTTCATATGACAAACGACAGTCACCTGTTTCACCTCCCTGAAAACAAACCAGCAGATAGCCTTCCGCTTTATGAAGGAAAAATGATCCATCAATACAACGCTTCATTCGATGATGCTAGATACTCTCTCAGCGAGATGAAAGCCCGGAAAGAGTTGCTCTCCAAGGAATTCTACCGGATCAAGAAGGAGATATCCCTGGATGCTGAGAAGATCGAAG
>CAZTSX010000007.1:34024-37238 GCA_964616825.1 uncultured Prolixibacteraceae bacterium
TACGAACTTCCTCTCCCTGAAGAAAAAGAAAACGTAATCCGGGAACTTATCCAAAAGGGCTATGATCTGCTTTGCGTGAAAAGTGACAATGAATTGTTCTGTGACCTGGCTGAAGAGTTGGGGATCAAACCTGGTCAGGATATTGATCAAATTCAGATACGAGCGGAGATTGAGGTTCTGATTGCCAGGGAACTATACGGCCTTTCTATTAAGGAGTGGGAATACCTTACCACCACCTTCATTTTCGGCGACCAGAGCGATTCAAAACAAGAGCTGGACAGAATCATTGCACGATCTAAAGAGATCTATGGTTGCTAAAGAATGAAAAATCATATGGTAGACTACCGGATTGAAGACTGAAAATTGCAGACTGAAGATTGCAGACTGTAGATTGAAAATTACCGGCCTTCCAAACCTTTGAATTTATATCCCTTCTCCAGAAAATAGTCCAGAAAACGGGGAAGGGCGTAGAGCACTTTTTCGATCGCTTTAACGCTATCGTGAAATACCACAATGGAACCCGGAAGCGTTTTTTTGATTACGATATCGAGGCATTTCTCCGGAGTGACTCTGCGGTGATAATCCTTCGCCAGCACGCTCCACATTACAAAGAGGTATTTGTTTCGTAACAGGTAATATTGGGAAGGAGTAAACCGTCCATGAGGCGGCCGGAACAATGTTGTCTGAAAATACTCTTCGCATCTTGTCACATCCTCGTAATAGCTGGCGGGAGCTGTCTTCCAGCCATTCAAATGATGAAATGTATGATTACCGATAGCATGACCTCCCTGCCTGACCAGTTCGAACACCTCCGGGTGTTTCATAACGTTGTGCCCGACACAGAAAAAGGTAGCCCTCACGCCTTTTTCCCGGAGTATATCCAGAATCGCCAATGTTGCCTCAGGATTCGGCCCGTCGTCGAAGGTGAGATGAATTTCGTTCTCCGGGGAGAGCATATTGCAGATCAGGTGTTGTCTGCTGAAGAGCCTGAAAATGAAAGGCGTTTTGATATGGTTAACACTCGTCAAGGTTTGTAGACTTTACGCATGTAAATGTCGTAGTATTTGTTCATCGTACTGTCAGCAGCGTTAGCCAGATCAACCTGTTTTGTTTGGTGTGCAGCCTGTGATACCTTATTCATGGTAAATAAAGCTTCCTGTATGCTCATATCCAGATCGGGCAGGTCTTTATCAGGGAATGAGAAATAGTAACTCAGTTCATTCATTTTATAGCGGCTAAGCTGCTCCATGATCTCAATCCCCTGTGCGGTATCTCCAAGCGCCAGATAACCTTCTGCCAACGGCAACACAAAGTAATCGTATGGGATCTTGCTGTCAGGCATTTTCTCGAGGGAGAGATCCATCACTACCCGTGCCGAATCCATTTTCCCTTCCTGGATCAGGGCTGTGGCCAACCTACTCATCAGGTTGCGGATATTCATAATCATCCGGGCATTGTCATCATCCAAACTGACTCCCGGCTTCTCCATATTTCCCCATTCAAATTGATTGACTACATGATCGTACATCGCTACGGTATTTATCTCACCAATCTGACTGTCACTTGAAGGAACAGCCTTCACAGGCAACAGCCTGTAGGCTAATCCCTCCAGAAAAAAATGATTCTCCAGTCCTAGATAGGTGGTCGGGCCTGTTGTCATGACAAAATAAACAGGACGCTCCCAGTTGTTGGTAGCCAGCAGATCGAGTATCATCAGGTTGTTTTTCTGTATCGCTGTCCGGTTGATGGTCCAGCGAATCGTGTCCATACGTCCTGCCAGGTTTTCCGGGATCAATCCTTCGTTGACCATTTTGGCCGAATCGTAGGTCACCATAAACATCTTTGTCGGAAAATAGTCTATGGTTCCAACCTGGGTCTTCGTTTTAAGCCTATCTTCGTTGGTGTTAATCACCTCAAGAACATCTTTCACATCTATATATATGCCCTTAAGCTTCGGATCCTCCACCAGGTATGTGATGTCATGATTTCCGGAACGATATTTATCCTTGGTCAATGAAAACGGGACCGGTTCTGAGTCGTAAGCCTTTCGTTTCATCTGATCGATATACCATGATGTGTTCAGCAGGCTCAGGTTCACGACCCGCACATCTGTTCGAATCTCTTCTACCTCCTGTGCATACCATAGCGGAAATGTATCGTTATCTCCATTGGCAAATAGAATGGCGTTGGGCTCGCATGAATTCAGGTAGTTGATAGCAATAGCCAGGCCTGTATACCGACCCGACCGGTCGTGATCATCCCATCCCTGTTGAGCCATAATTCCAGGTACGAGGATCAGGGAAGCCAATGTAACGGCAATTGCTGATGCTTTCATGTTCACTCTCTTCGACAACCACTCCGTCAAACCTACTACACCCAGACCTATCCAGAATGCAAAGGCATAAAAAGAGGCAGCATAGGCATAATCCCTCTCCCTGGGCTGAGGTGCATACTGGTTGAGATAAAAGACTATCGCCAGGCCAGTCATAAGGAAGAGAAGACCGATCACAACGGCGCTTTTATAATCTTTCCGGATGGTGAAATAGAGGCCTATCAACCCCAGTATCAGAGGAAGAAAATAGAATTTATTGTCTGCATTGCTCTTCAAGCTGTCAGGAACATCCAGTGAACCCAATTTCCATCGGTCGAAAAAGGGAATCCCGCTTTTCCAGTTACCATTGACCTTATTGCCAAAACCCTGAACATCGTTTTGTCGTCCCGCGAAATTCCACATAAAATACCGGAAGTACATATGCACAACCTGATAGTCCCAGAAAAACCTGAGGTTCTCTTTAAAAGTAGGCCTGTATAGAGTCTCTTTCTGATCTCGTGTATTAACCTGAATAGGGATCCCTTTAATCTTTGCCCACCGCTTGTAGTGTTCCTCATACCTGGGTTCCATGTTGGCCCACATACGGGGAAAGATGGTAGTAAACCGTTCATCGTAAACAGGGATTGTCCCTTTTCGCTCATCGATAACCACATATTTCCCAGTGGCCCTGTCTTTTGCATAGACAGGATTTCCATCTTCACGATCGACTACCGGCGCATTGAAGAACTGTCCTTTTACCAGTGGCCAGTCACCGTATTGCTCCCGGTTGAGATAGGTAAGAAGGTACATGGCATTTTCAGGATTGTTTTCGTCAATTGGAGGATCGGCATTGCTACGGATTACCAACAGGAAGAAAGAGGAATAACCGATCAGGATAAACGT
>CAZTSX010000007.1:37338-120439 GCA_964616825.1 uncultured Prolixibacteraceae bacterium
CATTGCTACGGATTACCAACAGGAAGAAAGAGGAATAACCGATCAGGATAAACGTGAAAGCGAGCATGATCGCATTTAATACAGGTTTTAGCTTCTTCCGTGTATAGATCAACGCCCAAACAATGAATCCAATCAGCAGAATGAAATAGATAATTGAGCCGATATTGAATGGTAGTCCTATTCCATTTACAAAGAGGAGTTCGAACCATCCTGCCAGTTTCACAATGAATGGAATGATGATATACATTACAGCTGCCAGGATAATGATAGATACACCAAATGCGAAAAGGATCCCTTTCCAATTTGGGTTGGGATATTTCTTGAAATAATAGACAAGAGTGATCGCGGGAATTGCGAGGAGATTCAACATATGCACACCGATAGATAGTCCCATCAGGTATGCGATCAGGATCAGCCAACGATATGCATGCCGTTCGTCTGCATTTTCTTCCCATTTCAGGATAGCCCAGAATACCACTGCCGTAAAGAAGGATGACATCGCATACACTTCTCCCTCCACAGCAGAAAACCAAAAGGAGTCAGTAAACGTATACGCCAGGGAACCGACCAATCCTGCTCCCAATATCGTGAACATCTTCCCTTCATTCATCTCTTCTCCATTTCGCAGAACGATCTTTTTCGCTATCATCGTAATCGACCAGAACAGAAAGAGGATGGTGAAACTACTCGACAAAGCCGACATGGTATTTACCATTCTGGCTACCAGAGCGGTATCACCCATTGCAAACAAGGAAAAGAACCTCCCTAACATCTGGAAAAGCGGTGCACCTGGAGGGTGTCCTACTTCCAGCTTATAGGCAGTAGCGATATACTCACCACAATCCCAGAAACTCATGGTAGGCTCTGAGGTGATGATAAAAACGATGGAAGCGATCAGGAAGACCCCCCATCCGAGGAGGGTATTCAGGCGATTATAGTTCTTCATGAATCATGGAATTGAAGGAGGGCAAATATAGTATAATCTGTTCAATTTTCTTATTTTTGACAACTTAAAGCGATGTCAGCCACGATGTATAAACTTGTTTTGATCAGACACGGCGAGAGCCTGTGGAATAAGGAGAACCGCTTTACCGGATGGACCGATGTCGACCTGTCAGAGCGAGGAATTAAGGAAGCTATTGAGGCAGGGATCACACTGAAAGAGGAAGGATTCGAATTCAAGATGGCCTATACTTCTTATCTCACCCGGGCCATCCGAACCCTTGATCTGGTACTTGATCAAATGGATCTGTTATGGATTCCTGTATATAAATCATGGCGCTTGAATGAGAAGCACTACGGGACACTTCAGGGATTAAATAAAGCCGAAACGGCAGAAGAGTACGGAGATGAGCAGGTTCACATCTGGCGTAGAAGTTATGATGTTCCTCCACCTCCACTTGCTGATGATGATCCTCGTCACCCCCGGTTCGACCATCGCTACCGTGACTTGGCTCCTACTGAGATCCCGGCAACAGAAGCCTTAAAACAAACCGTGGAGCGAATTGTTCCATATTGGAAAAGTCATATCAGGAAGAGCCTGAAGGAACACGGCGAAATTGTTGTTTCAGCACACGGAAACAGCCTGAGGGGTATTGTAAAATACCTTAAAGATATTTCTGATGAAGAGATCCCGACAGTGAATATCCCTACCGGAATCCCTTACATTTTTGAATTTGATCAGGGTATGAACCTGAAGAAAGATTATTACATTGGTGATCCGGAAGTCATTGAGAAGCTGATGCTGGAGGTAGCAAATCAAGCGAAGAAGAAATGAAAAAGCAGTGGGTGATCCCTGATATACATGGATGTGTTAATACGCTAACGTGTTTGGTGGAGGAGTTGATCCGGCCTGCCCGGTATGACGAAATCTATCTGCTTGGCGACTACATTGATCGGGGGCCTGATTCAAAAGGGGTGATCGATTATGTCCGTGGCCTGCAAAAGGATGAATATACCATTACGGTATTGAAAGGGAATCATGAAGATTTCATGGTGGAGCTATACGATGCGGAGGTAAATGCCAGAACCTCCTGGCTGTTTAATTTCACCAAACGGAAGCGAAAAGCGTGGAATGCTATTGGGGGAAAAAATACGCTACGCAGTTTTGGTGTTAATCACCTCAAGGATGTCCCACCCGACTATATTGAATGGATGCGGAATCTGGAGTACTTTGTGGAGCTCGATAACTTCGTACTTGTCCATGCAGGACTCAATTTCAAGAAAGAGGATCCCTATGAAGACAAACATGCAATGTTGTGGTTTCGCGATTACGAGATCATTCCGGAGAAGATCGGCAACCGCAGGATCATCCACGGTCATGTACCGGTTAATATGGAGTTGATCACGCTGGCTGTGAAAAATAACTTTTACAAGTTCATCGACATTGACAATGGAACTTACATCCAGGGACGAAGCGGTTTTGGTAACCTTGTGGCGCTGGAGTTAACAGAGATGGAGGTTGTGATACAGGATAACAGGGATTACTAAAAATAGGAGCTCCCATCCCAGCAGTGTGTACAGACTTTCTCTTTTGGTAATCCGATGGCTTCTACCAGGTCATTCAGGTGCTGGTATTGCAATGTGGTTAGTCCCAGTCGCTGGCGGATTTTTTCGATCATCGCCTCATACCGGTCGGTTCCGGGCGTTGCGTATTCATCCAGGTGCTCTTCCCCTTCACCCAGTTCGTGGATAGCTCTCCGGCCGGCCAGGTCGAGGGTGGTACGGGATGTGGAGAAGTTGAGAAATTCACAGGGGTAGATCAGGGTCGGGCAGGCCGGCCGGATATGCAGCTCTTTTGCTCCACACTGGAAGAGAGCTTTCACATTATCCTTAAACTGGGTACCGCGAACGATCGAATCGTCGCAAAAAACGATCCGTTGTCCATTGATCAAATCTTGTACCGGGATTAGCTTCATCTTGGCCACCAGATCGCGCATCTCCTGGTTCTGAGGCATGAAACTTCTCGGCCATGTGGGGGTATATTTCACGTAAGGCCGCTTATACGGAATCTTCTTCTCATTGGAATAACCAATGGCATGTGCAATACCGGAATCGGGGATTCCGGCAACAAAATCGATCTCCACTTTATCCCTTCGTGCCAAGGCTGCTCCGCATCGATACCGGCAAGCTTCCACATTGATTCCTTCATAACATGAACTCGGATAACCATAATAAACCCAGAGAAAAGCACAAATCTGCATCTTTTCATTGGGCTGTTTACGTTGCTCAAATCCGTCAGCCGTGATAAACAGGATTTCTCCAGGCCCAATATCCTGAACTATCTCAAATCCGAGGTTATCGAATGAGGTGTTCTCTGAACTTACTGCGTATGCTCCCTCTTTCTTCCCCAAAATGATAGGGGTGCGTCCCAATTTGTCCCGAGCCGCATAGATCCCTTTACCAGTCAACAACAACATTGAACAAGAGCCTTGCACCTTATCGTATACATTTTCAATCCCTTTTTCGAAGGATTCCTCTTCATTGATCAGCATAGCGATTAACTCGGAAGGGCTCGTTCCATTCGAACCTGTCTCAGAGAAGTAGTGATGGCGACTGAGAGCCCGCTCCGTCAACTCTTCGATGTTGTTGATTTTACTGACGGTCACGATTGCAAATTCACCCAGGTGCGATCGGATAATGATCGGCTGCGATTCTGTATCACTGATCACACCGATGCCACTGTTTCCCTTAAAACCGGGGAGATCCGTCTCAAATTTGGTTCGAAAATATGAGTTCTCGATGTTATGAATCACTTTTTTAAAACTGCTACCGTTGAACACAGTCATCCCACCCCGCCGGGTTCCGAGATGAGAATTATAATCAGTACCGTAAAAGAGATCGCTCACGCAATCAGTAGTGGAGATGGTTCCAAATATTCCGCCCATGTAAGTTTATTATTTAGAATTATACTTGTTTCCTAATTCATGGTGATGTGGTGACATGGTGATATGGTGAGTTGGTGAGTAAGAGATTCAGAAATAACTCACTCGTTTGACGATTCACGATTCGCAGAAGTAAAACTACAACAAACAGAAAAGAATAGAATGGAATGTTGACAACTTTGGAAAAGTTAAGATATAACCTTTTAGATATAACCCGGATTAATAGGGAAACACTCATGAAAATAAGTTGTATCTTTGCAAAAGAAAGTCGTTAATATACAGCTAGTTGAGATACAGAATCCTGATAACAATTCTTTTTTGTCTTAGTTCCATGACAGGATTCTCCCAGGGTTCATGGAATCCGGCCGGAGCTGATCCCTCTTTTCCCCGAACCTTGCTTGATACCACTCAGATCGGCACGATCAGAAATACCCTGTCGGATACGAAGATTTATGATCTCTATCAGCTGGTATGGGACAACGCCAATAGCGATATTCCAGCAGGAAACACTACCAATGGCGAACGGGGCACGCGGGCACTGATCGCCAAAGAGGCAGCTTTTGTGGCACTCATGGATAGCAAACCTGTATTTGGAAATATCATTCCGTTAACTATTCAGGAGCGCGAACAGCTTAAGGTGAAGAGCAAACAATTGCTTGAGGAGATCAATACAGCAGTTGGTTTTCAGTCGGGATGGATCTTTTACCAAGAGTGGCAAAACCGTTCGAAGGAGCTGATCAACTATTTAATTGCGTATGATCTTTTACAAGCTACCGATTCCACAGTCTTCAGTCTGCAGTCTGCAAAAGATTCGTTGATTACATTCACCGCCCATCTCTATCACCGGGCAATGGCGACATATACGGTTTATTTCTGGCATTTTAAATTCTTCGAATTTCAGTTCAACAATCATAGCATCATGACAGCTTCTGCACTTGGACTGGCTGCTATCTTATTCAATGATTACGAAAATCCTGATCCCGACTACCAGCCACAAAACTGGATCGATGCCGGGTTATGGAACCTCGACAACACGCTCTTTCGTGAAAACGGCATCTATCCAAGATGTTCTGAACCGGATACGATTGCCGGATATGCTGAAGGGCCCGGCTATTTTGAATACGGTTTTGAGAATGCGTTCCCCTTTATCCGCGCTTTCTGGAATTTTCTCCCTGACGGGTACTATTCGATGACGTTTAATGCCGTAACCCGCGATATTCGAAATCCCTGGTATGACCCCAATTATGATAACCTGTATGAGTGGATGAACCTCATCCGGATGCCTGATGGTAGCTCACCGGCTATTCATGATAGTCCGATCGGCTTCGGGACCAGCATCACTTCTTTGTCCGGAAAAAGTCGTTTTAACATTCCAAACCTCTCCTATCCGCCAACCGATGCCATGTGGCGCACCCAATATATTGCTTCGAACGTGCCGGAAGGCTCTTTTTCAGACACGCTGTTCAGAGCCCTCCCTGAAGCCGGCTCGGTAATTTTTCGCTCCTCCCACGATCGGGACGCAGTTTTCATGCACTTCATCGGAAAACATGACATTCCGCTTAGTGGTGCGAAAGCCCATCACCAGGGAGATGCCAGCAGTTTCTCAATCATGGCAAACGGCGAACTGCTGGCTGTTGATCCCGGATATTCCGGTTACCAGGAGTCGTTTGCCATTAACCAGGCATCTAACCACAGTCTTGTATTGATCAATGGTTCAGGTCCCTTGCCACCCATCGGAGAATTTGTTAGCGTTGAAACCAACACCTGCTGGATCGAAAATTTCTTCAACACCCCACTGCTGGATTATGGGGAAGTACGAACCGCATACTTTGACGCTGATATCATCCGGAAAAACCTGTTTGTACGGGATCGCTATTTCATCCTCTCCGATTTCCTCTCCTCCCCCGACCTGAATACCTATACCTTCCAGGTACAGGGAAACGGACTGATCGGAGGAACTCCCGGGACTCCGGAAGGAGTTTTTACGCCCGATTTCACTAACCATCAGGGTATCTATTCCAGGGATTCGACACAATTACTCGTCCATACGACTGTTACCGATGGTGCTGATAGCTATACCTATACAATGGATAGCCTGGCCACAGGCACCAGCCAGTACCGTCATTACAGCAAAATGCTGGTCCGGAAAGACAGTGTGGAAAACACACAATTCCTCTCCGTCCTGTTCCCGTTTAAACAAACAGAACCCGATGTAGTTACACTGCAAACACAACCGGGAATCAATGCGATCATGATTGAAGATGGGAATAATCAAGACCTGGCCTTCACACAGGAAGACTCCTCGCTTGTGGAGATCCCGTTGAGTATCAGCGGATTTCAAAACAATATTAAAGGCAATGGAGCAATGAATTTCATCTCTTTTTACACGAACTCCTTTCACTCGCTTTTTCTGGAGCATGGAGATTCAATGATAGTCGGGAGTCATCTCTATATAAAAGCAGATCACCTTATTGATGTTGCATATCAGCACACAAATGATCTGCTGCATCAGGGATATGTGAGTGATGCCGGATGGGTCGGATTCAGGACTGCTACCCCAGGGCATTTCATCCCTACTTCAGGAAACATTATCACATATACTTATGATTTCGATAATTCGCTCCTCATGGTGCTGTTTGGCGGACCGTCGAATTTCATTCTTGAATACTCTACTGGTGAAGGTGATCGCCCTGGAGAGAATCAGAACGATGAGATCCTCATCAAGAAGCTTGGAAATGGAAACTATGAGATGGTCATCAACAGTGATCGTTCAGAAGATGGGTTGATATCCATCTACGCTGTTTCCGGAAAGAATGTGTTGACAAGAAACGTTCATCTGTATCCCGGATCCAACAGCTACAGGTTTGATCTTTTCCGGTTTTCTGATGGACTCTACTTGATTTCCATAGCTTCTGACGCAAAGCAATTCTCAACAAAACTTATCCACAACAACTAACGAATCTGAAAACTGACATAGTCTATCATCTGGTTCGTGAAGCAGCTCATTCTTCTAACAGGTACATCTTCAATCCTTTTTCATCAACCGGTTCGATTAGCATTTTTTTCAGCGTTTCATAACTTCCAAACCGTTCATGAATCTCCTTTTTTGCAATCAGGGTAGGGTGTGGACTGATCGTGGCCCGGAACGAAGAGTATCGATACCACTCACAATTCGACACGACCCCATGCTTCCTTGGATTCTGATTGATATATCGCATTACATTACACAATACTGCCTCACGGCGGATTTCGATCCGTTTTAGCTTGAAACGAAACAATTTCCCTATATGCCCGGTTTTGTTCACAAAACCCTTCGCATAT
The DNA here is from genome assembly GCA_964616825.1 of uncultured Prolixibacteraceae bacterium. Taxonomy (GTDB): domain Bacteria; phylum Bacteroidota; class Bacteroidia; order Bacteroidales; family FEN-979; genus QYOJ01. Next base: position 44,544 of record CAZTSX010000007.1, read on the forward strand.
GAGTTGAAAAGCAGAGCAAATGGCTTGTACGAATTCCCGTTAACCTCCTCTTTCATTCTGATCAGAAAATGAAAATGGTCGTCGAGAATGCAATATGCCCAGGTGTCGGCTACAGGCACAATATGCCTTTTGTATAGCTTCAGGAAGAAATGATAGTCCTCCTCTTTCGGAAACAATGGGTCCCCGTTTCTTGTCCGGTTATAAATGTGATAAAATTTTCCCGGTTCCAGAATAATGGTTTTCATAGCTTTTTTTACCCATTAATCCGGAAAAGAGGCAAAAGGTTATACGTTGTGGCAACGTTTTTTATTAACAACTTAGGGATTAAAGGCGATCCCGAAGTTTTTATTCATGAACTGTGAGGTGCGAATAGATCCACAATATCAGGCTGGATAGCCTCTGTGGGATTCAGCTGATTGAATCAGGGTAGAAAAATATTGTTCGGTGCAGATTAATTTTCCCGGAGAATGTGGTCGTCATACTCAATCTCAAAACTGAGTTTATGCTTCGACTCCTCCTGAGCCAAGAGAAGAAACATCTCCCGCATTTCGGGCTGTTGAGCCCGGTCGGCCAGAGCCGTATAGAGTTTGAAAGCCGCTTTCTCTTTCTTCATAACCAGGATCAGGGCCTCTTCATAGGACATATCCGGCCTGTATTTCACATCCACAAGATAGTCAGAAAGTTTCATGTCTACTACTTTCTCGGTTCCAAAGACGGCAGCGCCATCCGCCTTCACCTCCATAAGCTTGGCTTTATGAGCCATCTCCTCTTTTGCAAACTCATGAAATGCCTTTTTAATACTCTCATTCTTAGACAGGTTCGCCAGTTTCAGATAAAAATCCACGGCAGCTTGCTCTTCCCCGATTGCAAAATCGAGTACATCATTGATGTTATTGAATTCTTTCATAGTTATATGTTTGTATTTGTTTGTTGCTGGTTTCTTGTCCCTCATACCCTTAAACGTTCTTCAAATTCTTCTTCAAACCGCTTCACCAGGTAATCGCATCCGTAATCAAATGAACGATTTAGGTTATCCTCCCTGGTATAAACCATCGCGAGGCTCTCTTCGGGCTGGTCCTCCTCAACATGCGGGAGCAACCGGATGATCTCGCTAAAGACATCGTTGCGGCTTTCAAGGCCGTTCAGACCAAATCTTTTCAACAGTTCGATGAACTGCATGATGGAAGAGATCTCAATCCGGGAAGGCAATACAGGTTCAAATTCAAGAATAGCTTTTTGTGTATTTGAAAACGTGCCGCCAATCTCGGTGGGGAAGGAAGCCGGTAATATCAGGTCTGCTTCTTTTGCTGTGTCGGTCATAAAATAGTCCTGAACCACAATGAAGGGAATTTGTTTGATCAGAGAAGAATAGGTCTGGGTGGTGTCGCAACCAACCGGATCTTCACCGAAAATAAACAGGTTCTTCATTATTTTTTTTGATAGCTTCAGTACCAGGCAATCCGCAACAATTCCCGGTATATCCTTAACATTCCACACATCTTTCAGTTTCTTGACATATGCTTCATCATCAAGAGGAATTCCTCCAACACCTGTACGACGACTGATTCCCATATCGAACAGGCCCTGAGAGTTATTCTTCTCCTTGAGTGTGATTAGTCCGTTGGCTGTTTTTCCGAGTTTACCGGTAATCATCGCCAGGTTGAACAGTTCCAGGGAGCTGTTGCTGGTGATCTCTTTTTCTGAGAAGATAGCGATGGCATTCATCTCAGTATTATACTCTTCAGCGAATTTCCTGATAACTTTTGGCAACACACCAGCATTGGATACCAATGTTGCAAAGTCTTCTTCCAAAATCTGAAGCTGGTACTCATTCTGTCCGATCACACGATCGCGGAGGAATAAATCGTTTTCTAACCCAAAGGTAAGCAGGTAGTGGTTAACCGCTTTGATGAAGTAATAATACGACTTCACGTGGATCACCTGATCGACCTTGTGAGTCATCGAACTCTCCTCCTTTTCGGTAACCAGAATTACCGGAATACCCTCTTTGGCCCGGGCATTATTCACCATGAATCCGGCCACAGCGTGATCCATGTTAATATCTGTCCCAATAAGGAAGATCTTCCCGGCTTTTCGGATGCTGTCAAGGGGTGCATTCTTTTGATGATTGAACCTGTATCCATCACCCCGTGTGAGGTAATGAAATGATCCAATATTGCCTGTCACGACTGCGGCACGTGCCAGTTTCTGGATCAGGTACATCTCTTCGTTTGTGAGCCTGGCTCCTGCAAAAAAACTATTTTCATCAGGCTTGACAGCACTGATTTTCTCAACGATTAACTTGAATGCTTCTTCAAAACTGATTTCCTTAAATTTTCCGTTAATCTTTTTTAACGGCCTGACTATCCGGCTCTTATCATTAAGATAAGCGTATCCAAAGCGAGGATATCTGCAGATATTGCCCTGTTGGTTCACCACTCCTTTGTTTCCGGAAACACTCATCACAAAGCCGTTGACCTGATTCAGCGTGATCGAACAGCCGATTGAACAATAATTGCAGATTGCTTCGGATGGAGTTGTCTGAACCGGCCCGGGCTTGAACAGAACGTTCTCGGTGATCGCTCCTGTCGGACATGTTGAAATACACATCCCACATGATTCACAATTAGTATCCTGCAAGGCTTCTCCCATACTGGGTGAGACAAAAGTTTCAAAACCTCTGTTGACCAGTCCCAGGGCATTTGCGCCAACCACATCCCGGCAAATTCGGACGCAGCGTGAGCAAAGGATGCATTTATTGTTGTCGATCTCGATATATGGATGGCGGAAATCGACAGCATATTCGTTGAATTCACCAGCGAATCCTTTCTGGTCAGCATTGTATTCTGTCGAATACTTCTGCAGATCACAATTGAAAAAAGCTGTGCATCCGCATTCGAGGCAACGTTGTGTTTCGTGAATTGCCACCACTTCATCAGCGTATCCCAACTCAACCTCATGGAAGTTCATCCGTTGATCAGCTTCCAGCACCGGCATCTCTTCGCGCTCCTGGGCAATAAACAGATCCTGATAATCTTCCTGAACTTGTGTCCTGAAATTATTGCGCCGGCTAATAAAGGGTTGTTTCAACGGTTTGATCTCATCGCCCACCAGGTATTGGTGAGCACTATTTGAAGCAATTTTAGCCTGGGCTATCGCTTCGATGATGGTAGCCGGACCGGTAACGCCATCCCCTGCTGCAAAAACCGATGGAATACCGGTTTGTAATGTCTCTCTGTCGGCATCAATATCAGCCCACTTATTAACTTCAAGCTTATCGCCTTCGGTATTGGCGTTGATATCATCGAGGAAATTCACGTCTGTCTTCTGACCAATGGCAGCCAGGACGTAATCTACGTTGAGTTCAAATTCAGATCCTTCGATTGGTACCGGCCTGCGTCGTCCCGAAGCATCAGGTTCTCCCAGCTTCATTTTAATACAGGTAACTGATTCCACCTCCCCTTTGTTATTCTTGTTGATCTTTTTAGGAAGTGTAAGAAAGAGATATTCCACTCCTTCAAGTTTTGATTCATGGATCTCGATGGGATTGGCAGGCATCTCATTCTCTGTACGACGGTAAATCACATAGACGTTATCCGCCTTGCATCGCAATGATGTACGGCAACAGTCCATGGCCGTATTTCCTCCTCCGATGACAGCAATGGATTTGCCGCGGAAATCATACCGTTGTCCGGTCATCTCCATGTTCTTCAGAAAATCGATCCCTGAGAAAACGTTTTCTGCATCATCCCCTTCACACCCTACACCTGTCCCAATCTGAGACCCGATGGTCAATATCACGGCATCGTATTTATCTTTCAGCTCTTGATAGCTAAGGTTCTCTCCTAATTTCTGGTTGTAGAATATATTCATACCCAGATCGGTAATATTCTTCACCTCTTTGTCAAGGATATCATTCGGAAGCCTGTATTCAGGGATTCCGTAACGGAGCCAGCCTCCTGATTGGGGAGCCGCTTCAAAAATATCTACCTGGTGGCCCTCTATCTGCAGGAAATAACCTGCTGAAAGACCGCCAGGTCCTGCACCGATCACGGCCACTTTTTTGCCAGTGGAGGGTTTGATCTCCGGAACAAACTTATCAGGGGACTCAAGGTCATAATCGGAAGCAAAGCGTTTCAGGTAATCGATACCTACGGGAGCGCTTTCATCCAGCAGGTTGCGACTGCATGCCACTTCACAGGGACGAACACAAACCCGTCCGCAGATTGCCGGTAATGGGTTGGTCTCTTTGATGAGAGCCACAGCATCAGAATATAATCCCTTCTCAATCAGGGCGATATATCCCTGAACATCCACGCCGGCCGGACAGGTTTGCTTGCATGGCCCCAGACAGTCAGCATAGTGATTGCTCAACATCAGTTCCAACGCCATTTGCCGGGATTGACGAATTGGTTCATTGTCGGTGACCACCTTCATCCCCTCTTTTATATGGGTGGAGCAAGCAGGCTGGTGTCCGCGCATTCCTTCTACTTCAACCACGCATATATAGCAAGAAGAGAATGGCTCTAGTCGTTCATCATGGCAAAGTGTTGGTATCTTGATGCCTTCCCGGTTAGCCACCTGGAGGATGGTTTCTCCCGGGTTTCCCTGAACGATCGTTCCGTTAAGAATTACGTTTACATCTTTTTGAGCCATCAGTTTCTTTTCTTGTTTTTTTGAGAATTCGGAGAGATCATGTTAAAACGATGGAATCAAACTTACACTTTGAGTAACAGATGCCACATTTCGTACAAAGATCCTGATGAATCAGATGTGGTTGCTTGCGCTCTCCTGTGATCGCATCGGAGGGGCAATTTTTCAGACAAACCAAACATCCGGTACACGCCTCCTGATCAACCGTATAGGTCAGTAAGGGCCGGCATACTTTCGCAGGGCATTTTTTGTCTTTTATATGTGCGATGTACTCATCCCTGAAATATTGAAGAGTCGTCAGAACGGGGTTAGGCGCTGTCTGGCCCAAACCACACAGGGAGTTATCTTTGATCTGATATGACAGCTCCTCCAGTTTCTCAATATCTCCTTCTTTCCCTTTTCCATCAGAAATTCGTTCAAGGATCTCCAGCATTCTGATGGTTCCCATCCGACAAAACGTACACTTCCCACATGACTCTTTGCACGTGAAATCGAGGAAAAACTTGGCGACATCCACCATGCAGGTACTCTCATCCATCACTACCATTCCTCCGGAACCCATAATGGCGCCCGTTGCATTTACGGAATCATAATCCACAATTGTATCAGAGAGATGTTCCGGTATACAACCTCCTGAAGGCCCGCCAAGTTGCACGGCTTTGAATTTTTTATCATCCTTGATGCCTCCTCCCAGTTTCATGATCACATCATTGATTGTGATGCCCATTGGGACTTCCACCAGCCCTGAATTTTTAATCTTTCCGGCCAGGGCAAAGACTTTGGTCCCTTTACTTCTTTCGGTTCCATAGCTGGCAAATGCGTCGCCTCCGTTAAGTATGATCCAGGGAATATTAGCGAATGTTTCGACGTTATTAATATTAGTCGGATTGCCCCATAAACCTTTCTCAGCAGGAAACGGAGGGCGTCTGCGGGGCATCCCTCGTTCTCCTTCAACCGATGCGATCAGTGCAGTTTCTTCACCGCACACGAAAGCGCCAGCTCCCTCTTTAATGTAGATGTTGAAATTAAAATCTTCAATTCCGAAAGCATTGTTCCCTAGATACCCTCTATCACGGGCCTGATCAAGGGCAATATTAAGTCGTTTGATCGCAAGGGGATATTCAGCACGGCAATAGATCACACCACCAGTCGCATCAATGGAATAGGCGGCAATGATCATCCCTTCAATGACGGAATGAGGATCCCCTTCCAAAATGCTGCGATCCATGAAAGCCCCGGGATCGCCTTCGTCTGCATTACAGATGATATATTTTTCTTTCGACTTATACCCCCGGGCAAATTTCCATTTCATCCCTGTAGGGAATCCACCTCCACCCCGGCCCCGAAGTCCTGATTTGAGGATTGTTTCGATGACCAGATCGGGAGGGATCTTCTCATCGGCAATCTTCTGAACAGCTTTGTATCCTTTCCGGGCTTCATACTCTTCGATAGATTCGGGATCAATGTATCCGCAATTTCTCAACACGATCTTTACCTGCGCCGAAATAAATTTATTTTCCGATCCATCAAAGAGATCGGAGTAAACGATATAATCACGAACAGGATCCTGTTGATTGATGTGTTTTTCTATAACTTCAATCGCCTGCTCTTCAGTAATGTCACCATACAAATAAGTTCCGGTATTGTCTACAATCTCTACCAGAGGTTCCCTGTAACACATCCCGATGCAGCTGGTTTTCCGGAGGTTAAAATCCAGATTATCCGACTGCTTCAACGCTTTGATCTTCTCATATGTCTTATTCGCGCCGGCGGCGATTCCACAGCTTCCAAGTCCGACGGTGACGGTAGTGTTCATGTTGATTTCGTTAGGTTAGTTTTTTTCTGCCAGCCTTATATTTTTTATCACTTTCACAGCCTGATTGCCTGTTAATTTGCCATAGGTCTGATCACCGACCATCATCACCGGGGCCAGGGAGCAACAGCCCAGACAAGCTACCGACTCCAGGGTAAATAGCCTGTCGTCTGTGGTCTCTCCGTCTTTGATCTTCATCGCCTCCTCGAGGGATTCGGTGAGTTCGTTCGCGTTTTGCACGTGACAAGCAGTACCGTGGCATACCTTGACTATGTGTTTACCAACAGGGTTCAACCGGAACTGTGCATAGAAGGTAGCAACGCCATACATATCACTGAGAGGGATTCCCGTTTTGACGGAGATCTTTGTAAAAACAGCTTCAGGGATAAAACCATAAATATCCTGAGCCCCCTGCAATAGTGGGATCACATTTCCCTTTTTTCCGATATACTTTTCAATCAACGGATCAAGAAGTACGAGATCTACGTCAATGGATTCCTTCTTCTCCGTTTTCGCTTGTAATCGTGGAATGCGCATTAAATAATCTTATTAGAGTAACGACCTTTATTCATGCCAGGTCCTGGTTATCAAGATGTGCATGGAGTAATTTGTTTCGATGTTTGAGTCTGATTCCCTGTCCCCTGTATCAATCTTTCCGCCTGGTTTTCATTTTCGACAGTTTCTTGTGAATTGCGTTGGCAGCAATTCTTCCGGCGCCCATGGCTTCAATCACAGTAGCGGAACCTGTTACAATGTCGCCGCCAGCATAGACAAACTCTTTTGAGGTTTCGTTTGTTTTTGGATCTACAACAATATTTCCCCACTTATTAAGCTCTATATCCGGAGCGGTCTGGAATATGATCGGATTGGCATCGTTACCAATAGCCACCACTGCCAGATCGACATCTAATACAAAGTTTGATCCTTCAATCGGAACCGGTCTTCTTCGGCCGGAATCATCCGGTTCTCCGAGTTTCATTTCGATACACTCCATTGCTTTGAGCGTATTGACATCTGTTCCGAGAAATCTGATTGGATAGGTGAGCAACCGGAATTTCACTCCTTCTTCCTCTGCATGAATCACCTCTTCATGACGTGCAGGCAGCTCGGTTCTTGATCTGCGGTAGACGATGGTGACTTCAGTTGAACCGGTTCGGATGGCCGTTCTGGCACAATCCATGGCTACATTCCCTCCTCCAATGACAGCGACACGGTTCCCTTTCGGTTTCGGTGTATCATATTCCGGGAATCTATAAGCTTTCATCAGGTTCATCCGGGTTAGATATTCATTTGCGGAGAAGACATTCCCCAGGCTCTCCCCTTCAATGTGCATAAACTTGGGCAAACCGGCTCCCACCGCAATGAAAACTGCATCGAAGTGCTCGAGTAACTCGTCAACCGTATTGATCTTTCCGATAACCTGGTTCAGTTCGATCCTGACACCCATCTCTTTCAGGTAATTGATCTCAAACTGCACAATGGATTTTGGAAGCCTGAACTCCGGGATTCCATATGTAAGTACGCCACCCGTTTCATGAAATGCTTCAAAGATCGTCACGGCATATCCGAGGAGTTGCAAGTCGGCTGCAACGGTCAGGCCGGCTGGTCCTGAGCCTACAACAGCGATTCTTTTTCCCTGTTTTTTCTTGATCACCGGGATGCTTACCAGGTCCATCTTCCGTTCCCAGTCTGCCACAAAACGCTCCAGGTTACCAATCGCGACCGGCGTATCCTTGATGCCAACGATACAGATCTCCTCACATTGGTTTTCCTGCGGACATACACGGCCACAAATAGCAGGCAGTACATTTCGCTCCTTTACTTTCTTGATGGATTCGTCAAACTTCTCTTCAGCAATCAACCTGATAAACTCAGGGATATCTATATTAACCGGACATCCATCGACACATTTCGGTTTTTTACATTGCAGGCAACGGCCGGCTTCCAACAACGCCAGTTCAGAAGTATAGCCATAAGGGACCTCCTGGTAATTTGCTGTTCTTAGCTTCTGATCCTGAGCAGGCATCTCCTGGCGGGGTATTTTTAGTTTGATTTTTCGTTCATCTGCCCTGGTCAGGCCATGCCACTCACAGCCGTATTTCATGCAGATGTAAAAGGGAATCAACTTTGAATAGCTGGAGATCGTTATCTCTCCCAGTGATGATCCACATTCGCCACATTTCTTTTCAGGTATGACAAGGTTGGTTTTGCAAAACGGACATGCAAGTCCGGTTAGAATCTTCCCTTCTTCGATCGGAATTGATGATGCAACCTCAAATACATCAAGGTATGGGCTAAGTTTAAGCTGAAAATCGGAACCGTTATAGCTAGCATCAACGATGATAGTTTGGGCCTCTTTATCTTCAACATTAAAGCTTTGGTTGCAATGCGGGCAGTAGGTGTTTAGAAAGGTTTTGTACTTTAAGTACTTTACATCTTGCTCATTCATAGTAGTATGGGTTTAATGGATCGAAAACAACAAACAATCTTTCTCTTCCTTTAGATAGATGGAGTTACGTTTCATCAGTTCATCAAAATTCACCTGGTGTCCATCAAAGTCAGGTCCGTCCACACAGGCAAACTTCACTTTATCATCAATGGTGACACGGCATCCCCCACACATCCCTGTTCCATCAATCATAATGGGATTCAGGCTGACGATTGTGGGTGTGTCAAACTTCTTTGTAAGGCCACAAACTGTTTTCATCATGATCAGAGGTCCAATTGCATAGACCAACTTGATGTCATTTCGTTCCTGGAGATATTTTTCAAGCGGCTGTGTCACAAATCCCCGGGTGCCATAGCTTCCGTCATCGGTTGTCACCACCAATTCATCACTGATCATTTCCATCTCTTTCTCCAGTATGACCAGGTCCTTATCCCTGGCTCCGATAATGCTGATCACATAATTGCCGGCTTCCTTGAACGCTTTGGCGACATGATGCAAAATGGCCACACCGGTACCTCCTCCAACCATCACAACGGTTCCTATCTTCTCAACTTCTGCAGGTCGTCCGAGCGGACCAGCAATATCCCGGATAAAATCGCCCTCATTCAATGAGCGCATCAATGCAGTAGTTTTTCCTACCACCTGAAAGATGATCGTAATAATCCCTGCGAACTCATCTTTATCAGCAATAGTCATCGGAATGCGTTCACCGGTTTCGTTTACTCGTAAGATAATAAATTGTCCTGCCTGCGCTTTTTTTGCAATTTTCGGAGCAATAATGTCAAATCGTACAATAGTACCTTTAGCTAACTCTTGTTTTCTGCTTATCTGAAACATAGTATATTTAGTTAATTGTTACCATTCCAAGCTATCCTCCAGTTTGATATCCTGAAGGTCTTCATCACTCAATCCATGCCATTTGCAGCCTTTTTTCGAGCAAAGATAGAAATTAATCATTTTTGTTCTGGCACTGATAAATATTCTTGCGATGGGTGAACCACACTCTTCACATGCCTTGTTTGCTGAAATCAAACTGGTGTCACAATGTGGGCAGGAAATATCAGTCACCGGCTTATCTTCCTGAAGATACACTGTTGATTCTGAGGTAAATACATTCATATAAGGACTCAAGATCAGAATACCTGATTTCCCATCGGTTGTGATATTTAGCTTCAGGATATCGTGTTCGATCAGGCTTTTAAGGCAGTGGGGGCAGTAGGACAACAGGAAGGCTCCGGATTCGATCATCTCTTTCTTCTCATCTTTTTCTGCAGCAGGAGGAGCCGGTTTTGTTGCCATGGTTTTCCGATGCTCATTGGTGTATTTTCCGGCTAACCCGTAATCCTGATATAATTTACTCAATGCCAGGGAAACATCATCGAATTCTACAAAATGATTTCTACACCCGCTTCTTGAACAGATACTGACCCTTCCTCCCATATCCAGGATAAACGGAACCAGTGGGGCGCTACAAATAGAACATGCATTTTCAGATGTGATCTCAGTCTTACAGTGTGGACATGAAAACTGTGCAATCAGATCAGGGGAGAGTGGAATACTACACCGGTAATTATAACTCCCCCAAATAGAACTCAGAAAAATGAATGAAGTTTGTTTCTTGGCCTTTATTCCCAGTTTTATACTGGGCTTCTTATCTACAAGTTCTTGATCATCAATGAGGGAGGTATTGCAGTATGGACAGTTAACAATAAGGGTAATAAAATCATACATGGCCTGCTCACTTTTCTTTATTCTGGTAACATCTCAGGAGTTGCAAAATTACAATAAAATATCTTACAGATTGGATTATCCACCCCATGTAATCACAGAAATTCGTTTTCTTCCATCCATTCTTACGACAAGTGGTTTTACAAAAGAGGAGACAGTAAAATAGTTATATTCGTAAGTGTGGTTTTGTTGTTTAAGAATATCGTACCTGATAAAGCTTTTTGAGATCTCAGGCTGGACGCACAGATACCCGACATTCATGGATGTAACATTATGAAAGAAATGCGATCCGGATGAGGCATCCAGCGGAAAACCTTCCAGGCTGGTCTCCACAATCACCCTGGCATTGGATATTTGAGGCCATGTAACCGGGATCCCTATCCACCGGTCCCTGGTCCCCCACCGTCCCGGTCCGATCAAAATATACTTTTTGTTCCGGCTGATCATATCGGCATTGATCTTCTCTATCTCATCAGCCATTGCAACGGTTTGAGATTTGTCAAATGTGTCGGGATCAACATAGACGACATCATAGATGTTATCGATGATACCATTACCCATCTCGCGCTCTGAAAAGAGTAAAATTTGCTCCTTCCGGATCTTTTTCATGTTGATCCTGTAATCCTTGGTATTCCCGATCATCGGCTTAACCTGGAGGAGATAAAACGTGGCTCTGCCATGCTGATCCTTGGTCAGGTCTACTGCAAACTCGATCTCAACCGGTGAACCCAGCGCCTCTTTCACCACATCAAGAACGACTTCGATGGTTTTAGCAAGTGGAATATAATTATATTTCAGGATGTCGGCAAAATTGATCACCCGCGGGCCGGCTTTCGTCAGTCCGGGTATGATCTGGTTATCATCAGTACTAAAAACCGATGCAATATGGTTGATAGAGCCATGATGTTCAGCTTCGTCGATATCCAGGGTCCTCAATCCGGCTTCTTCACCATCAAGGAGGTTCAGGTCCTCTTTCTTCAAATCAACAGCATAAAAACGAACCTGACTCCGTTTTAATTGAGTATGTGCGGAACTGATCTCCAGATTTGGATACTGAGGTGAAAAGCGGAATGTTTTCTCACCTTCAACAACATACTGGCCAAGTCCAAGTGCAATTACAGCAACCCCCTCTTCCGGTTTCATGTGTCCATAGGGATAATAGTTGTATGAATGAGCAACACCACTGATATGCGGATAGAAAACATCCTCATGTTGGTTTCCTACCACCTCCTGAATCACAACAGCCATTTTTTCCTGGTCAATCCGGTAATGCACAGCTTCAAAATATTTTTTCGCTGTTGGAGAATATATCGATGCATATACCAGTTTGATTGCATTTTTTAACTGTTCAAGGCGAACACTCGGATCGGGATGGTTATTGGGGATCATGTAGGTTTCAAAGATACCGGCGAAAGGCTGGTTCAGGGAATCTTCAAATAATCCGGAAGAACGGATTGCCAGGGGTTTGTTGATGTGCTTGATGATCAGTTTTAATTTACTGATTAAGGCTTCAGACTGCTTCCCTTCGATAAACCATCTCTTTAGCTTTTGATAATCGGTCTCCAACATCACTTTTTCACGCAATTGATTCCGGTCCATGAAAAAATCAAACTCATCTGTTCCGATTATCGAGGTGACCGGTGTCTGGATATTTATATTAGGAATATGGTGGGAGAAGTCGTAGTTATATATAACTGTGTTACTAAAGGCAAGACCTCGTCCTTTGCCCCCAAGAGTACCTTCCGTCAGGCTAAGGATATTAGTAGCATCAGTGATAGCCGATTCCTCAAATGGGATTACTTTACCCTTATCCTGTTCGTTCCTGAAATGCGAGATCACCGAGACCAGATACTCGCGCAAACTGGCAGCATCTTTAAAATCAGCGACTTTGGCGGGATTCAGGATCTTTGCTGCCTGGATTTCACTCCGTGCCATCAACCAAAGGGAGAAGTGATCTTTGTGGGCATGGAAAAGAAGTGACTCCTCCGGTATCGTTTTTAATTTGTCTTCAAACTCTTTCAGCGACCTGGCCTGATCAATTTGCTTTCCTTCTTTGTCGCGGTAGATAAAGTTCCCAAAACCAAGGTAGCGGGTTATGAAACTTCTGAAATCGGCTAGCAGGGTGTCTGAATTTTTGTTGATGAAAGCAGTCTTCATATCATCCGCCCAGGAGGTGTTTGAATCGTCGAACGACTGCAGAACGATCGGGAGATCACGGGACTCTTTGCGAATTTGGTTGACAAGAGTGAATCCGGCATTATCATTGAGCTTTCCGTCCTTCTTAAACTTGACGTCAGAGATCAGGCAGAGGATAAATTCGTTGTACTTATGAAAGATATATATAGCCTCCTCATAGGTGGAAGCAAGTAAGATTTTTGGGCGGGCTTTCAATCGGAGAATACGGTACAACTCATCCGTAGTGACATCTTCAATGATATGCTTCGTCTGCTCCAAAACAATGTTGTAGAGCATAGGGAGGTAGAGCGAGTAATATTGCGGCGAATCTTCAACCAGCAGAATTACCCTGACCATCCCAAGTTTGGTATCATTCTCTATATTGATCTTATCTTCCAGGTAATTGATCATGGCAAAAAAGATCCGGGTATCCCCGTTCCAGATGAAGATGCGATCTATCCAGTTTAGCCGTTCTGGCTCCTCTTCGAAAAGGGCGACGTCGATGTTGCTGTTTAAGAGTAGAAATACAGGGATGTATTGAAATGCAGCCTTAACCTGCTTGCTAAGCTCAACCGGAAATTCCTTGTCGACACCAAGCATAATAATCACCAGGTCATAGTGCTTGGCATTCAACTGTTCCATGACTTCTTCTTTTGAAGAAACCCCTGTAATACGAGGCATTGTGCTCAGGCTCAATTGATAATACTCACCCAGCACATGTTCTGAAAAGCGACCCTCCTTTTCAATGCTGTAAGCATCGTACAGATTAGCCACAAGCAGGATTTCACGAACCTTGAACGGCATTAAGTCGTGGTAAAGATCCCTGTTGGCATTCGTTCGGTTGAGAAATGACTGCAACAAGTGGCGACTGGAGGTTTCCTGTTCCTGGCTCGTTGTTGCCCTTTTTTTCAGGATCGCTTTTCCTTTGATGGAGTTTAAATATCCTGAAATGAGATTAGCCAAGTTGACGATCAGTACCCTCTCCTCTTCAAGAAAAGGCCCTTCAGAAGCTTCCGGAAATCCTTTCAAATAACAGATATCAATAAATCCTTCCTGGTTATCAATGGTCTCAAATTTCTGAACCTGCTGCCATTGTGTTTCGCGAAAATTCGGAGTCTGCACAACTATGTTTCCATATCTTATTCTGCTGGCAGTAAACTCCGGATATTGCCATGCACGTGGAAGTATCAGGCATATTTGACGCAGAGACTCTTCAGGCGAGGTTCCCGTACGAAGGATGTTTGTAGTCTGATTGATCGCATCGAGTTCTTTCAGATGTTCCCTTGTGACATACCTGCCTTCCCGACCTTTCATGGCATTCAGATATCCCTCAATCAGGCTGCTAAGGGTATTGAGCAGGCTTTGCTCTTCCTTCAGAAAAGGACCTTGGTCGGCTTCCGCGAATTTTTTCGTGTAAAAGATCTCAATTGAGCAAACCAGGTTATCAATTGTAGTAAAAACCTGCTCTTGCTTCCACTCCGTCTCAACGAACTGGTCACTGACAAACTCCATCTCATCGATTCGTATCCGAGCAACAGTATATCTGGGATATTGCCAGGCTTTCGGCAGAATCTTACAGATCTTTTGAAGGGTATCTGAAACAGGCTTTCCCTTTTTAATAATTGCAGTCGTTTCATTGATAGCTGCCAGTTCCTTTAGTCGTTCACGATTATCGTAAAGGAGCTTATTAAAGTCAGCTTTATCAACATGAGTTTTGCTGTTCCGTTTTCTGTTCTCTTTCCCAGGCATACCTGAAATGAATAAGCTGTCAAAATTAGCACAAAGTTTCGTGACAGAGAAATAATAAGTAGAAATGACAGCTTGTAAGTGTATTACTGATAGGGGTATAGGTAATCTTCGGATGTTTCTTTACGTAATTCTCGTAAGTGATTGAGTTATAGCACATGATAAGATAAAAAAAGATAAAAATTTAGTTTTTTTAGAAATCTTTTCTTTAATATTGTGACGAATTTCACAATGAATCATTTAACTAAAACATTTTTCTATGACAACCAATGCATTTCAACAACAGGTAGATGAGTTCATGGCTAAGATTATAGCCAAGAATCCAGCTGAAACTGAGTTTCATCAGGCTGTACTGGAAGTTGCCGAAACACTGATTCCTTTCATTGAAGAGAATCCAAAGTACAAAACGACTAAGATTCTTGAACGGATCGCTGAGCCGGAAAGAGTCATTTTATTCCGTGTTCCATGGCTGGACGACAAGGGTGAGCCACAGGTCAACCGGGGTTTCCGGATTGAGATGAACAGCGCCATTGGCCCATACAAAGGAGGCATGCGTTTTCACCCGACTGTGAACCTGGGCATCCTGAAGTTTCTGGCTTTTGAGCAGGTGTTCAAAAATAGTTTGACTACCCTTCCAATGGGTGGTGGTAAAGGGGGAAGTGATTTTGATCCCAAAGGAAAATCCGATAATGAAGTGATGAAATTCTGCTATAGCTTCATGAATGAACTCTTCCGTCATATTGGCGCAAATACAGACATACCAGCCGGTGACATCGGCGTTGGGGGTCGTGAAATCGGCTTCATGTTTGGTCAGTACAAAAAATTGAGAAATGAATTCACCGGTGTATTTACCGGTAAAGGTATCGACTGGGGTGGAAGTCTGATCCGTCCGGAAGCTACAGGTTACGGACAGGTTTATTTTGCCGAAGAGATGCTGAAGACTCGTGGAATGGACTTCAAAGGGAAAATCTGTACTGTTTCAGGTTCAGGTAACGTAGCTCAGTATGCTACACAAAAAGCTACTGAACTCGGCGGAAAAGTTGTTACACTCTCCGATTCCCAGGGTTACATTCACGATCCGAAAGGTATCGATGGTGAGAAGCTTGCTTTTGTCATGAATCTGAAGAATGTAAAACGTGGACGGATCAAGGAGTATTGCGACAAATATCCTGAAGCCCAATTCTTCCCGGGCATGAGGCCATGGGACGTGAAGTGCGATATTGCTCTTCCTAGTGCTACCGAGAATGAAGTCAATGGCGAAGAAGCTGAATTGCTGATCAAGAACGGTTGTTTCTGTGTCTCTGAAGGAGCCAATATGCCTTCCACACCGGAAGCTATCGAAGTATATATAAACAAGAAAATTCTTTATGGCCCAGGAAAAGCTGCCAATGCAGGTGGTGTTGCCACATCTGGTCTTGAGATGTCTCAAAATTCAATGCGGTTGTCATGGACAAGAGAAGAGGTTGACAGCAAACTTCACGAAATCATGATCAACATCCATAAAGCCTGTGTGAAATTCGGCACCGAATCCGATGGCTTTATCAACTACGTTAAGGGTGCCAACATCGGCGGTTTCGTGAAAGTTGCCGATGCTATGTTAGCTCAAGGACTCGTTTAACTGCCAATATTCTATTCTGATTTGATAAGAAGGCTGCCTGTTTTCAGGCAGCCTTCTTTATTTTATTCGAGACTTGCTCCTTCGGTTTATCAATGGAAGAATACCAGAAAAGCACGGCATTAAAAAAGGCGTAGAAGACGATTCCTGCCTGACACTCGAACATCGACTCCACCAGAATATTCATGCTGACAAGCAGGATGAAGAAGAAGTAGATGTAGTTCTTCCTGCGGAACGCAAGAATCCCCGGCCAGACCAGCATTGCGACAAGAACGAGAAATCCGATCAATCCAACAGAAAGATAGGTTTGCAGGTATTGGTTATGGGCATTCAATCTTCGGGAATAGGCATATTTGATCCCCTTGTGGGAGTACTCCTCAAGTAACGCATCCTTCACATCACCGGTTCCTACTCCAAAGAAAGGATGCTCCTGAATGATCTGCCACCCGGACTGCCAGACCAGTATCCTTGATCCCGTTGATTCTTTCATATCTGGTCGAATTGCCTCAATATTCTTTACAGTTTTTGTGGTTGTTTCCAATCGCTCCATTGTTTGAGGGAATAACCATATGAACAGGACTACTGTGGACAGCATTAACAACGGATAAATAGCTTTTTTTGGCGACGATTGCCGATAAAAAAATATGAACGCCATCAACAGGTAGATCACAATCAGGCTGATGATGCCCATTTTGGATGACAACAGGACAACCATCAAATTAAAGAAGACCAGAAGCAACGTGATGAGTAGGAGTTGCCACCTTTTAAACAGATGAAAATTATCGTAGGTCAGAAAGACTATCAGAACAATTGCAAAATTGACAAACATAGCCAGGTAACCGGGATGATGAAAAAGGGAGAGTTGTATATAAAAAAATACGCCGGAATCACAGGTATCTCCATACCGGATCATTGCGCTCGTCAGGCATACGATTGTGGCTGCCAGGCAACCTGCAATATACGTTAGAAAAATATAGTTAATCCGAAGAAATGAAAAAATCCACCCATCGATAGTGGCAAATAATATAGGAAAGACCAGCAGCGAGAGTTTCACCTGGATGTCAAATCTTGCATACTCCATGTTATTCGTATAGAGCAGACCCATCAGATAGACAAAATACAGCCCTGTAAAAAGAAGCAGATTCTGCCTGTGTCTCTCCTTCACGATCCTTTTCAGCTTTGCCCAGAAACGCAATTCAGCAGCCCAGTTAATCACCAGAAATCCAATCACCCAGGTAGCGGTGCGGTTTTTGATCGGGATAGCAAATCCCAGTGCAAGAAAAAGCAGGATGTAAACAACCCTGTGAAAAAGGGCGATCCAGTTCCAGATTACTCCCCAGGTAATCTTACGCGTTTTACTGATGTCTCTTTCACTAGTTTCTCTCAGATCCATATCCCAAAAATAGAAATTTAATTACTCCAGAAAGATATCCTAATCCGTAACTCATATGCAGGACAAAGAAAATCACGATAAGGCCCGGAATTTTGCTGATTTGGTGAACCAGGCTAAAAGAGACTATCGACGCCAGGATAAAGTAGAGACCAATCACACTTAGATACCCTGTCAGGATCCATTGGTTGAAGCAAGATGCGATCGCCCCTACTGCGAGGAAAAGTATAAACAGAAATGGGACTAGTTGTCTGCTTGTGGTGATGGTGCGGTGTTTCTTATTTACATAAACTTTCCAGAGGCCATATTGAAAATATTGTTTGAAAAGCTTGCCAAATGAACTCCTGACATGGTATTTTGAAACTACAGATTTATCAAGCCAGAGTTTATACCCATGTTGAAGTACTCTGAAATTGAACTCATCATCTTGATTCCTCACCAAGGTCTCATCAAAGAGTCCGACCTTCTCAAACACCTCTTTCCGGTATGCGCCAAAGACCACTGTATCGGTATATCCCTCTTTCATACCTGTCCTGAAGTAGGCATCTCCAACACCAAAAGAGGACGACATGGCATACCCGATTAGCTCTGATACTGGATTCGTAAACTGATTGTCTAAAATCCCCCCTACGCCTCCCGCTTCCGGATGGGCATGGAGGCTCTCCAGGCAGCGAGTCAGGTAATCGGGAAGCAACTCAGAATGAGCCCCCAGGATGACAATGATATCACCGGAAGCATGTTTTATCCCCAGATTAAGAGCCTGTGGGGTTGTTTGCCGGTGATTGACTAATTGATGAATAATGGGATATTCCCGGGTAAACTCATTCACGATCTTTTGAGTCCCATCATTACTCATTCCATCACAAACAAACACCTCAAGCAGTTGAAGTGGATAATCCATGTTAATGATCGACTGCAAACATCTTCCGATATATTGTTCCTCATTTCGACATGGAATGACGATAGAAATCCGCTGATCAGACATTCGTTCTAAACTTTTGACAAGGATCTCAATATCCTGTTATATATATCAACCATCTGTTCAACATTGTTTTTCCAATCGTAGATTTGCTTTACCCTTTTTCTGCCCAATTTGCCCATTTTCTCACCTAACGCTCTGTTATGAACAAGGTATTCTATTGCTTTTGCTGCAGCATCAGGATTTTTGGACTCAACTACAATACCAGTCACGCCATCCTCTACAACTTCCGGGAGACCTCCACTATTTGAAACTACCACTGGCTTCTCCGTTGCCTGAGCCTCAACAATTGCTACACCAAAACTTTCTTTTATTGATAACGCAACAAAGATGGATATCATATTATAATATTCGGATACTTCAATGGGCCTGATACTTCCTGTGAAAACAGTATCGTCATGGATAGAGAGATCTTTGGCTAATTTCTTAAGCTCTTTTTCTTCTGGTCCACCGCCAACAACCAAGAGTTTCAATGGCAAATTCTGGTTGTTTTCCTTAACAATTTTAAAGGCTTTAAGAAGATCACGGATTCCATATTTTGGTTCCAACGTTTTCACCGTGCCGATGACGACAGCATCATTATCAAATATAGAATCGACAGTTCGTAATTTAAAATGAGCAAGGTCAACGCCAAACGGAGTTACTTCAATTTCCTTGTTAGTATATTTTTCTGTTTCCCTTGCCATTACATGACTTGTGGATAATATTTTGTCAGCCTTTGCAAGGTTGAATTTGATAATCATCTTATGGACAGAAGAGATGTTAGGGAAATCAAATATATCTGTACCCCAAACGGATAAGACGAAAGGATGAAACCCGGAGAGGGCACCAAGAAAACCGTAGCTGGAGGCATAGTGTGTGTGAATAATGTCAGGACGAAAGTCTTTGATGGCTCTCCGAAGGGAAGGAAGTCGCATCAGGTATAATGTTTTTGTAAAAACAGCAGGCAACAATGTGTCCCATTGCTGCCATCTAGATAAAAAAAGCGGGATTCCATGATCATCACACCAAGGTACTTTCGGCTCCGTGATACTGAATAGACCGGAAACTACCCCAGCATTTTTCAAAGATACAGCCCACTTCTGAGTGTGAGTGGAATTCACATCTGACAGTAGTAAAACTCTCATTTGGTGCGTTTAAAACAATGTTGAAAAAAAACAGAGAGTTGCAATCCAAACCGATGTGGTTCGTTCACAAGGATGTAAAGCAAAAGAATCGGACGAATAATATAATATTCCCAAGCTGCCCCGCGCCTGGTAAAAAACTGTAAGAACGATCTCTCAATCATTTGAGCTCGTTCGCGTTCATTCCATTTGTGTTTCGAAGATCCCTTTCCGATATGCATAATCCGTGTATCAAGATAATGAACCTGAATATTTCGAAGATAGGCCTGATAAAAGAGTTCCATATCCTCTGCATACATAAAAGTATCCTCCGACCAGCCTCCTAATTGATCAAATATTGATCGGTTCATTAATACGCTAGCTCCTGTGTTCCAGTAGGCCAGATCATTTCTATTTGCCAATCGGTTTATGAAATTTTTTAAGCGCGGGATGAGGTATTTGTTCTTCAATAGCCTTCCTTCCTGGTCAACTAAACTGGTCACCCAAATACCTTGAATGCTGGTTCTGCTGATTCTCTGATAATCTTTATTAAGTTCACTGTTGACAATTACATCGGGATTTAGAAAGTGAAGGAATCTGCCACACGATTGCTCTACCGCTTTGTTGTTTGCCTTCGAAAATCCCAGGTTTTGATCTCCATTGATAAGAGTCAGTGATAGGGAATCAGGGTAGATATTCTGCACGTTAAGAAAAGAGTCGTCAGAAGAGGCGTTGTCATATACAATCACTTGACAGGAGCCATGAATATGATGGAAGATGGAATCCAAGCAGTTCTTCAATAACTCACCGGAGTTGAAGTTCACAATGATGATACTGAAATCTTTTTCTAATTTCAGGTTTTCCATACTGTCTAAATCTTTTCAAGTTCAAACTCCAGTTCATAAGCAGGAAAAAGGTAACAAAGCCCCCCTTCATACCACTCCTGCATCAACCGGCAAGAATTAAACAGCCAGGTTTGTATCTTTCGGAATACATTTTGGATTAAAAAAGGTGAGTAAAAGATAATTTTTATTTTTTTGATCTTGAAATCAAGTGAATTATAATGGGATGGGATTCTTCTTTTAAAGGGACTTTCCCGGGAAAAATAACACAAAGTATAGAGTCCAAAGGTTGTTTTATGGGTATAATCGCTGTAATAATAGGGATTGGAAAAATGAGGCACATGCCCCTTCATCACCCCTCCTTTTTTAAGAACCCGAAAAGACTCAGACATCAACAATTCAATGTTTGATACATGTTCAAGAAAGTGAGAAGAAAACACGACATCCGCACATTGATCAGGAAGGAATGGCAATCCATCTTCCAGATCACAAACGATATCCACACCTGGAAGATCTACCCTGTCTATGCCAATGGCATCGGGATTCTTTTTGTTCATTCCACACCCCAATTCAATCACTACCCTCTCCATCTTCAGTATCATCTCTAATATTGCTGATTTGTCAGGATTTGTCATTATCATCGCCGGATTGGTTTAGTGAGTGATAGTATCCACAGAATGACTCCGATCGAGTATATGCTCATCAGTACTGAAAGAATCGTAAATCCGATCAATATGTCCTGGAAAACTATCCCACCCAGACACATCGAAATTACCATAAATAAATTCCCCACAATAGATATATAAAACATAGATCGTGTTTTGCGAAGTATCAATGGGATTTGTGCAATTGAATATCGAATGAAATCGAAGAACATCCAGGGAGCTAAAATCCGTGCATAGATTCCAGACTCCCTCCAGGTCTCTCCGAAAATCATACCAAATAACCAGGGGCCAGCTATCACAAGAACCAATAAGACCGGCAGGGCTATCAATGAGCTGAGTTTAACAGTTTTCCATACAAGACCTTTGATCTGCCCGGTCGACCGGTATTGCTCTGAAGCATCTTTATACAAAACCTGTGATAAAGAGGAGCCAATCAGCATCAACGGAGCCTGAAGGACACGCATCGATAATGAGAACCAACCGATTATTGATGATGTAAAAAAAATTTGAGCCAGGTATACAATCCCGTAGGTTTGCACCATTTCACCAATTGCCTGGGGTGAGTTTGATAAAGGCAAATCCCTGTGTCGCTTGGCAAGAGAAGAGAATAAAGAGAAGTTGATATTTTTTAGAGAAGCTCTATCAGAATATAAAAAAACGATCAGAAAAAACAATGCAAAAAGAAAGTACCCGATCATATATCCGCCAAGCAAACCCCAGACACCTGCTCCAATCAGACCTAAAATAAGCATCCCGCCATTGTTCCCTGCCGAGTTTATCACCTTCCCGATTGCTAGTATTGGATATCTGCTTCCCCTGTTAAACCAATTTTGGAAAATATTTCCAATTCCGATTAACAGCACAAGGAAAGGTAACAGGAACAACCATTGTTTCATCACCCCGGTCCCTAAGCTATCTGGTAAAAAAAGCGCCCCTGTGGTAACTAACAGCAACAGGAAACAACAAATACAAAAACTTATGAGAAGAGAAAGGGACGCCATGTTAACGGCCTGTTTTTCATCTCTCTGAAGAATGATCGCCATCTCATATCGCAACGTTGCTATGAGTGCAAATCCCCCTACAATGGAGATAAAAAAGGTGTAAATACCAAACTCAGAGGGTGTATAGAGGCGTGTTAGTATTGGCGCGATGATCAGTGTTATTGCTTGTCCTATACCTGCACCTACAACCAGTTTCAATGTGTTGGTTAGGAATTTGGATCGGTGAGCAAAGAGATCAATCATCCTGTGTCTTCAATTATTGTGGATTCCTTAATGGCTCCCGGGAAATTCCTTCAAAAAAAATGACCTCGGCCGTAATACCTTATCGAACGAGAAGTACTGAATCAATACGAAATCCTCTCCATCATTAACGAGAGCCCAAAGCCTGTCAAGGTCATAAGGAATAATGTTCCCATCCATGTCAACATCCCCATACCCCTCTTTGAAATACGTTTTTACAGTGTTGCTGACTCCACTGGTATCCGTCAGTGTAATGATCATGAACGGACTGGATGACAGAATAGAGTCTTTTTTCAACGGATCCATGTTGCTCTGGATGGATTCAAAATTCAGGTTACGAAAACCGGTAAGAAAGTTTAATGCCGCCAGGGTATCAAAATCAGGTATAGGTTGATTCTCCGGATAACTGTATAGTGATATGGAGGTGTTTCCGTTGTTCGTGATAACAAATGACTCATTCTCTTTACCTGGGACCTCTACCTGAACAGCAGCGATTTCCGGCAGACTCTTCCGGAACACCTTATAATCTCTCCATACATTCACCATTGGCATATAACGCGGGGAGACATACCCCCTGAATCCTGGGATAAAGGTGACAAATGGTGTGCTTGAATTCTCCATCAGCATATATGTTCCCCTGTTGTTCTGGGTGGCACCGCCAACATAATAGACTTTCGTCAGTTTCTCGTGAGGGAACCACCTGATGGTGTTAAATAGATCAATCCGGTATACCTTCTGGTAGATCTCAACCTTCACTGAATTGACTGAGAGTTCCCTGATCACGCTGTTATGTGCAGCCAGTGACACAGGTTCTTTCACCGCCAATGTGTGCATCGTCTGCAAAAGCATATCGATGTTTTGTCTGGAGGCGGGATAGTTATTGTTGACAATCCATTGACCGTCTGCCTTCCGGGTAAGAGTTACAGTATTGTTGTTTTTATCAGCCATAAAGAGCTTGGTCACTGTTGCAGTGTCCTGTATAGCAAATTCGCTCAATGCACCCTGGAAGGTTTTATTCGATTGAGTAAAGATCAGGACGACAGCCACCAGGGCCAGGATAATGACGATGCTAATGATGATTCGGTTTTTCTTCATTTTTTTCTTGCATATTTTTGCTTACGTAGATAGAATTTAACCAGGCCAAAACCAGCAACCAGCAATATGGGTAATACGATGTTCAGAATCTGCCACAGGGTTCGCTGAGCAATCACTTTTGTGGGATCCAGCTGCCTCAATTGCAGTTCCCGTGACCGGATCGAAATCAGCCCGGAATCGTCGCAAAGGTAGTTCATGATGTTCAGTAACAGATCCTTGTTCCCGAATGTTTGTCCCGTATATTGGTCAAAACCCAGGGGAAGGGGATACTTCTGTGTGATATGAAACTGGTTCCTGGCGATATCTCCATCGGCAATGACAACCATTCGGTTAGGTTTGCTTTTCTTCCGAAATCCCAATTCCCGGTTCTGTTCTATCTCAGGAGGTAACCGAAAGAGATATGCGGAGGAGAATTCACCCTCAAGCAGCACGGCAAGATGCTGAGGTCCACTGCTGTACATTCGCGGATCAGGTTCTTCGCGAAGAATCTCCAGGTCGATTAAGGCGGGCGCATTCACGGTTCTGGAATAGGGTGATGAAGCCAGCAGGATTACTTTCTCTACGCCTTTTGCCTCCACCGTATCAATACTGCTGATAAACTCGGTCTTGATCGCATTCAGTCCGTTGACAATCGGATGTTTTGATGCCGGGGTTGCCAGGGGGAAAAAGTACCACTCGAAAAAATCAAACCGTGGCTGGGATCCCATCTGACCTGTTTTGATAGGAATTGGAAGTGCATTCAGATCCACCACCAGGTTCTTGTTCAACCTGACTCCATAATTGAAAAGCATATCGTCGAGATTGATGTCGTTGGTTAATCCGATGGTAGAACCAAATTCCTGAAGGCTGTCCATCTTAGCAAATACCGGATCAATCATCCACAATATCCGTCCACCCCGCATGATAAACTGGTCGATCAGAAACTTGTCCTTCTCGGTAAATGGCCTCTCGGGACCTGCAATAATTAATGCTTTATATTTATTCACCAAGGGCGACCCGGAAGAGTCAGTCTTCAGTCTCACCGTCAGGCTGTTGATCTGGCTATTGATATTGATCCTTTCAACATTGTAATACTCGGAGAGCGCTTCTTCAAAATAGATCATTTCAGGTTGTGATAATTCCCCTTGTCCTTCCAGGATCGCTACGCGTGGCTTGGTTGTATTGATCAACTTATCAATCGCGTTACTCAGGTTATATTCAAGCGTCTGGATCGAGTTGTTCAAAACCTTTTCCGGATCCTGCCCCAGCTGTGTCATCAGTAACTGGACCGGAACCTCACGGCCCCGGTAAACTACAATAGTTCCCGGAAAAATAATAAGCTGAGAAGATTCCCCTTTACTGGAAATCCTGAGATCAGTTGGTTGAAGACCCTGCTCAGAAAGAAGCCGGTAGGTGTCGTTCCGCTCCTTCGTATTGGGACTGGCTGAAGGATTGATAAACTCAAAGTGGATGTGATCGCTGTAAGCTCTGAATTCATTGAGCATCTCCCGTGTTTCGTTAGCCAAACGGCGAAAACCCGGAGGCAAGTCTCCATCCAGATAGACTCGAAAGAAGACATCGTCGTCAAGATTTTTCAGCATATTTTTGGTGACGAGCGAGAGGGTGTACCGTTTTTCAGCTGTCAGGTCAATCCTCGTAAACACAAAAGAACCTATAATATTGATCAGAATGATGATCACAAGTGCCAGGATCACCTGAAAAATATTGTTGCGTTTTATGTTCTTCTTACGATTCACGTTTCACATTTCGCTTTGCTTCGTCACTACGTTCCTCGCAATGACATTTTTCGCTTTTCGCTACCTCACTACCTTACCACTTCCTGCTCTCCAGCCTCAACTTTGTCAGGATGATAAACAACGCCATCACACTAACGAAATAGATCAGATCACGGGTATCGATCACACCCCTACTCATCGAAGAGTAATGTGCATTTAATCCGAGTGATTGAATCAGCAATCCTACACTGCCTGAAAGGATGAATGTGTAGATAAACTCAAATCCTATATAGAAAAAGAAGCTGAGAAAGATCGCTATTATGAATGATACAATCTGGTTATCAGACAGCGAGGAGGAGAATATCCCAATCGAAACAAAGGCCCCGCCGAGCATGATCAATCCGATATATGATCCCCAGATACTTCCCAGGTCAAGGTTTCCCTGGGGTAAGCCCAGCCGGTAAACGGTATAAACATATATTAATGTGGGTATAAGTGAGAAGATTACCAGTACGATACCGGCAAAGAATTTCGCCAGGATCACCTGTAAATCGGTAAGCGGTTGAGTCATCAGTAATTCCAGGGTGCCACTCCTCTTTTCATCGGCAAAGGATCGCATTGTGATGGCTGGGATCAGAAAGAGAAAGATGAAAGGACCCAGGATGAAAAGCCCGTCAACATTGGCATACCCGAAATCGAAAATATTAAACTGTAACGGAAAAACCCAAAGGAATAATCCTATGATCAACAGAAAGACCACGATCACAATGTACCCGATCAGCGAGTTCAGAAATCCGTTGAGTTCTTTTTTGAAAAGGGTATACATGCAGCTTCCTTAGTGAACCTGCAAATTTAAGATTTTATTTGGATGCCGGAGGCCGGATCATTCTACTTCAATAAGAACGGAGGTATCCGGCTTGAGTCCCAGCAGGCTGCTTGCATTGCCCTGGTTAATAGCGATTTCAAGATACCCGCTTGTACTGAAGAGCGCCAGCATCTCTCCTTCGTGTTCGTCCTGGTAAGATTTGCTGATTTCCCGGATCTGGTATGTGGGTGACCGGAAGGTGATCACAAATTTCCGGTTGTTAACAGTCGCTTTGAACACCGATTCGGTGATATTTGTGAACGCATTCCCATAATGATCTACATAAATCACTTTTCCTTTGATCTGGCCATCGCGGATCACCGGCTGGAAAGCCATCTTTGTCAGCACCTTTTTTTTAGCCGAACCCAGTTCATCAATTGGTTTCCCTTCTATGATATGACACGCAGCTTTCACAAAGAGATCACGCGTGGAGAATGTGAAGTAATCGGAATCCTGAATGATATCCAGTTCAACGATCTTTTCCGGTTTTTCATCAAAGATGAGAGAGAAGATACCATTATCAGCTCCGATAAAATAGTGCCCATTGTGAAACACAACGGTATGCGGACTTTCAATAGAGGCTTCGGTATTAACGCCTATGATATGGACAGTCCCTTCAGGGAAGCTGCGGTAAAAATTTCGAATGATGAACGCAGCCTGGTTGAGGTCGAACGGGGGAATGTCGTGGGAGACATCGACAATTACAGCCTCAGGGATCTGGCTGAGAATCGCCCCTTTTACAGCTCCCTGATAGTGATCTTTCAATCCCCAGTCACTTGTCAGTGTGATGACAGACATTGAATAATTCGTACTTTTGTGAATCAAAGGTATATATTTTTTCAATGAGCGAGAAAATAATCCGGATTGAGTCGGTTGACCCCTTAGAGATTTTTGGCATCAATGATCAGAACCTTGAGGAGGTACGAAACTTCTACCCGAAACTGAAAATCGTCGCCAGAGACAATGAAGTCAAGGCTATTGGCGAAAAGTCCATTCTCCTGGATTTCGAGGAGAAATTCACAACTTTAATTCTCCATCACGAAAACTTCGGAAGGCTGACAAAAGCGGATATTTCATACCTGCTGAGTGCTGATAATGGAGATAAACCTTTGCAGAAGGAGGGGCATCACAAGGAGGTGCTTATCCACGGGCGAAATGGGTTGCTGATACGGGCCCGGACTCCCAACCAGCAAAAGATGGTTGAGGCTGTTGATCAAAATGACCTGATGATTGCCATTGGTCCGGCCGGAACAGGAAAGACATATACGGCAGTAGCTCTGGCTGTAAGAGCGTTGAAGAACAAAGAGGTGAAGCGTATCATTCTTACACGTCCAGCTGTGGAGGCCGGAGAAAACCTCGGATTCCTGCCGGGTGACCTGAAAGAGAAACTGGACCCTTATTTACAACCTCTGTACGACGCACTTCGAGATATGCTCCCTACACAAAAGCTTCTCGCATTCCTGGAAGATGGAACAATTGAAGTGGCTCCTCTTGCTTTCATGCGAGGCCGAACCCTGAACAATGCATTCGCTATCCTCGATGAAGCTCAGAATACAACCCCCGGCCAGTTAAAGATGTTCCTGACACGGATGGGAGCTTCCGCCAAATTCATCGTCACCGGCGACATCACCCAGATTGATCTGCCGGAGAAACAGGTATCCGGCCTGATCCAGTCACAAAGCCTGTTGAAAGATATCCCCGGTATCTCTTTCGTCTATCTCGATGAAAAAGACATCATCCGGCATAAGCTGGTAAGCCGGATCATCAATGCATATGGAAAATGATGGTGATGTGGTGATGTGGTGGTATGGTGGTGTGGTGGTATGGTGGTATGGTGGTATGGTGGTGTGGTGGTATGGTGGTGTGATGGTGCAATGGTGCGATGGTGCAGTGGTGCAGTGGTGAGTTATTTTTTTAGACTTTTCCGGGTTTTAGCGAGAACCATTAGAATCCTAAGTGTTTCTTCTTTTAATGGATAAATTGCCTTCTGATCAATCCATCCAGTCTCTTCAATCATCTCTAACCAAAAAAGGGTTTCATCACATTCCTCAACAACAATACACAACTTTGCATAATGCTCTGCTTTGGATCTGGCCCGGCAAGATGCCCGGAAGTTTGCAGCTACTGAGCTACTACTACGAATAATTTGTTTCCCGATAATCCGCAACTCTTCTCGATTTTTCATTTTAGCATATAACTTAATAACGTTAATGGCCATCTGCTTTGTTCTTTTTCTGAACTCATCATTAAACGATTCTCTTACTTGTTCCATGGCTTTTCTTTATTAATCCGGAAAAAAACAAAAGGTTATATATTCGGTATAAAAAAATCAATATTAGTTTTTCACCATGGCTCCATGGCACCACGGCACCATTAAAATATATATCTTTGCGAAAACAAAATAGCAGACCAAAATGCAGAACGTAATCCTCAAAACCGAATTCGATTTTCCCGGGCAAAAGAGCCTCTATAAAGGAAAAGTTCGTGACGTATATAACATTAACGACAAATACCTGGTGATGGTCACCTCAGACAGGATCAGTGCCTTTGACGTGGTCCTTCCAAAAGCGATCCCTTATAAAGGGCAGGTGTTGAACCAGATAGCGGTGAAATTTCTTGATGCTACGGCTGATATTTGTCCCAACTGGAAGATAGACAGCCCTGATCCCAGCGTTTCGATCGGGAAGTTTTGTACTCCTTTCCCAGTGGAGATGATCATTCGGGGTTACCTGACCGGAAGTTCATGGCGCTCATATAAAAAAGGAGCCAGGGAGATTTGCGGAGTACCTGTCCCGGAAGGAATGAAAGAGCACGAGCGCTTTCCCAAACCCATTGTAACACCCACTACCAAAGCTACGATAGGGCACGATGAAGATATCTCCAAAGAGGAAATCATCAGCCAGGGATTGGTTTCAAAGGAGGATTATGACCTGTTGGAGAAGTATACCACCGATCTCTTCAGGCGTGGCACCGAAATGGCTAAAAAGAAAGGATTGATCCTGGTAGATACGAAATATGAGTTTGGCAAAGGTGATGATGGGAGAATCTATCTGATCGATGAGATCCATACGCCCGATTCCTCTCGTTATTTTTACCTTGATGGATACGAAGAGCGACAGGCGAAAGGCGAACAGCAAAAGCAACTTTCGAAGGAGTTCGTAAGGGAGTGGCTTATAGATCAAGGCTTTATGGGACATGAAGGGCAACAAGTACCAGAAATGACCGATGAATTCATTCAACAGGTATCCGATCGCTACATTGAACTCTATGAAATGATCACTGGTGAGAAGTTTGTAAAAACGGATACGACAGAAGTTATCAAACGCGTTGAACAGAATATTTTCAACTGGTTATCAACACATTGACAAATAGAACGCGGATGATCTCTTTTTCACCTCCAAGAATGGATAAAAAAATCGTCGATGCTGTTGTCGACACCCTCTATTCAGGTTGGATCACTACCGGGCCAAAGACAAAGAAATTCGAGAAGATGCTTACCGCTTACGGCAGCCAACAGGCAACCCTCTGTGTCAGCTCAGGTTCAGCCGGACTCGAATTTGTTCTTCGCTGGTTTGGTGTCCGGGAAGGTGATGAAGTGATCGTGCCTGCTTATACCTATTGTGCAACAGCAAACGTTGTTCCTCATTGCGGGGCAAAAGTGATTTTTGTGGATGTCGGAGAAGATTTCAACATCTCTGTTGAAGCGATAGAGAAGGCTATCACACCCCGGACAAAGGCGATAATCCCTGTTGACGTAGCCGGATTTCCCTGTGATTACAATGAAATCAATGCCCTGGTTAACAGAACGGATATCCGAAAGAAATTCATGCCTGAAACGAAGGAGCAGAAGGAGCTGGGCCGGATCCTGGTACTTTCTGATGCAGCTCACTCGATCGGAGCCTGGTACCACGGTAAACGAACAGGGTCGCTTACCGATATAACGGTTTACTCTTTTCATGCAGTTAAAAACCTCACAACAGCCGAAGGAGGAGCGATTTGTTTGAATCTTCCATCTCCATTCGACAATGAAGCCATCTACCAGAACCTCAATATTAAATCCCTGCATGGACAAACCAAAGATGCGCTGGCCAAAACACAGATCGGAAACTGGCGCTACGACATTATAGAACTCGGTTATAAGTTCAATATGACCGACATTCAGGCAGCCATGGGCATAGTGGAACTTGAGCGGAATGATAACGATATGCTGGTCCGCCGAAAAGAGGTCTTCGATCGCTACACTGCAGCGCTCTCTGCCTATCCATGGGCTCAGCTACCCATTTATGAAACTCTTGAGAAACAATCGTCCTACCATGTTTTTCTCTTGCGGATTAATGGGATCAATGAAGAACAGCGGGATGAGATCATCCGGGAGATTTTCAAACGGGATGTGGCTGTGAATGTCCACTTTGTACCTTTGCCGATGATGACCTACTACAAAGATGCCGGATACCGGATGCCGGATTATCCGATATCCTATGACAACTATTCCAGGGAGATCACGCTTCCGGTTTATTATGACCTGACAGATGAGATGGTTGATGAAGTAGTACGGGCAGTAGTAGAGGCAGTTGAAGAGGTAGTGAAAAAAAAAATTAGCTCCGACATATAACCTTTTGGCACTAAACCGGATTAATGGTGAGATTATTCAATTATTCATCCATTAATTCTATCAGCCATGAAAAATCCACATTTCATTACCTCCATCTACCATTACTGTGATCGATGGTGCAGCCGGTGTTCCAAAACGACTCAATGTCGCGTATTTGTTGATAACCAGGAAAAGGAACTTTCTGCTAACGAACAGAATATCCGGAAAGAGGCCTTCTGGATAAAATTATCTGAAAAACTTCCTGATTTTATTGAGATGCTTGAGAAAAAGTCGTTAGAAATGGGAGCCGATCTGGAAGAACTAATCCCCGGTCCTCCTTCAACCATTGAATCCGATCACGCTAAGTTGATCGATCAGGCCACCATTTATGGAATCGAAGTGAATCCCTGGATGAATGACCTGTATTTTCGTCTGAAACAATCCGGGGAAACTATCGAAGGTAAAAGTGAAGAATCAGTAGATCAAATCATTGAAGCGTTTGAAGTTCTAAGATGGTATAGCCTTCTAATTAGTGTTAAGATAAGCCGAGCTGCTTATAAAATGAATGATCCCGATGATGAATTAGCAGACTATGACCAGGTCGGTGCAGCAAAAATGGCACTCATCAGTCTGGACCGGTCCATCGCTGCTTTCACCACAATTTTCAAGGAATTTCCGCAGGAAGAGGATGAAATTTTGATTTTTCTCGCTAAACTTGCAAAAATTAAGCAGGGATTAATTCTGGCGTTTCCCGGCGTTAAGTTATTTAAACGCCCGGGATTTGACGATGAGAAAATGAAAGCATTATCGAACTGACACATGATCAGAATCTTTGACATCCTCTTTTCCTTGATTGGGCTGCTGATCCTATCTCCCACGTTTCTTTTGATCATGTTGCTGATTCCATTGACTTCCATAGGCTCATCTTTTTTCTGTCAAACCCGCGTGGGAAAAAACGGGAAAGATTTCCGGCTGATCAAGTTCCGGACTATGGTGAAAGGCGCCGAACAAAAAGGGGGGCTGACTGTTGGCACACGGGATAGCAGGATTACGAGGATCGGCTGTTTCCTGCGAAAGTACAAGCTGGATGAGATCCCCCAGTTGATCAATGTACTGGCAGGTGATATGAGCATAGTCGGTCCACGGCCCGAGATCACGAAATATGTGGAAATGTATTCTGCTGAACAGAAAAAGGTGTTATCGGTACGGCCGGGAATGACTGATTATGCCTCCATCGAATACATGAACGAAAATGAGATCCTGGGGATATCTACTGATCCGGAGAAAACCTATATCGAGGATGTAATGCCATCCAAAATTAAACTGAACATGAAATTCATCGACAATCCCACGATTGGGAATTACTTTTCCATTATCTGGAAAACCGCGATAAGCATATTCACTTCACGTCTTTACTCCTCTTTTTCATAAACCCCTTTCATCACTTTTAACAGCGCATTCAGTTCATCAACTTTCTCCGGATTATTGAGTTGAGTATAGGTAAGGACCATATTATTGATCAGCCGGAGAATGATATCAACATTCGTGCAGGGAGTAAAGAAGGAGGGTTCAGGTTTGAGTTTCATCTGGCGGATAAAGAGATCGATCTCCCGGCGGGTAAATACGGCGCCTTTGTTAAACGGGTTGATATAAAACAACACATTCTGCTCCCCGGGATGAGGTTGGTGGAGATCTGAAAGGTAGGCCAGGATGAAGTGTTGTGGCAGATTTACTCCCTGTATCGGGATATTCAGCCGATGGGCAAGAATCATGTATAATATCCCAAGTGTAAGCGGACTTCCTTTCCGGCTCTCAAGGAGTGTATTAATATATTGATTGGAAGAGGCATAAAGGTTGATGCGGTTACCTTCGAATTTATGCATATCGTAAAGGATATGATTAAGTATCTTGACATTTTCAAGAGCGGTCAGGTTATCATTTAGTTCCAGCCAGGCATCCATTTTCATCTGTTCGATCTGGATAGTGATCTCCTCTCCATTCAGTTCAGGATCATCTGTTTTTGATACAAGAAGGAATCCCTGCAGCAGATCGGAGGAGCTCAATTTCATCCAGTCGATCAAATCATGCTGAATGTTCTGCTGCCGGATCTGGTGAATAATGGCCTTGATCCGCTGCTGCACCAAACCATCGTAACTATTCTCCCGGGCTTGTTCCAGTTCAATTATCGCTTCGTCTCCGAACGCAAAGATTTTCTCCTGAATCACTCCGAATGTTCTATCATCCGGTTCATCCAGTAAATTGATCAGGGCTGATAACTGGTTTGACTCTGCCATATCAATTGTTCCCGGTTTCATGCTTTCTACAAATATATCAATTTCATGGAAAAAGCATAACGATCGTGGAAACTCTGTAATGCTATGAATCATTCCATTCCCCGGTTTTATTCGTATATTTGCTGAAAACCAATAAACTTATTTATTATGTCATCAGAAGTAGAAATTAACTGGAAAAAAATCACACCTACCATTTTAATTGTCGTTGGAGTCATTTTACTGATCATCTTCTGGTCAAGAATGACGGTCACGGTCGAAGCCGGGCATGGAGGAGTTTTATTCAGAACCTTTGGCGGAGGGGTTGATACGACACGAACATTTGGAGAGGGTTTTCATGTGATCGCTCCATGGAATAACATGGTTGTTTATGAAACCCGTCAACAGGAGATTGCGGAAGACATGCAGGTGCTTTCGTCAAACGGTCTGGAGATCAAAGTAGATGTTTCGGCCTGGTATCAGCCGCTATGGGGTGAACTGGGGAAACTTCATGTGAAGATCGGTTCAGACTACCTCAGACGTATCGTCATTCCGGCTATGCGGTCGTCGGCCCGAACGGTGATCGGCAGATACACGCCTGAACAGATTTATTCGACTAAGCGGGACGCTATCCAGGCTGAGATCTTTGACGAGACAAAAGCGATCCTGGATGAAAAATATGTCCAGCTGAACCGGGTACTGATCCGTTCTATTATCCTTCCTCCAACTATAAAAACAGCCATCGAAAGCAAACTGAAGCAAGAGCAGGAAGCACTGGAGTATGTGTTCAAACTTGAAAAAGCCAAACAGGAAGCCGAACGTCAGCGTATTGACGCAAATGGGAAAGCACGCGCCAACCGCATCCTCAGCGCCAGTCTGACCGATAAGATCTTACGGGAGAAAGGGATCAATGCCACCCTGAAGCTGGCAGAATCATCCAACACCAAGGTTGTTGTTGTTGGTAGCGGTAAGGATGGCATGCCACTGATCCTCGGAGGCGGGAACTAATATCTGCCTGGTCTGTTAAACTCTTACTCAATCAGACTGTATCGTTTTTTAGTAAAACTGTAGCCGAATTTTTCCAGTTCTTCCAGAACAGGCTTGTACAATTCAGGTAAATTCGGAGGCATCCGAAATCCGGTTGCGACTATTTTTTTCTCGGCAACCAGCCGTGCAGAAATAGCAGTGGGAAGGGCAACGGCTCTCGACATGGCAGTTTCACCCTCAGGATCGCCTTTTACTACCATCGTAGCCGTTCTTTTTTCTTTCTTTCCCTGGTTGAACTCAGCAATGACCTCAATGTAAAGAATAATCATGTCTTTTTCTCCCGGAGCATATATCATGCGCTTCAGCATCCGGCTTAGAAGCACATCCAAATTGGTACCCTCATCCAGAGGTATCTGCTCTTCCGCAAACAGCCCCAGCCACTTCAGGCGGTGGATGATATCTGCACTCACATCTATCCCCAGGTAGTCAGCCGCTTTCTTGCCGATATCTCCGGAACACTCTTTCCCGATCAGAGAAGCCGTAAACTCCCGGAATGATCTGTTCGTCCACTTATCCCTCTTTTCATTGTCAAACAATCCCAGGGCTCTCATATATTTCATGTTGTTGCAATAGCCCGAATAGCGTAAAAGTCCGCGATAGAAAGAGACATTTTCATCCAGGCCAAACGGTTTGATGTATTTCTCCACATCTTTGTTGGCATAGGTTTCAAAGGTTCCCAGTTCGTCAATCTCCACAAACCAGAAATGTTCGAATAACTTATCCCCTGGAATAAAGATCCGCTTTCCGTTTTCAATGTATGCTCCGGAAGTCTGGGCCGCAACGAAAACAGTGTATGGATCCCAGCAGAATTTGTATCCGAATGGATTATTATTTGACTCAAAGGCCGGGATCCCGCTACCGTATGACTTCAGACTCAGTACATCTCCTCCCTCATGCCGGATTTCGTCAAGCAGCATCTGCGTTCCAAAATGATCCATCCCGGGAACCTCTCCCAATTCATTCAGTACCAGGATACCTGCTTTTTCAACTTCCTCTTTCAAAGTCATCAGTTCAGGCACTTCATACGAAGCAGTGATCATATTTTTCCGGAATTTCAAACAAGATCTTAAAATGTGGATGTGAACCGGTTTCGGTACCATGCTAATCACCACGTCAGCCTCTTTGACTACCCCATCCAGAATTTCAGGATCATTGTTTTTCCACTCAAGAGCCGTACATTCTGGTCTGTTATTTTTAATCTCAACCGCTTTTTCGACAAACATATCCATCAACACAACGCGAAAACCTGCATGGTCAATTAAATAATCGATCATAGGTTTTACCATCAGGCCTGCTCCGATAATTACGATATTTTTCATGATTCCTGCTTTTTTCCAGTAAAAATAAAAATTTACATGAACATATCCTCGTCCCACCATCCAATATCCAACATCTAACATCCAACATCTAACATCCGGCATCCAACATCTCATTTTTCTGTACCTTCGTTCCATGAAGATCGAGATCATCAACATCGGCGATGAGATCCTCATTGGACAGGTTGTCAATACCAACGCAGCCTGGATGGCGGAGGAGCTGAACCGGATTGGGTTCAAGGTGTTTCAGTTCACGGTAATTTCTGATAAGCGTGAACACATCCTTCAGGCTTTGACTGATGCTCAGAACCGTGCCGATCTGGTCCTGGTCAGCGGGGGTATCGGACCGACCAGAGACGACATCACCAAACAGACCATTTGTGAGTTTTTCGATACAAAACTGGTGTTCAATGAAGATGCTTTCCGCGATATTGAGACCCTCTTCGGTCAACGGGGATATAAAATCACCGAGGTAAACCGCAAACAAGCTGAGTTGCCAGAAAATTGTATCTCACTGCCTAACCGAATGGGAACCGCGAGAGGGATGTGGTTTGAGAACAAAATGAAATTCGAAATTCGAAATTCGAAATTTGAAAATAAAGAATCGTGGATCGCGGATCCCAGATCCCAAATCTTTGTGTTTTTACCAGGTGTCCCGTTTGAAATGAAGGATCTTTTCACCCGTGAGGTCATCCCACGTTTGAAGGAACGGTTCACTCCACAGGTAATCTATCATAAAACCGTTATGACACAAGGTAAAGGCGAGTCGTTTATGGCTGATATCATAGAGGAGTGGGAGAACAACCTGCCTGAGCACATCAGCCTTGCTTATCTCCCTCAACCGGGGATTGTCCGGCTCCGGTTTACCGCCGTGGGCGAGCAGCAGGATGAGCTGGAGAAAGAGGTCGATAACGAGATCCGGAAGTTACACAAACTCATTCCCGATCTGATATTCGGATATGATACGGATACCCTGGAAGCGGTTGTCGGACAGCTCTTAATGGTGAAAGGTCAATCGCTCGCCACGGCGGAAAGCTGCACCGGCGGATATATTGCTCACCTGATCACATCCATTGCAGGCAGTTCCAGTTACTTTAAAGGATCAATAGTCGCTTACTCTAACGAAGCCAAAGAGAATATCCTTTATGTGAAAGAGGATAGCCTGGTCGCACACGGAGCTGTGAGTCAGCAGGTAGTACTTGAGATGGCCCTGGGAGCACGGGATCGTTTCAGAACCGATTATTCAATTGCTACTTCAGGGATTGCCGGTCCAACAGGAGGAACCCAGGAAAAACCGGTTGGAACTGTTTGGATTGCCATTGCCACACCCGAACGGGTTTTTGCTAAGCAATACCTTTTCGGAGATCACCGGGAACGAAATATCAGAAGAACGGCTTTGCAGGCGTTGAATTTGTTGCGGAAAGAGATGTTGTGATAGCCCCTAAATCCCCTAAAGGGGACTTACTGCACCCCTTCCAGGTATGAAAATTAAAAATGTCTATCTTTCAATTTTTACTATGTTTGCAAATCGATATGTTAGATTGGATTAAGAAAGCAGCCTCATTCATCCTAATTCTACCAGTATTTATGCTGGTTTTGCATGATGTGATACCCCACCATCACCATACGGATGGGATTCATGGGGTGGTATGCTCAAATAACGCAGTCTCTGATTGTGAAGAAGGAGATCATCATGACAATCAACCTGGTGAATCACATCAGCCATGTGATATTGAGAACTGCGAGGCGTGTCATTTTGCTGATGAATTTGTCATCGACGACACCTATCGGAAATCACTTTCTATACTACCTCCGCACACGTTATTTTCATTTCAGCTTGACAATCCAATACAAATTACCCCATCTATACAAACAACCTACCACGAGCGAGTGTGTCTCCTGACATTTTATAAACGTGGTCCTCCCACAAAGCTCGCCTGATCATTCTACTTTATTTTATTTTTTTGCACAAATCAATACTGGTTTATCTCGTTAATTATTTCAAAATGAAAAAGTTATTTACAATTATTGTCGTGCTATCTCTGTTTACCATAGCCTGTCAAAATCATTCAACCCAGTATGCAGCAGCCAGCCAAGACTATGAAAGTCTCAGTTTTACCATTTTCTCAGAAGATTTGGAGCTATTTGTTGAATTTCCCACGTTGATCGTAGGTGAAACAGCAACTTTCATCACACACTTTACGCAACTTAGTGATTATAAACCTCTGCTAAAGGGAGAGTTGACACTTTCGTTGACAGGGCCATCCACTCAATCTGTTGTTGTCGAAGGCCCGGTACGACCCGGAATATTTGAACCATCAATTATTCCTGGCTCGTCAGGTGTTTTTACACTGAGTTTTACCATTGAAACAGAAACCCTCATAGTAGAGTTCATCATTGAAGAGCTGGAGGTATTTGCTGATGATAAAGCAGCGGAGGCACATGCGGCAGAATGTGAAGCTCCTGATCATGGAGACGGTGGCATCAGCTTCCTGAAAGAACAAGCCTGGAAGATCGACTTCGAAACACAATCGGTGAAGCGATCAGACTACCAGGAGATAATCAAAACGACAGGGAAAATTTTACCGGCCCAGGGAGATGAATATATGATCACGGCCAGCCATGGAGGAATTGTGGTATTTCGGAAAAACAATATCTTTTCGGGGAACAAAGTTCGGAAGGGAGAATTGTTGTTCAATATTTCAGCAAGTGGATTGGTTGATGACAATATCAAAGAGCAATACCTTCAGGCATTGGCAAAATACGAAAAAAGCAAAGCCAACTACATCCGCAATAAGTTTCTAATACAAGATAAGCTAATCACTGAGAGTGAGTTTCTTGAAAGCAAATATGAGTTCAAGGTCGACAGCAATGCCTTTCAGGTGATCCTGAAAAATTATTCTGAAGGAGGCGGTGAGGTCAGAGCTGCTGCAAATGGATTTATTCAGCAGGTATATGTATCTGAGGGGGAGTTTGTTGAACAAGGCCAACTCCTGGCCTCTATTTCATCAAATCAGAACCTCATTATAGAGGCAGATGTCCCGCAGCGATATTTTCACAAACTGGGATTCATCACCTCAGCGAATATCGAGACGCCTTACGACAATAAAATCTATGATATTGATAACCTGAATGGTAAGCTGGTCTCCTATGGCAGAAACACAGATCCTTCCGGGCTGTTCACACCGGTCTATTTCCAGATTAAAAATCCGGGAAAATTAATCCCCGGATCCTTTATCGAAGTCTATCTTAAAGCCAAACCTGTAAGGGATATACTGGTCATCCCACGAAGCGCCCTCATTGAAGAGTTCGGCAACTATTATGTCTTTATTCAGACCGGTGGGGAATCGTATGCAAAAAGTGAGGTTGCGATCGGGAACGATGA
Source organism: uncultured Prolixibacteraceae bacterium (assembly GCA_964616825.1). Lineage (GTDB taxonomy): Bacteria > Bacteroidota > Bacteroidia > Bacteroidales > FEN-979 > QYOJ01. The sequence continues at coordinate 83,227 of CAZTSX010000007.1, forward strand.
TGGAATCCATGTAATGATTCGCGAGGGTCTTCATGAAGATGACCGAGTGGTTACGAAAGGAGCCTATCGAATCAAATTAGCCTCCATGAGCAGTGATCTTCCATCACATGGTCATGTGCATTAATTGAACTAAAAATTTGAAATCGTGCTAGATAAAATCATAAAATATTCGCTCAACAACCGGCTTATTATTTTGGTGAGCGGTCTGTTAATCCTATTGGCCGGATCGTTTATCACCTCCAGAATAGACATTGATATTTTTCCGGACCTGAATGCACCCACAGTTGTTGTGATGACAGAAGCTCACGGGATGGCTCCTGAAGAGGTGGAAAAGCTGGTCACATTTCCCATAGAAACTGCTATCAATGGGGCGACAGGGATCCGCCGGGTACGCTCATCATCTTCCACCGGATTTTCCATTGTATGGGCTGAGTTCAACTGGGGAGTTGACATCTATAATGCCCGGCAGATTGTGAGTGAGAAACTGCAAACGATCAATGATGCATTGCCCACAGGAGCCGGCAATCCCATGCTTGCACCACAATCTTCGTTGCTGGGAGAGATCATGATCTTCAGCATCAGCTCCGACTCCATCGATCCGCTTCAACTGCGCACACTGGCCGAATGGGAAATCCGGCCTCAGCTTCTTGCTGTTGGAGGTGTAGCCCAGATAACTATCATCGGAGGAGAGTATAAGGAATACCAGATCCTGGCAGATCCTTATCAGATGAAAAATTATGAAGTGACGATGAATGAACTGCTGGAAGCGAGTCAATCGACCAACGAGAATGCTTCAGGAGGCTTTATCAACGAATTTGGGAATGAGTATATCATCAGAGGGATTGCCCGAACTACGGATATCGAGGAGATCGGGAATACAGTGATCAAAATGCGTGAAGGAGCTCCGGTGTTACTGCAAAATGTTTGCACGGTAAAAATTGGAGCTGCTCCTAAAATCGGGGATGGATCCTACAGGGGAGAGAGCGCCGTGGTAATCACAGTGAATAAACAGCCCAATATAAATACCATTGACCTTACCGAAGAGCTGAATACAACGATTAGTGAAATCCAGGAAAAACTTCCGGATTACATCCAGTTCAATAAAGATATTTTTGAGCAATCTGATTTCATTGATATTGCCGTAAGCAATGTAAGGAAAGCACTCCTGGAAGGGGCGGTATTCGTGGTTGTTGTTTTGTTTATTTTTCTGATGAGTTTTCGAACAACAATCATCTCTGTGGTGGCGATCCCCCTCTCTCTCCTCGTCACTATTCTAGCATTGAAGTTATTCGGCTTTACAATAAATACCATGAGCCTGGGTGGGATGACCATTGCCATCGGCTCCCTGGTTGACGATGCGATTATTTACGTAGAGAATATTTATAAGCGCCTGAAAGAGAATGTTCGAAAAGAGAAATCAAAGAGGGAGAGTTCTCTTCAGGTAGTACTGGATGCCTCCCGTGAGATCAGGTCATCCATTCTCAACGCCACAATCATCATCATCGTGGCTTTTATTCCATTGTTTTTTCTGGGTGGCATGGAAGGCAGGATGTTAAAACCTCTGGGGATAGCCTATATCGTTTCTCTCTTTGCCTCCATGATTGTCGCCATGACTGTGACGCCGGTGCTTTGCAGCTATATGCTCACAAATGAGAAACGACTGATGAAACGGAAAGTAGGCAGCTGGATAACCAGGAATCTGACCTATCTCTATATGGTCAGTCTCAAGCAATCACTCAGGAAGAAATGGGTTGTTGTTTCTGTTTCTACGATCCTCTTCATTGTGGCCATTATTGTCTTTCTTTCATTCGGACGGACCTTCCTCCCTCCTTTCAATGAAGGGTCCCTGGCAATCAATATAGCCACAGTTCCCGGAATTTCCCTTGACGAGTCAAACCAGATCGGTGTTGAAGCCGAAAAAATACTTCTAACGATTCCTGAAGTGATCACCACATCCCGCAAAACAGGAAGAGCTGAACTGGCGGAGCACTCATTTGGAGTTAATGTGGCTGAGATTGAAACTCCTTTTAAGTTACAAGAGCGATCAAGGGCAGCGTTCCTAAAGGATGTGAGGGATAAACTGGGACAAATTCAGGGGATCATTATTGAGGTGGGTCAGCCAATCACTCACAGGATAGATCACATGCTTTCAGGAACCCGCAGCAATATTGCGATAAAATTGTTTGGCACTGATCTCAGGGAGATGTATTCGCTGGCTATAGAGATCAGAAACAGTATTGAAAATGTGGACGGGATTGCAGATTTAAATGTGGAGCAACAGGTCGAAATCCCTCAGATCCAGATCAAGCCAAAACGAGATATGCTGGCCAGATATGGGATCCCGGTCAGCGATTTTATCCGATTTGTGGATGTAGCTTTTGGAGGAGAGAAGATCTCTGACGTATTTGAAGAGGAACGATCGTTTGACCTGGTATTACGTTTTGGTGATCCATACAGAGGAAATATAGGGGCTATAAATAATGCACTCATTGACACATATGATGGAAAGAAGATCCCGCTGGCAACGATTGCTGATATTTCATCTACTTCAGGACCTACCTCAATTAACCGGGAAAATGTGAAACGAAAAATCGTGATCTCAGCCAATATCGCCGGGCGGGATCTGCGAAGTGTTGTCAATGATATTCAAAAACATGTCGACGAAGAGATCATTTTTCCGGAAGGGTATTCCATCCAATACGGGGGACAGTTTGAAAGTGAAGAGAGAGCTTCCCGGATCATCCTGTTTACCTCCCTTGCGGCAATCATTGTCATATTCTTAATCCTCTACCAGGAGTTTAAAAAATCATCCCTGGCATGGATTATTTTGCTCAACCTTCCCCTGGCGCTGATTGGTGGCGTAGCCAGTATCTGGCTGACCTCAGGTGTGCTGAGTATTCCTGCCATCATTGGCTTTATCACTCTCTTTGGCATTGCTACCCGGAATGGCATTCTACTGGTTTCTAAATACCAGAATCTTGACAAGGAGGGATATCATCTTCACAATACCGTGATCAAGGGATCCATGGACCGGCTGAGTCCCATTCTGATGACTGCGTTAACTGCTGCGCTCGCGCTGATTCCATTGGCGATCGCAGGCGACAAACCGGGGAATGAGATACAAAGCCCTATGGCCGTTGTCATTCTGGGAGGATTATTGTCCTCTACCTTGTTGAATGTATACGTTGTTCCGGTAGTTTACACGCTTATGAATTCGAAAAAAACAAATTATGAAAAATAAGATCTTCTTCTTTGTGTTCCTGATGGCACTCTCAGGAAGTACGTGGGCGCAATCATACAACCAGGTCATGCAGATGATACAGAAGAATAACCTGTCGATTGCAGCCACTCAGAAATATCTCGAAGCCGAAAAGTACAATTACAAAACCGGCCTTGCCCCGGATGATCCCACGATTGAATACGGGCATTTCCCGGGAAATAAATCATCAATCGGGATTAAAAGAACCCTCGATGTGACGATGGAGTTTGAGTTTCCTACAACCTATTTCAACAAACAGAAAATCTCGAAAACCCAGGCAGAAAACATGTCTTACCTGACGCAAAACCAGATACAGAACATTCTGCTCAAGGCCAGAGATTATTATTTCGAACTGGTTTATCTGAATAAATACTATCTGGTGCTTACAAAAAGGAATGACCAGGCCAATACCCTGATGAAGGCATATCAGCAGAAATTCGACAAAGGCGATGCAAATATTCTTGATCTCAATAAAGCAAAGATGCAACTTGCTGAAGCGGAAAGTCAGCTTCGGCTTAACGTTTCGATGATTGCTATTTATACAGAAAAGCTGAGCATGTTGAACTACAACAATAAAGTCGTTGTTTTTGATACTCTCTACCCTGTCATCCCGCTGAAAAGCTTTGATTCCCTTTACAATGAACTTGTAGCAAAGCACCCATTGTTAAAAAGTTATTCCAAAGAGACAGAGTTGGCTAATCAGCAAATTTCCCTGAACAGATCTGAGTGGTGGCCCGATCTGGAAGTAGGCTACTCCGGAGAAGATATCCTGGGGGATATTTTTCAGGGGATTAAAGTGGGGATCAGCATTCCCTTATGGCATGACCTGAACAAGGTTCGTTATTCAAAAGTGTTTGCTGAATTTGCAAAGCTCAACGAGCAAAGCATGTATAACCAGACTGAATCATGGCTTCAACAAAAATACATGGAAGTGCTGGCTCTGAAACAAAATTATGAAGAGTATGAGCAGGTATTAGCTTCATCCAACAATCTGGCCATGCTCGAAAGATCCCTCAAGTTGGGACAAATCTCGTTGATTGAGTATCTTTTCGAAATGACCTATTACTACAGGATGTATGACCAATACCTGATTTACGAAAAATCTTACTACCTGGCTCTTTCTGAAATGTATCGATTCAGTTTGTAGATACAAGACTTTTTCGTCAATGGAAATTGACAATTCGTAGAATTTGTTTTTCCTCTGAGAATAATTGCGTTTACTTTCGGGCATCAAAGAAATTAATCATGAAAATGCTAACCATGCTACGCTTGAAAAATACCATTCTGACACTGACTCTTATTTTAGGAGTTATGACAACGCTCTCAACATCAATTTATTCTCAGGATCAATCCACGAATAGTGGTTTCCTGGGTGATAGCTTTATCAACTATATTACATTCAATGGCGAACAAAGCCTGATTGCATATTATGTGCCGGATACTTACGATTCGCTAGTCTCCAGTAAGATGATCCTGGCATTGCATTACTGTGGCGGCAATGGTCCGAGTGATGCCATAGCCTATCGGAATCTTTTGCGGAATCTTGCTGACCTAATCAACGCCATTGTTGTGGCACCCTATTGTCATAATACCGGTCCTCCATCATATGTCATACCTGATCCATCTATCATCACAGTGAGCATCGATTCTACGATGGAATTTCTGAACATCGATCCAGATCACATTTACCTTACAGGGGGTTCCTGCAACGGGCGATCTACCTTTAAGTATGGATTGGATGAGATCTATGATTTTATCGGGATCATCCCTTTCCTTGCCTATATGCCCTCTATCGTTCCTGGATATTATAATTTTGATTCCGAGATGCCCAGTTGTGTCTGTTCCGGGACACTTGATCCCAGCTATTACAATAATGTAAGGATGTATGACAGCCTGGTAGCTCATAACGCAGTAACTCATATGAATTCTATCCCGGGAATCGGACATAACTTTAATTTTCCTGAATTTACAGAGGAGATGCAGGAGTGTATTGATTTCATCGATTCAGTTGCGCAAATCCCTACATTCACAATTGATTATACCTCTCTGGATAACAGTATTCTGATCTATCCAAATCCCGTCAAAGAAACTTTGAATATCCAAATGATCTCTAATCGTCCTGGTAACGTTAAAATTGAATTATGTGATCTGACCGGTAGAGTGTACCAGTCATTATATCAAGGCACGCTGATTGAAGGATCAAACAGGATCAGAATTCAATTACATCCCGGAGAATTCTCTCAAGGCCTGAATATCGTGAGAATCTCCACACATAATCAGGTTGCCTATAAGAAGTTGGTTATTGCCTATTAGGGATAATTTCTATCCATACTCCCCCGACTAGTTACACTTAGGGTTTCAGAAAATCTGAAACCCTTTTTTTGTGGTGGCACATTCAACCCGGGCAGACCGAGTGGCAGTCGCCTCTGGATCAGTTTCAACCACCCCTTGGCCAATGACAGTCGCCCCTTTTTTAATAATTATTTAGAAACAGGGTATAACCTTTTGGCCTGAAAGCGGATTAATGGAAGAGAAAATAATAACAACGATTAAAGTAATAAAAAGTTCTCAAAACGAGAACTTTTTATTACTTTTGTAAAACCAGATCTCTGCTGAAACGAATCATTGCAAAGAGAACGCTGAAAGAATTCTGGGAGAAATACCCTGATTGTGAACAATATTTAAAAACCTGGCATGAAATAGCAATGGGAGCAGATTGGAATTCTCCAAATGAGATAAAGAATAGTTATGTAAACGCCAGTATATTAAAAGGCAACAGAGTGGTATTTAACATAAAAGGCAATTCATACAGACTGGTAGTAAGGTTCAATTATCAAAGACAATGGGCTTTTATTCGTTTTATTGGGACCCATTTGGAATACAACAACATAGATGCTGAAACAATTTAATTAATTAGAGATGGATATTAAACCAATAAAGACAAATTTAGATTATGTAAACGCTCTTGCTAGACTTGGACAGGTTTTCGATGCTCAAATGGAAACTCCTGAAGGTGATGAAGCTGAAATTCTATCTCTTTTGATTGAGAACTATGAGAATCAACATTATTCCATTGAAGCTCCTGATCCTATTGAAGCAATAAAAATCAGGATGGAAGAGATGGCTTTAAAGCAAAAGGATTTAGTAGGTGTAATTGGTGGGAAAAGTCGTGTCTCAGAAATTCTTAACAAGAAGAAAAGGTTAACTGTTGAGATGATCAGGAATCTGAACGTCAAGCTTAATTTATCCCCTTCAATCTTAGTAAACAATTACGCCTTATGTGAATAGAGGAAAAGACCGCCAACCTACCTCACCAAAACCAATTTCTTCGTTGCCGTTTTGTTCCTGGCATTTACCCTGCAAACATAAACCCCTGCCGATTACGATCCTGCATCCCAAATATACCGGTTTGCGCCTTTATACCCATTGAGAGAAATTTCATCAACAACCTGCCCGAACTGGTTATATATCATGATCTCCACTTCTCTTGGTTTCTCAAATTCAAACTCAATAGTTGTTGAATAAGAGAATGGGTTCGGATAATTCGCAATTCGTAAATCGAAAATTGAAATGTCTCTTTCATCGGTTTTTTTGGTCCCGTTCGTCGATTATTTTCAAATTTTTATCGAATTCCCTTGACTTTTACGTTTCAATAGTTATATATTTGTAAACTTCATTATTTTTGAAGTATATAAAAAGTTGAATATCATGAGTAATCGATCAAAGTTACGAATGTCAGTTGGGCTATTCTACCCGATAGCCATGATCTCCTGCTACATCATTGCCATTGCCGAATGGGGCATCCGATCGTGGCTGATCAGGGATGGAATGGATATCCATAAGATGCCTTTCTTTACCTATTATATATGCGGCGCCTTTTTCATCTTCATGGGTCTCTACCAATGGTTCAAATACCGTCTCTGGGTATACCTGGTAATTGGCATCCTGGTGGGATTTTTATGCGTCCAGATGCCAACCATGATCACCAACACTTACTTCTTTCCCAAAGCATCCTATTTCGTTACGTTCTTTGCCCTGGCCCTCTTTGTGATCCTGAACTGGTCAACACTGTATGGACAGGAGCGGTATGAGATCAACTCCAGGAGGGTTTTCAAACTGGCAGCAGAATTGATTGTTGAAACAGCCGATGGCTTTACTGACCGGCCGTTTTCTGCCGGAGAAATTAAGGCCTCGCAGGACGAATTGCTAGGATTTTCAAGGTTCCTGGAAGGCAAATATGTCGCCAGGGTGTTTCATGAAGAGAAAACAATTTTCCTGACTTTTTCTCTGAACAGAAGCCTAATCACGGTAGTAAATCCTAAAGAAGTGAGTCATATTTCAATCAATGAGTCAGGCATCATGACTGTCTTTATCACCGCATCCGATTACCGTCAGTATCGCCGAACATACAACTTCAACCAACTATGTCAATCCATTGGAGAGGTATTCAAGCGATTCATGGAATATTATCAACAAGGGCTGGAGGCACGGATCATCACAGAGCTAAAAACAGCCAGGTAAATGGAAAATCACAAATGACAAGTACCAAATTTCAAATAAATTACAATGTTCAAAAAAACAATAACCAGGTAACCAAATCAGGAGGGTATTATGAAATACAAAGTACATCGTTTTGACATCAACATGGAAAGAGATCAGCACCAGCTGGAACGGATGCTGAATAGTTTAAAAGGAGAAGTGGTCTCCATCATTCCGAATGTGGCAAAAACCACAATATTCCAGATCTATGGAATTACCAGAAAAGTAGACTTTCTGTTGATCGTCGAGAAAATAAAATAACATTAACAATATCAACAAACCAATCAAGATGAAAACATTACAACTAATTGCCTGCGCCATTTTACTGGCTTTCATCCTTCCAAAATGTGCCAGTGGACAGCAGGACCCGAGCGGCAACGCCGGAGAAAAGACCATTTATTATGGCGTAGAAATCAATGATGTCCTCTGCGGGTATGCCAGAGTAACATCTATCCTGGAGGAGAAAGAGGGAAAAGAGATCGAAAAACTTGAAGGCAATGTCACAGTCAAACTATCTGTCCTGGGAGCCGGTGTCGACATGGTTATCACTTACCTCTATCTTACAGATCCAGTGACCGAACAGTTTTTCTACAATGCGACAACCGTGAAAACCGGAGAGACAGAGATGGAGTTTATCTCAAAAGTAAAAGATGATTCCATCTATTATGAATCTGCATCAGGGTCGGATAAGAAATCGTTCCTCCTGACCCCGGATGTCATTCTGGAAGGGCCCTTGACGACCATTCATATTGTGAATGATTTTATTAACGGAGATGCTACAGAAAAAGCGTATATGATATACGATCCGGCCCGGGGTGAGATCTATGAAAAAACCTATACCCGGGTTGGCGAGGAGACTCTGGAATTGGCAGGAAACAGTTACAAATGTCTCGTGCTGGATGAGATGAATCCAAGGTTGGGTGTGAAAGCAAAGCAGTGGTATGATATTGCCTCCGGGATGAATGTCCAAACCCTGATTGCCAACCGAAGGATCTTTTTAGCAACCCCATCGGTAATTAAACAAATTACTACGGTGGATATGGATGATGTCCTCTTTGCAAAAGTAAACACCAAGATATCAGATATCCATCATATCGCCTACATGAAGGTCAGGGCAGTGATCAATTCGGCCGGGGAGCAGCTCACATCTGAAAATCTCAATCACCTCGGGCAGACGTTTGAGGGGACCGTTACCGATAACCTGATTGAAGGAGTATTTGAAATACATGCCGACAAATATGACGGCGTTAATGCCCCTCCTTTCCCACCTGATTTCTTGAACGATCCTGAACTGGAGAAATACCTGAAACCAGAAAACCTGATTGAATCAGATGAACCGGTATTGATAGAAGAAGCCACAAAAATAACAGAAGGATCGGCAGATTCCTGGGAAGCTGCTAAGCGACTCAGCAAATGGGTGGCTGAAAACATCGAAGGAGCTGTCCCGGGCGGGACCTCTGCGATCAATACCTATAAAATCCGTCAGGGAGAGTGCGGATCACACTCCCGTTTGCTGGCAGCATTCTGCCGTGCTGTTGGTATTCCTGCCAGACTATCAGTTGGGTGCATGTATTCCTCCGTATATGGAGGAAGTTTTGGTCAGCATGCGTGGACGGAAGTATACATGGGTGATGCGGGCTGGGTGCCGGTAGATGCCACCGCATTTGAGATTGATTTCATCGACGCCGGTCATATCCGTTTGGGAGAGGGGACTTCGTTCAATCCAAAAGAGATGGAGATCCTGGAGTATCGAATGATTGAAGGGACAATCACAGCCGGTGATTCGATCCCTGTAGAGGTTCAACCTTATCTTGGCAAATACACCGATTTGAGTAGAAACAGGGTATTTACGGTAGTGTATAAGGATAATTCCGTAGCCGTGGATATACCCGGACAGATGGTTCTGGTGTTAAAAGAGCCGGATGAAAATAGCTACTGGTATCCGAAACTGACCCGTCAGCTCTATTTCCAGTTTCCAAAAAATACTGTTGGTACAGTGGAAAAACTACTCGTGACCCAGATGGTGCCTATTCCAAGAAAGACTGATCTCGACACATTGCCATCCGATGTTCCGAGAATCCTCCTTCCTTACATCGGGATTTATGACTTGCCCCAGGCGAAACTGACTGTTCCTGTATCGTTTCAAGAAGGGAACCTTTCTATTCCTGATCTGATAGGCAGAACCAATAAACCAGTGATCCTAGAGGAAAAGGATGGAAAATGGAATTCTGAAGACGGGAACTATACCATCAGGTTTGAGAAAAATGACACAGGCGCTGTGACCAGGATGGTCGCTGCTATTCACTTTACATTTAACAGGGGCGAACCTGCTGCGAATATCATCGAAAAGGTTATTGAAGAGGATGGAATCGATGCAGGATTGGAGAGATACCAGGAGTTGAAAACAGAGAACAGGGGAGAGTATATCTTCAAGGAGGAGTTACTGAACAGGTTGGGATACCGGTTTCTTTTGAATAATAAACTCCCGGAAGCCATCAAGGTATTCAAACTGAATGCAAAAGAGAATCCAGATTCATTCAACGTTTACGACAGCCTGGGGGAAGCCTACATGAAAAGCGGGAATAATGCCATGGCGATGAAGAATTATGAGAAGTCACTTGAACTGAATCCGGATAATGAGAACGGCAAAAAAATGTTGGAAAAACTCCAGGAAACAGTAAAAGGTCAGCAAAACGATACTCCATGAAAAAAACCAAGTGAACAAAATCCAATAACTGAATAACAGATGAATTTCAAGCAAGCAGCCATACTGGGTTCTTACATCTCGAAAGACTACGCCGAAGATCTCTTCCGGCTGCTGGCTACCTATACGAGTATCTCTGCCTCCGAAGCTGCTTCGCGGCTGGACCTGCACATCAAAACTGTTCAGGATTTCCTGGAAGCGATGAGCGACCTGGGATTCCTGGAGAAAGAGGAGGTGTATGAAAAGAAGCGTCCCTATTTCCGGTATACGCTAAAAAAGAAGAAGATATCCATGGATCTTGATCTGGTTCCTTTATTCCCGAAAAGCGCAACCGACGACCGGACAGATCTCCAGATCCGGGAGCGAAAGAATGCCGGCGTCCGATTTACCACCTCACGGAATAATCAGTACATCAGCAACGTGGTGATCTGGATTGGGCAAGGACGTGAGCGCACGGAGAGACGGATCAACCTGACTATTTCCCAGGGACAGTTTCTGTTTCATCTCCCCTTCCCCAGTGCAGATTTTCAATCAATCCGGAAGATCATGGAGAAAGCAGAGGTTGATTCTTCAAACCTGTCTGAGATCCTCGATATCGTGGATGCCCTGATCGAATTCAACATAATTGAACATGAAAAATAAATATAAGAACACAAATGACACAGATGGACACAGATTATAAAAACGAAAATCATGAAAACAAGAAAATTTTTACCCCTATTGATTCCGGTTGGGATCTTATTGACAACGGTCTTCATCCTTGCCGGATGTGCATCCAAAAAGAACATCTGGGGGAGTAAAGAAAAAGGGCTGATCCTGAGTTATCGTTTCCCGGAATCCAACTCTCTCAAGTATATCGCTTCTGGTGATATGGTTCAGAACATGGAGATGATGGGGCAGAAGTTTGAGGTTACCCTGAAGAACTATCAGGTTTATTCTCTCAAAACAGACGATCCTTCATCAGATCCACTAACCCTGGATATCACTGTTGACACAATGTATCTCAAAATGAAAACTCCGATGAACGAAACCACCCCGGGAATGGAAGAGGTAATCGGGCGGAATTTTGCCATCAAACTTACACCAATTGGTAAGGAATCGGATTTCTCACAGGCGGAGGAGATCACCTTTCAACTGGGGGGTGAAACCCGTAGCCTGAGTGCCGAATTCCAGGGATTCTTCCCTGATTTCCCTGCTAACCCGGTAAAGCCCGGAGATTCATGGAGCTATCAGGATACGATCAAAGAGGAGTCCGGAGGAAACTGGTTGCACCTTTATATCAATTGCACGGCTACTCTTGAAGGGTACGAGACGCTGAGCGGAAGGGAGTGCGTCCGGGTTACGGTCCATTTCAGTGGTACGTTACTGGGAGAAGGGATTACACGGCAAGTAGAGATGAAAACAACCGGTGATATTTCAGGCACCGACACCTATTTCTTCGATTACAAGGAAGGGATTTTGGTGAAAATCAGATCAGAAGGAACAGCTTCTTCTGTGACCAAGACCAGCGGTGAAAGAGAGATGACGATCCCGGCGACGAGAGAGTTTGCGAAGGAGGTGGTGCTGGAAGAGTGACAAATCAGACAAGTGATCCAGTGACCAAGTAATCCAGGTATGAAGTGAAGGTTTTAATTTTTCCTGACCTTCTTTCCCAAACATCCGTATATTTGCCCCCCAATTAAACTAAACCTCGAACAATGGATGAGACGAAGAAGCTCCATGTCTTATGGACCACAGGGGAGAAAGATGTTGCTATCCGGATGATATTTCAGTACCTGATGAATGCCAAAGCCAATGGCTGGTGGGATGAGATCAACCTGATTATCTGGGGGCCATCTGCAAAGCTTACAGCTGAAGACAAGGAGATCCAGGAAGAGATCCAGATGTGCCTCGACAGCGGGATGACCATTCAGGCATGCCTCGTTTGCACCGATTCTTATGGAGTTACAAAAAAAATAATCAGGCTGGGTATTGATGTCCGGCTGATGGGAGAACCGTTTACAGAGTATCTGCGTGGTAAGGATACAGTGATTACGTTTTGATGACAGGTTAGACAAGTATCCAGTTATCCAGTTATCCAGTAATCCAGCTATCTGGTTATCCACTCGATGTATCCTTCAATATCAAGTCCTTTTCCAGTGAATCGTTTGAGTTTCTCCTGCCAGTGATAATACTCACCGTCTTTGTAGAAGTACTCCTGCATCAGGGCGGCGGTTTCGGGATTGAAGAGGTAGTCAGTTCCCAGTCTTCTCTCCAGTTCGTTGTGGATCTGCCACTGGATGATCTCGGCGAAGAGGTAGTTGTGGTTGTAAATGGGATAGGATACATACATGGAGTTAGCCATTCTGTGTTGCCGCGAGGAAGGTGTGTCAACCAGCAGGTATCGTTTCAACAACTTTGACCGAAGTGAATCCACATCCAATTCCGGATTGTTGAATATTTCCAGTTCCAGCCACACATTGTAGAGCCAGAAGCGGATGTTGACCGGAGCATATTTCTTGCAGGTCTTGATTTTTTCAGCAATTTCTTCCCCGGTGAGATCAGTATACTTTTTCATCCACTCCGGGTTCTGAAGGACACCGGCAGCCCACTCAGCCAAACCTTCTGCCATGATCGGACTGGTGCCTCCTGCTATCCACTCATACCCCTTTAGTACCGGAGATGAGATACGGGTGTAAACACAGGCCAGACCATGTCCTACTTCGTGAAAGATGGTTGATACTCCTACGCTTGGATTCACAACCAACTTGAAGTTGTCGGGAATCCGTACAGAAATTCCCTGTCCTCCCATCGGAGGCGGCAGTTGCATCTCACGTTGCAGGATCGGCAGCTCTTCATACTTCATCCCTAATCCATTCAGGGTGGAGGAAAGGATGGCCTGGCGTTCCTCTTTCAAAGGTTCTGGTGGTCCACATCGGAAATAGTTAAAATAGAGCTGGAATATATCCTGAATCCCCACTTCATCGAGTTCATTCTTCTCCTTTAACTCATCAACCATCACCCTGTATGGCTGGATAGTAAGTGTATCTATCACATGGAGCCAGCGCTGAAATGCTTCGGGCTGAATGCTGTTAACCATCAGGGTCATGTCTATGTAACCGTGAAATCCTAACTCTTTAGCCGAGATGTTCCGTTTGACCAGCAGCTCTTTTGCCATCTTCTCCAGGTCTTCGCCTGAAGGCTTCCCTTCTACAGTATCGGATGTAACCAGCCATTTTTCAAGTTCCGACTGCAGCTCACTGATCCCGGGAGCGTCATTGACCTGTGAAGCCGCCATGATATTGTGCCACTGAATCAGCTGACGATGCATCATTGTATCGGAAATCTTATCCTGTCTCTGCATCCAGTATTGAAGAAGGGCTTCCATACTGTCTTTTTGCACATACCTATCTGCTTTGAGTGTTTCCAGTTCGCCTGCATCCTCCAGTACCCCCGAGTAATAGTCGTAATAGGCATCTCCCAAGGCAACAGAATAATCTTCAAACAATTGATCCTGACGGTCGAGGAAGCTCCGGACTTGATCCTGTTGTATGATCCAGTTTGTCTCCTGAGCCATAATAGCTACAGAAAGACCGATGGTCATGGCAATAATTAAAAAAAGTGGTTTCATGAATGAATGAGTTTAGTTTTTAACTCATGCAAAGATGAGGATTAATTGGGAACCATATCACCATCCGTTAAAGCTTCTGTCTGAACATGTGCTTGTTGTCTCCCTGACCAGGGATATCGTAAAGGTAAAAAAGGAAGTTATTATGTACGTGAACCTTTTGGGGAAACATATGCTTTGAGCTGGCGATCCTTTTCAGCTCGCCGGTATTTAAATCGACACGGTAGAGGGTCATCCTGCCGTTTTTGATGAAGGAAGTATAGGCTTTCCGGTCGATGTCGTCGATATAGATCTCGGTGGTCCACCGGCCGGCATTTGTCTCCTGAACCTGCAACTTCAGCTTGGATGTAAATTCACCCAGCCGCGTATATAGCTCCAGCGTATAATCGGCTGTATTGAACACACATAGCATATCGTCAATCTTATGAAGCGTAGAAGTGTTTGGTTTGTAAAGTACTTTCTTCACCCAATTCCATTGCTGAAAAGCTTCCCGGCCTTCCGGGATCCGCGACATCATCATCAACGCATTGTCGTCTCGGTTTCTTCTCAACATCTTCATCTTTGCTTCATCATTAGCAAATGTGAGATGCTTTTTCTGGCTGGTTTTGCGATTGATGTGATAAAATTCAACTCCCAGCTGATTCCGGCTTATCTTCCTGAAGAAAAGCAGATCCCCCGAAGAGGCTACACAATCAAAGAGGGTCTTGCGGAAGCGGTCGATCTCAGCAGGAAAGATGAGCCGAAGGATAGTAGAGTCTCTGAATACCTGGTATGCTGTATCATGACTGAGCACATGTATATACCCCAGGCAATCATGAAACAGTCGTGTCGGACGAAATGGAAGCGAGCCCGAGCCGGATGCTGTATCGCCCGATACCGAAAGACAAAGTAATTCCGATTCAGCTCGCCTGAACCTGAAGATCAGCATGTAGACCCGGTTGCTGTCGACCGTATAATCCAGGACCGAATACTGGGTGTCTTTGAAGAAGAGCTCGGGTTCATATTCGGCCTTGATCTCGACCTCCCTGAGCGTTGTTGCCTGTTGCTTCAACATGACGGTGATCGTTGCCGAGGTGTTATCCAGCCAGATCCGCTGGGTTTCATACCCCAGATGGCTTACAGTCATGTATACCGGGATGGTGTCGATGAAAAAAGAGAACTTCCCCTGGATGCTTGTTGAGGTTCCCAGGTCGGTTCCGGTAAAGCTGATATTTACCGACGGGACCGGATGCCGGGTCTCGCGATCAATGACCTTCCCATAGAAATAGAAGTTCTGCTCCTGAGCATAGATCAGCTGGGTGGAACAACATATCAGAAAGACCAGAAATAATTTCCATCTTCTCATTTGCGGGAAAACTTCAGGAAAAGCCAACGAATGACAATCACTATCGGGGTAAACACAATCAAGATAATAAGTACCCATCTCAGGAACACCAGAAAATCAAATGAAACAGGTACCAGGGCTGTCAATGGTGGAAAGATTCCAGCCTCTTTTTGATGTTTTACCCATTTCTTCTCAACCTCTGCCAAAGGAATCTGAAACACTTTTTCGAATGTTTTCTCCGTACTGAAATTCCAGTGCATCTTCGATCCATACTTGCGGATCTGGTCTATTCCGTATTGTGAGATCAGGTACCGGGTAAACTGATATACTCCCCCGTAACCCTTTGCAGCCATCTTCCCATCTTCCATTCTCACCATCGCCTGCCAATCCCAGGGATGTTTCAGTGAGGTGACCGTTACCAGCTCCGGGTTCTCTTTCAGGTAATCGTCGAGATGGTTTGCTGCAAAGGAATAGTCCTGCATTACCGTAGCACATCCTTCGTCGAACCATTTGGGGAGGGTTAACACATAGCAGAGATACGAGAAACGACGACTCATATAAAGATGGCTCATCTCATGAACAAGAGCCGAATACAACGACATACTTGTTCCAAAACGGTCGGGATTGAGTACAATCCTCCCCATCAAAGCCGATCCCATAGCCCGGTTCCATGTCAGATGATAATATTGATCAGGCGATTCACATAAAAAAATATTCACCCCTTTCCAGAACTCCTGGTCACTGGTATCATTCCAGAATTTTCGGATAGAATCCTGTGCGATGGACGCCATGTAGAGAACATCCATGGCCTCAATGATATGGTCACCGGAATAGTAAACGGTATTTGTATAATCCGTTACATTATCATAGGAATCAAGCAGGTAAGGGAACAGCACCCTCCCGGGTCCAAACATAAAAAAGAAGATGATCAACCAGAAAAACAGGAATAATAAGATCCGGAGAGTCCATTTTCTCACATTACTTCGCTTTTTTTCTCTGGTAATCGGGTCATTCATGGAGATAAAAGTAACAATGAATATTCAAAAATAGGTTTCCAGGCATAGGCAAGCAAAATATATCGATGATCGAATACAATCTGTCGATAAGCAGCAAGAAAACAAATAGGAGTTATTTCTCCAGCTTCACAAGATGTTTAAAGAGGTCTTTGTTCTTTTCGATCTTTCCGGCATTTCCATAAACGCAGTAGGCTTTCTGATTCAGCACATCCTGCATCATACTTGAATAGGCCGAAATATCTTCAGCAGAGGTTTCCAGAATCGCATCACGATCTTTCTGCAGATCCATTTGAGATGTTTTGGTGAAGTAGTAGTTCACGGCTCGCTCCCCTTTCTGGGAAGGTGTAAGGGGTCTATCCAGTCCTGCAATGGTTCCGATAATGTACCGTGTCATTGCTGTCTCATCGGCTTCAAAACCATTGAGGTACTCTGGAATACCGGCATAGTTATCCAAAGTCCCTTCCAAATTCGGATCCCGGTAGGAGTTAAAGGTCACTATTCCGTAGGGAGTAAAAATGCTGAAACCCCCATAGGCGCCACCCATCACCCGGATCCGTGTCTGCAGATAATCGGTTGAGAGGATCTGGTTCAATACCCGCAACTTGCCATCCCAGGGGTATCCGAGTGTTTTGAAATCGGCTCCTTCAATTACATACTGTACTTTGGAAGGAGTCAGAATCCCTTCATTTTTACTTGTTGGATCGAGCGCCCAGTCTTGCAATGTAACGGCTTCATCCGGAAGCGTGGCAACGAACGTGGTCAGCCCTTCGGTAAAAAGCTTCATCTGGTCATTCTGGCAGGTGGTGGTTGCGATCAGGTTTTGCTTGCTAAAAAGTATGGTAGCCACCTTGGCAAGCATTTCGCACAATTTCTCGGGATTCTCATCATACTTCTTAGCGATGTCGGAAACAAACCAGTAGTAATCGAGTCCTCCGGTCAGCTCACGGAACATGCCACGGTTAGAGACATACGATGACTGGCGACGGGAAGCATATCGGTATCCGTTTCGCTTCACAGATCCATCAAGTTGGGCCTGATGCTTATCGATCACCGTTTTTAGTCTCTCCACATCGCAATAGAGCGTATTATTCAATACCTCTCCGGTTAGCTCAAACATCCTGGCTACTTTATCTCCCATGGCTTTGGATGTGACCTCAAATTTCGGGATCAATTTACTGTCATCAGAATCTTCCAGGTAAGAGGGAAGGGAGACGTTGAACATCCCCGTATTGATATTGAGCGCTTTATTTAACTCGCCATAGGTGTAATTCTCTGTATTGAGTAAACTGAGAATATTTGAAAGCAGGGAGGCGTATGGGATCAGTTCCTGAGGTAATACGCGGAGATCGAACATGAGGTTCATATAGACCACATTGTTGGTAAACTGATCACAATGGAGTACCGGTACTCCTGCGACCTCTGTCTCTTGTATGGCAAACCACTCAGCCTTGGGGTTAATGTCATCGATATCAAGCAACGGAATGGTAGCCAGTGCTTCAGGTGTATCTTCGCGTTCCTGATATTCAATCAGTTCGTTGGTCTCAGCGACTAACTCTTCCATCTGCTCTTTTGTCAGAGAAGCCTGGTAAGCTTTCAACACCTCCTGTGTCTCCGCGATGTTTTCTTTTTCTAATCCCGGTTTTGGTTCCA
Source organism: uncultured Prolixibacteraceae bacterium (assembly GCA_964616825.1). GTDB lineage: Bacteria > Bacteroidota > Bacteroidia > Bacteroidales > FEN-979 > QYOJ01. The sequence continues at coordinate 101,326 of CAZTSX010000007.1, forward strand.
ATATAAGTTCCAGTGTATGAGGATTATTCAGGAAATATTTTGTAATGACAGATTCAAGATAATTCCCGTCTATCCCCTTTTTCAAAGCTGCCAGTGGCTTTTCCCACTCAAGTGTCAGGAATGGGTCATCGGCAAAGAACCAACCGGCGAGGGACTGGAATCCATAAATCAGCCCTTTCTGAGCATTATCGCCTTCACGCAACTGGAACTCAATCCGGTTCAACACACCTTTAACCTCTTCTTTATCGACGCCTTCTTCAGCCACTTCTTTAAGGGTATTTGTGATCACCTCCAGGAATTTCTCGCTATCCTGAGAATTTGCATTTTGCACAATAATCTGAACCACATTCTGGTTGTAGCTGGAAGATGATGCATAAACATCCTGACCGATCCCGGCTTCCTGGAGAGCCAGGCGAACGGGTGCCGATTCCTGGTTGACGAGTACATCACAAAGGATATCCAATCCCCATGAAAGTTCCTGGTCGGTATTGTGACCGGCAACGAAACTATAGGAGAGGAATGTCTGATTTTCGGTTTTGGATCCCTCCAACACTGGATAATAAGCCTTAGCTACTTTCATCAACTCAAACGGAGTCTGATCGGTGATAGTAACCGGATTGTCGCTCCGCTCATAGTTGGCCAGGTAAGCCGAATCGATAAACGCCAGCTCCTTCTCGAGGTCGGCATCGCCATACAACACAATGTAGCTGTTATCAGGATGATAATAGCGTTTATGATAGTTTAGAAAAGCCTCTTTTGTGAGTGTGGGGACTGCAGAGGGATAACCTCCCGACTCAAATCCGTAAGGATTACCTGGAAAGAGATTTTTGTAGATCTCATAATTCAGCACGCGGTTCGGATTGGAGAATGATCCTTTCATCTCATTGTAAACAACACCTTTGTAAACAACAGGACTCTTTGCATCTTCCAGTTCATAATGCCAACCTTCCTGTTTCAGAATCCGGGGATCGTCATAGATCAACGGATTAAAAACAGCATCGAGGTAGACGTGCATCAGGTTGAAATAGTCTTTGTCGTTCATGCTTGCTACGGGGTACATGGTCATATCTTTCCCGGTAAACGCATTGATAAACGTGTTCAGCGATCCTTTTTGAAGAACATCAAAGGGACTCTTCACCGGAAAATTCTTTGATCCGTTCAGTACCGAATGCTCCATGATATGCGGTGTGCCTGCATCGGAGTCCGGGAAGGTTTTAAACGCGATGGCGAATGTTTTGTTCGGGTCGTCCGAGTCAATCTTCAGAAGGTGAGCGCCACTCTTTTCATGTTCGTAGAGGTAACATTCGGCATTCAACTCCGTGACAAATCGTTTTTCAACTAGTTTAAATCCGTGCATGTCGTGCTTTTTACATCCTGTAAGGATGAGAGCTGACAAAATTACACAAACAAAAGCAGAAAAGGCCAGGCGCGGCCATTTCAGAGATCTGGTAGGTTTTTCCATAATGATGTGCTTATTTATTGATTTGGCGCTCAAAATACAAGGAATCATTGAGACCGGAAAGGAAAATCGATAATAACGGTGATTTTGTCGATTTTTGGTTTAAAACATAGGACATGGGTGGGAAGAGGTGAGCATTATTGTTTAATGATTTGTAAATTTGAATTAATACGTGTATTTTTGCACTCCATTTTGAAGAACCAATTATTTTAAGATTACAGCAATGGCAAGGATTTGCGAAATTACGGGCAAGACATACATGACTGGAAACAAGGTTTCTCACTCCCATAAGAAAACCAAGCGGGTATTCAAACCCAACTTCCAGATAAAAACGTTTTACATCCCGGAAGAGGATCGGTCCATTACCATCAGGGTTTCAACAGAAGGGATTCGGAACATCAATAAAAAAGGGATCTCTGCTTGTCTAAAAGAGGCTCGCGAGAAAGGATTTCTGAAGAAAAAGTAAGGGCATCCGGACCGGGTGCCCATACAATCCACAACGGATGTCCTTACATATATAACACCACGCTGTTACACTGATGTAGCAGCATTTTTTTATCCTCGCCAGCAGAATAAATTCCTCCCGGATTCGTTGATAAACCATTGAATTCTCGTAATTTTACCTCCATGAAAATGTGTTTGCCCCTTTCTCTCCTGCTAACAGTGTCACTGCTGAATTGCATCCCGGGACAGACGCAAAACAGTGATGAGGATCTGGTTCAGTTTACAGGGATCACGATTACGGCTGACAGCCTTTCTTCCGTTCCATTTACCAGAATCATGGTTAAAACCACCCGTGAAGGGACCACAAGTGATGTGATGGGTTACTTCTCATTCGTAGCCCATGTCGGAGATACGATCCTCTTCAACGCTTTGGGTTATAAGCCCACCTCTTTTATCATCCCCGATACGATCAAATTCAACCGTTACTCCCTCATCCATCTGATGACAGCCGATACGCTAACCCTGGCAGCCGCGATTATCTTTCCCTGGCCGACCTACGAAGATTTCAAAGAGGCTTTTCTCAATATCCGGATACCCGACGATGAACTGGAGATTGCCCGGAAAAACCTGGCAGCAGCCAAAATCCAGATGATGGCCAAGGAATACTCAATGGACGGCCGGATGAACTATAATAACTACATCGAAAACCAAACAAGCAAACTATACTATTTCGGTCAACAACAACCTTTTTCGATTTTCAATCCCTTTGCGTGGGCACAGTTCATCAAAGCCTGGAAAGAGGGAAAGTTCAAGAAAAGAGAGAACCGGGATGATTAACTTTCTCATATGCTGAAACGGGCCCTGATCATTACCGGATTTATCTTCCTGGCTATCTGGAACTCCTTCTCCCAGACAGGGGTGGTGAAGGGATATGTGAGCAACGAGGAGCAAACGCCTGTTGAATACGTCAACCTGGCGGTGAAAGGAACCACCAAAGGGACTACCACCGACAAACAGGGTTATTTTGAACTCATAGTTCCAGCCAATCAACGAATGGTCATTCTGCTCTCATTTGTCGGATTTGAGAAAGACTCGCTTATAGTAAATCTTACTCCCGGTGAGACCAAAGATGTGGAGTTAATCCTGAAACCAGCATCCACTGAGCTCAGCACCATTGAGGTGAAGGATGCTCAATTACGAACAAGTACGTTCAGCCGGATCGATCCGAAAACCATCAGTATCATTCCCACGATCAATGCCAGTATTGAAGACATCATTAAAACGCTGCCAGGGGTTTCCTCACGGGATGAGCTAAGTTCACAATACTCGGTCAGAGGGGGCAACTACGACGAAAACCTGGTTTTTGTCAACGATATTGAGATATACCGTCCTTTTCTGATCCGATCCGGACAGCAGGAGGGGATGAGTTTCCTGAACCCTGACCTGGTATCGAGCATCCTTTTCTCTGCCGGTGGATTTGATGCCAAATACGGAAATAAGATGGCGTCGGTACTGGATATCCGATACAAAAAGCCTCAATCCTTTGCCGGCTCTTTCGATATTAGTCTGATGGGAGCGAATGCTCACCTGGAAGGGACATTCGCCAGGAAGAGATTCTCCTACCTGCTGGGCGCCCGGTACAAGACTAATACTTACTTCCTGAAATCACTTGACACCAAAGGAAATTATAAGCCCCGCTATTTCGATATCCAGGGGATGCTCTATTACGACGTATCAGAGAAGGTGGAACTCTCCATCCTGGGATATTACTCAAATAATGTCTTTAAACTGATCCCGGAAACCCGGGAGACAAGTTTTGGCACGCTTGATGAAGCATATAAGATCAAGATCTATTTCGATGGCCACGAAGTAGACCGCAACCAGAACTGGCTTTCAGCTCTTACCCTGACCTATCGTCCGGCTGATAAGATGAGACTGCGCTTCATCGCCAGCGTCTACCAGACTAATGAGAGTGAAACCTACGACATCTCCGGAGAGTACTGGATTGGCAGGCTGGAGACCTTTCAAAACAGCTCTGAATACGGAGAGATAACCCACCTGCTTGGTGTTGGCGCTTACATGGACCACGCCCGGAACTATCTCAACGGAACTGTTTTCAATGTTGAGCACCGGGGATCTCTTGAGAAAAACATCAACAAAATCAACTGGGGAATCAGATACCAGTATTCCTATTTCGTGAATGTCATGAATGAATGGGAGTTACAGGATTCTGCCGGTTATACCCTCCCCCGTCCTTATGACTCCATCGGAAATCCAAATCCTGTACATGATCCGTTTGAGTTGAAGAATGTGATCAAAACCAACCAGAACCTGAATACCAGTCTGATCTCTGCCTTCGCCCAGGACACATGGACCTTCAAACTTCGTCACAGCGATATCGCATTGACAGCCGGAGTACGTGGTATATGGTACGATTACAACGGTCAGTTCAATGTTAATCCCCGGATTAATCTCTCATTCAAACCTCACTGGAAAACAGAGACTGTTTTCCGGATCTCATCAGGGTACTACTCTCAACCTCCTACTTTCAGAGAGATGACCGACCTGGAAGGGAATGTTGTCTCCGGCCTGAAGTCGCAAACGTCGATCCAGGTGCTGGCTGGCAGCGACCTCTATTTCAAGGCCTGGGGAAGGCCTTTCAAGTTTGTGGCTGAAGCCTACTACAAATACATCAAGAATCTGATCCCTTATGAGATCGACAACCTCAACATCCGTTACTATGGCACCAATGATGCGCATGGATATGCTACCGGTATTGATTTCCGCATCAACGGTGAGTTTGTAAAAGGAGCTGAATCGTGGGTCAGTCTGTCGATCATGAAGACAGAAGAGTTTTTTCAGGGAGAGTGGATTCCCCGGCCTACCGACCAGCGGCTGAACCTGAGTGTTTTCTTCCAGGATTATGTCCCGAAACTGCCTATGTTAAAAGTAGCTATCACCCTCTTTTACGGAACGGGATTACCCGTTGGGCCTCCCGACTCACCACGCAAAGAACATACCCTTCGCATCCCGGACTACAAACGAGTCGACCTGGGAATTTCCTATGCGTTGATCGGTGAACGTACACGATTCAAAAACCCGAAGAACATCCTGCGGGTATTCAAATCGATGTGGATCTCTTTAGAGATTTTCAACCTGTTGCAACTCAGCAACACGATCTCCTACCTCTGGGTCACCGACATCAACAACCGCCAGTACGCCATCCCAAATTATCTTACTCCAAGAACATTTAATCTGAAATTGCAGGCAAGGTTTTAACTACCCCCAAATCCTTCTTTACCCCCAAACCCCCTAAAGGGGGCTTACTCCGTTTCGCGGTTACCCCTAAATTCTCTGAAAGGGACTTATTTCTTTGTGGAAGTTATTCGTATTTTTATACTTTATTTTGATGTCATGGTTTTTCGAAAGAGATCTGTCGAACGAGCGATGTTCTATAATGCCTCTCCTGAAATTTTTAAACGGGCACGAGAGTTACGAGAGAATTTGACTCCTACTGAAAACATGTTATGGAGCCATCTTCAGAAAGGGAAGATGATGGGATATCGATTTAAATCTCAACATCCAATTGATAACTTCATTGTCGATTTTTATTGCCACAGAGCCAGATTGGTTATTGAGATCGATGGTGAAGTCCATCAGGAAGAAGATCAGGTGGAAAGAGACCAGGGCCGGACTGCAGAATTAGAGCACTATGGATTAACGATATTAAGATTCACCAACCAGGATGTTGTCAAATCCATCGATAATGTACTACTGGAAATCAAAAACAAATTATTGCAACATGATTAACCCTCCTGGAAGGAGGAGTAAACACCCCTTTAGGGGATTTGGGGGTGCCTGCAGAGCAGTGTAAACACCCCTTTAGGGGGTTTGGGGGTATCTGAATCTCTCCCCTGTATTCCTCATCATCAGCCGCTCCCAGTCTTTGCCGTACCCGGGCTGTGACGGACCCGGAGGAATTCCTTTGCCATTGCCGTTATCCAGCAGCTCTCTTCCCTTAACTTTTTTCACATTGCCATCCATATAGCGCATGAACAGGTAGTGAAAAAATTCCATCCAGTCTGCAATCAGCTGGGTGCCGGTACTGACAGAGAATTCAGTTAGATATTGCCTGGCTTCAGCCGGAGATTTCGTATATAAGGCAACAGCTTTTGTGTCTGTTTCTGCAGCTTCCGCGATGAATTTCGCCTCCAGCTCCTGCTGGTACAGCTCCACTTCGGGATGGATGAGGTCGTAGCGGGTATATCCCCAGTTGGTAACCAGGTTAAAGGTCCAGAAAGCAGATTTATCGTTCCAGCTGATCATGGAGCCATTTCCATAGGCATAGCCCGGAGGGATTTCAGTTATTCCGCAATACATCGGAGCATAGACACATCCGTCGGCATCATCCACGCCAAACCAGAAAATGCCGCCAATGGGATCAGGAAGCCAGTTACGTGACTGAGCCACGAAACTGTATCCGGTCTGCTGAGTGGCAATCGACCGCTCATTGCAGTATGTTGTGCTATCGATCGTATAGACCATAGGTCGCCAGCGGTAAGGGAGATAAAATGGCCCGGCTCCAATGCCGTCATTAAATTCAAGAGGCGTCCCTTCAAAATGATCGCGCATCGCGAACATCACATCTTTGAGGGAAACCTTCTCATCCGGCTTTACCCATAACGGCATCCTGCTGGAGGGAAACTTATTGGGGTTTGGGCTGCCATCAGGAAAATGATCCTGATGCCGGATATGACCTGTGACATATTCGGTATAATTGGCATTGTTCCTGATTTCTGCATTGAATCTCCGGAAAAAGGTCCATACACGGGCATCGCAGAACCGTGCACCACCAAATTTGACCGGATTATAAACATCCGAGAAACTAAAATCTTCATCCGTTCCTTTATAGAATCCATGTTCCTGTGCAAACGTGATCACATCTGGTGAGTGAAAGCATGTCTGTTCCGGATCATTCCAACTGTTTCCATCATGAAAAGGGAATGTGGTTATCCGTGCCTGGTTGGCATGACCACAAATATATCCATCGGGGATTTGACGCGCAACCCATACTGCACCTTTCTCAAACTTCCCTTTCCCGATGATCTCCAGGATCCAGGCTTCGTTTGCGTCGGAGACTGATATCGACTCACCGTATGAACCATAACCATATTCAGCAACCAGTTCTGCAATCACCTGGATCGCTTCACGAGCAGTCTTACTACGTTGCAGGGCGATCTTCATCAGCGATCCGTAGTCGAGAAATGAACCGGGTTGTGAGTTCAGTTCCTTCAGTCCACCCCATGTCGTTTCACCAAGGGCAACCTGATGTTCATTCATCAGCCCGATAACCGAATAGGTATGCCTGACCTCAGGGATCTGTCCCATCAGTTTGCCGTTCTCATAGTGAATGATATCGAGCATCGCCCCTTTCGGGTGGTCAGCAGCAGGATAGAATGCCAGGGCTCCATACCGGACATGAGAATCGGCTGCATAGGTAATCATAACGGAGCCGTCTTTGCTAGCTCCTTTAGTGATAATCAGGTTGGTACAGGGGTATGAGGTCTGAGTGAAGATCAACCCAAAAAGAGAGATCAACATTGTTAAACGAGGTGTTGTTTTCATATTTTCAGGTTCAAAGTTTAAGATTCAAGTACTCAGTTATCTAACATCATTGTCATTGCGAGGAGTGCAGCGACGAAGCAACAGCATCCAGACTGGGATTTTTTTACTTTTGGGCCGTTTGCCATAGAAGATATCATCCATCCAGAGTGCACCACGGGCAAACAGCTTCGAATTGGAAATCCCTTTTCGCATCAGCCTGTGGAACAAAGAATTATCATGGGAAAAAGGGCACACAGCCATACACCGGGCACAATCGGTGCCGGCTTTCAACCAATAGGAGAAGCACTTGTCACTATCAATTTTCCAGCCGGTGGTTTTCGGGTCCTGGCTATAGGGTTGGTCAGAGATTGCCTGGGCCGGGCAGCATTGGACACATTTATTACAGATCCCGCAGAAATGTAGTATGTTAGGATCGGTAGCCGCGGTAAATGGTTCAAATGGAACGGTGGTCGTGACGACACTGAGCCTGCACCGGGGGCCTGTTTTTTTATTCATCAGGATTCCCATCCTGCCGATCTCTCCCATTCCTGCGTCCCTGGCAACAAGTGAACAGATCACCTCATAGTTAGAGTCGATGTGCGCTTTGGCGTCCCACCCCAGGTGGCGCAGAAATTCCGCCACCCGGATGGCAATGAGACCTGCTTCAAGGTAGCGCTTATACGACTCCATGACTACAGGGGCCTGCGGGGCTGTTGAGATTAAGGATCGATCCATCTCCACCGCGAATACAATGGCATGAGTATGCGTCGACTCAACAGCATCTCCATAATATTGATGCCTCCCCCTGGTGTGGTAGAGATGCTCCGGCTTCAACTGACAAAAACCAGTTTCGAGTGCTCCCATCCGCTTCGCCTGCCGGCGGATATCAGATTGAAGTGTAGTGGGTGGAATCTGGTCCTGTTGCAGTGCAACCGGACCGTCAACCTTAAACCGGAGTGCCTCTATCTTCTCTGTGGTGGCTTTAGCTGAGTCAAAAAAGATTGGATGATGTTGGCTGGATTGATCTGATAAAATTCCGGGTAATTCCTGGAACTGATCGTCAATCTTCTTTTTTTCAGGATGACGTTTATAGTATTCCTTTTTCTGACCAGGTGTCAGATAGTATCGGGAAAACTGGATGTCGCGTTCATCGATCCGGCCAGTTCGGTTGCGTGGAAATTTATCAGCCGTCCTGACCGGGATTGACAGGAAGATCAATGAAAATGCAAACAGAAACACAAGGACAACTGCTATTATCTCTTTTCCGTGAAAAAGAGAGACCTGCCAGAGAAGTGCAAGAGCCAGGAGGATCAAACAAAGAAGAGCCGCCACCAGGGCTGCTCTTCTCTCTTTTTCCATTATAGATATGATTGCAAACCAGCCTGACAGGAAGGCCAGAAAACAAATGATGATGGTTACCAAATGTGACAATACATCCAACGGAGTCTATTCAAGTTCTTGCAATGATTTCCGGATAATCTCAATCGCTTCACGGATTTGTTTCTCGTTGATAACCAACGGAGGAGCAAACCGGACGATATGATCGTGAGTAGGTTTGGCAAGCAGGCCATTTTCCATCATTCTGATGCATACATCCCAGGCTGTCTTCCCGTTATAGGTATGAACCACAATGGCATTGAGGAGTCCTTTTCCACGAATCAGTTCTATAAATGGAGAATTGATCTTTCCGCACTCTTCCCGGAAGATCTCACCCATTTCCATAGCATTCTCCGCAAGCTTTTCCTCTTTTACCACCTTCAGGGCTGCGACAGCCACTTTACATCCAACCGGATTCCCGCCAAATGTGGATCCATGTTCTCCCGGATGGATGGTAAGCATGATATCATCGTTAGCCAGCACAGCTGACACCGGATAAACACCACCGGAAAGTGCTTTCCCAAGAACCAGGACATCGGGCTTAAATCCTTCCCAATCGCAAGCCAGCAACTTCCCGGTACGGGCAATACCTGTTTGAACCTCATCAGCAATGAATAGCACATTCTTTCCTTTGCAGAGTTCATAAGCTTTCTTCAGGTATCCATCATCAGGCACAAAAACACCAGCCTCCCCCTGGATCGGTTCAACCATGAAACCGGCCACATTGGGATCTTCCAATGCGGTAGCCAGGGCTGTAAGATCGTTATAGGGAATGGTGATAAAACCAGGTGTAAATGGTCCGAATTCCTTACGGGCAACGGGATCGGTCGACATGGAGACTACGGAGATCGTGCGGCCATGGAAATTATTCTCACAGCAGATAATCTTCGCCTCGTTATCGGGAACTCCCTTCACCGTGTAGGCCCATTTACGAGCCAGTTTAAGAGCCGTTTCATCCCCTTCGGCACCCGTGTTCATCGGTAATATACGATCGAATCCGAAGTAGTCAGTAATGAATTTCTCATAGGCGCCCAATACATTGTTGTGGAAAGCACGGGAAGTGAGTTCAAGAGTTTTTGCTTGCTCAATAAGGGCACCGATAATCTTCGGGTGGCAATGTCCCTGATTTACGGCAGAGTATGCAGAGAGAAAATCATAATATTTCTTCCCTTCTACATCCCACGTGAATACTCCCTCCCCTTTTGCAAGGACAACGGGCAGTGGATGGTAATTGTGAGCTCCATACTTTTCTTCGAGCTCCATCGCCATTTGTGAACTGGTTACATCAATCATGATCAGGCGAGATAAAAATGATTATTTCGAGATGATAAATTGTCCGGAATTTAATCCAGCAGATCCATCCGTGACTTTGTAGTAATAGGCTCCATTGATCAGCCGGCTTACATTCAATGTGGTGGTTTTCCCATTCAGGATATGTGTTTGCAGTAATTTCCCTTGTGCATTATAGACTTCAAACAATCCGTTTTTTATTTGTTTGTCCAAAGTGACAACCATCTTGCTTGAAGCAGGATTGGGAGCAAGTTTGACATCTACTTCCGGCATCAGGATATATTCCAATCCGGTGATATTTGTCAGTGTGACATCATCGAATAATACCTGGCTGCCGACCTGACCAACCGAGGCCGTCATAATGGTGGCATTATACCCAGCACTGGATAGCAGGAGGATGGTGATAGAGTCGGGCATAGTGGAGGTATTCCAGTAGTCGATCAACACATCAAACATGGTCCAGTTGTCAACGACTCCATGGAAGACCAGGTTGTTGTATGCTATGGTATCACGTTTCATGGTTGTCGAATTCCATTTAGAAAGGAGAATTACCGCTCCTGTTGAATCACCATTCAATGGGTAAGCCTTGTAATGTCCCTGAAACCGTTCGGCTTTGGTGGCCCAGGTATAGGGTGTTCCCAATATGGCACCAAGGGTTGTCCAATCAAGGGTAATCGTCCCAATGACTCCTGGTATCAGAATCTGCATTATATCAATACTACGGGTGAATAACCGGGCTGATTTATTCCCGCTAAATGCTGTATCACATGGATAAGCCGTAATACCGGGTGGAGTGGGAATCGTATCCAGGATATTCAGGGTTTTAAAAAATCCGCCATCAGGTTCCCAGTATCCATGGACTGGATGTAGTGTCCATGATTCAAAATCTCCGTTTGGCAATGTCGATTGGCCAAAAGAGAGTTGTACGAAGCACGCCAGTGCTATAAAAGTAAAAAGTTTTTTCATAATGATCTGTTTTTGTTTGTTAATCTTTTTAATTAATCAAATGGTCATAACAACCTGTAGCGAGGTTGATCGCGGAGCCTCAATGGTGATGGGGCGAAGCGAATATTCGGTATTAAACACATTGTTCATCATCAGGGATATCTTGAAATCCTTGATCAGGTAGCTTACCCGAAAGTCGACGATGAAGTTTCCTTTGTTGTGATTTTCACGATACTCAACAATTCCCGAATGCATCGCGTTAGGTTTATCCAATTGGTATAAAAAAATATCAATATTTTTCATGAATCCGTAATATCGGCCTGTAACCCCTGCGGAAATCCTCTTTTTAAATGTAAACTGAATATCTGATTTCCCCAGGTGCTGAATTCTGTACTTCAGGATATAGCCGGTCGTATCAGAGGATGTATTGATGTATGTATATTCCCGGATCTTCTGTGTAGACTGTTCAAAATGTTCGTAATAGACCAGGTTTGGATCCAGGGCAATCGGGTTAGAATAGGTATACCCGAGTATGACTGAAAGACCAAGGGTTCTCGTTAATGCTCCCTCACCCATCAATGCAAAATCGATACCATAGATCCGGGCAGGGCCAGTATTCAGAAATTTGAATCCGGTACTTTTATCTATAGTGGCGTTGCCCCAGATCCCGAAATTGAACTCTACATAGTTTTTGTAGTTCTGGAGAAATCCTGCCAGGTCGACCATACCGGTAAACTTGCCTAGTTTAAAGAGTTGCTTGACACCCAATTCGTAAGAGATACTTGTCTCTGATACGAGGTTGGGGTTTGGATAAAATCCGAATCCTCCCGAATTGGTGGTAATGTAGCGTTCACCGATACTGGGCGCCCTGTATCCCTGTCCCACAGAAGCACGGATAAATGTTCCTCTGGCCGCCTGCAAATTGAATCCTGCCCGGAAGATAGGTTTGTTCTCAAAAAATTTGTCGATCTGGTAATACTCCCATCGTCCACCAACCAGGATCGTCAGGCGATCCATGAATCTTTTCTCGAATTGCATGTAAACGGCAAAATTCTCCGACTCATAGGTGCCAAATTCCCCTGCAGTCGTGGTGCTATCGGCTGCCAGAATCCCGGAAAAGACCTGGCCGTAGGAGTGTGAAAAGGTATTCATCAGTCCGGCGACCAACACCATACCACCCAGTTTCTTGAATTTCTTTGTGTACTGGTATTCACTGTATAAAGTCAGGTAGCTGTTTGTTTGATCGTTGTTGGCCTGGGTATTTCCGTAATAGACCCTGTTTTTGAAACTATGGCTGTTTCCGTTTTTGTTATAGTATTTAATGTAAGGATCCACGAAAAATGTGAACTCCTTGAAATGTGATAACGCTCCGGGATAAGAACGATAGATGTTGGTATCAGCATCATACCAGAAGAAGGTCTGGGAATTGTCGCTATACATGAAGTTCCCGTTCAAACCGTATGTCAATCCATCCACTTTTTTATTCCGGATGCGTGTATTGAAGTAAACCTTGGCTCGCCTTTCAAATTCGCCTTTATTAAATACCGAATCCGGTACCGTTTCCGGTGTTCCTCCAATATACCCCTGATCTGTATAGTAGTTAGCTCCCACGCCGAGGTCAAAATTGTCAAACTTTTGGAGGTGCGTCACAGAGACACCATAGATAAGGGGATTCAAACCCGACCAGGGCGTAGCATATTTCCGGGAAGGTTTGCTATACATGCCTAAAAACGCTTTCACCTTGGTGATTGGTTTGTCTTTCGGAAAGGCTGTCCGGATGTTGATGGCACCTGTAATGGCTGAGGAGCCATAGATCACTGAAGCGGCTCCCTTTACCACCTCGATCTGTTCTACATCATCGACCGGTAAGAATGACCAGGCGGGCCGGCCGGCATCGCCCCGTAGAATGGGCATCCCATCTACCATCACCATCACCCGGCTTCCCAGACCGGAGTTAAATCCGCTGCCACCGCGGATCTGAGGTTCATTATCGACAATGGTAATCCCAGGAATTTTGTCAATGGCTTTATCTATGCTAGACGGATTGGCAGCGTGAATGGCTCCGGCTTTTAATACCTCAATGGAAGCGATCGCTTCCTGAACTTTCTGTTCATATTTTGAGCCGGTAACCACTACCGTGTTGAGCTCCTGTGTTTCAGGCGACATGATAAAGTCCAGGGTGATCTCCGTCCGCCCATTCACGATCACCTTTCGTTCCTGCTTTTCATAGCCTATACATGAAGCCACCAGCACATGATCTCCGCTGGAAACTACAATACGATAATAACCATTACTATCACTGAAGGTTCCGGAGGCATCTCCTTTGATCCCGATGTTTACGAAAGGCATCAGTTCTGATGTCTCCTCATCAGCCACTTTTCCGGTGACGATACAGACCTGGGCAAACATGTTAACTGAAAAAAATAATCCTGTAAATACGACAAGAAAAACCGGGAAGAATTTTCTCATAATGCCTACTTTGGAAAACAAAAATAGGAATTTCTTTTTAACAAGATGTTAAAGAAAGTTAAGATATAGGTCCATCCTTAAATACCAATGACTTATATCTAATAGATGGGGAGGGGATGTCAGGGCCAAGCCCTAATGCCGGCCACTTTTGATCAACCTTCCGGATGGTTTCATCATCCATCATGATCACATTCGGCCAATCCCGATGAAAATCGTCCAGTTTGGCTGTTTTGCGGGTAGCATCGATGAAGAGGCATGGGAAGAGTTTACCTTCATAATCCACATAAAAGCAATCCCGGAGCGGGTCGATATTATTAGCTCCAAGCCACACCACAGTTGACAACTCTTCCGGATTCACACATTCATCAACCATCACCACAAAACGAATGTTCCGGATGATCCCGTTTCCGACCAGTTTTTGTGCCAGGTTCCGTGTTTGCCCTCTGTCTGTTTTTTTCAAAGCGACAATCAGGACACTGATCTCCAATTTCAACATAGAGTCGTTGATCGCAACAATCTCCGGCAACAATGTTGACAGTTTCTCCCGGTCGATTGTTCCTTCGGTTTCTGGAGAAGAGCCCACATCTTTGCCTGGTAATTTTGTTGTTGCATCCAGACCGATTTTACTACCGGAAGCATATTTTGTACTGGAATGGTCGAGGATATCCAGGGGTCCTTTGCTGAAGAGGATATGCTGCAACGGGTTGACATGCCTGGATATCGCTTTGCCTACAGCCCGGTAATCGGTTAATTTCACATCCGGATCTGTCACGATCATAATCTTGTTAAACATCATCTGGCCTGCGCCCCATAATGCATTCATCACTTTTTCGGCTTGTCCCGGATACGTTTTATCGATACTGGAGAGGACGATGTTATGAAAGACACCTTCAAGCGGCATATGCATATCGGTGAGTTCCGGTACCACACTCATCTTCAATGGGGTGATAAAGATCCGTTCGGTGGCTTTTCCGATCCATCCATCCTCCTGGGGCGGGATCCCAACGATGGTTGCCGGGTAAACCGCCCCTTTGCGGTGGGTGATGCATGTCACATGAAAACGGGGGAACTGATCGGCCAGGGAATAGAAACCGGTATGATCCCCGAAAGGTCCTTCCTGAATCAGTTCCTCCTGCGGATCGACATAACCTTCGATCACAAAATCAGCATCGGCAGGCACTTCAAGGTCGTTGGTAATGCATTTCACCAGCTCTACCCTTTTCTTCCGCAAAAAACCAGCCAGTAAGTATTCATCGAGGTTCTCCGGCAGCGGAGCGGTAGCTACATAAGTGTATACCGGATCTCCGCCCAGGGTTACCGAGACCGGCATCCGCATCCCCAGTTTCTTGTATCTCAGGTAATGGTTTGCAGATCCTTTATGCAGATGCCAGTGCATCCCTGTAAGGTCGGGGCCAAACACCTGCATACGATACATGCCCAGGTTTCGGATGCCGTTACCCCGCCCCTGGCCCCTCCCCAAATAGGGAGGGGAGAATCGGGGATCCGGGATCCGGGATCCGGGATCAATGGTATGCACACAAGGCAGTGTGATGAACGGGCCGCCATCGGCAGGCCAGCAGGTAAGGACCGGGAGTTTTGTCAGATCGGGTTCGTGCATCACTACCTCCTGGCAACTTCCTTTTCCTTTCCTGGTTTTGGGTATCCATGAAGCAAGTTCCCGAAGGATTGGAAGCACCTTAACTTTATCGATCAAGCGATCTTTGGGTGACATGAATGCCTTCATGATCTCTTCGATATCCTTCCCAACGTCATCGAGGTTGTTCAATCCCAATGCCATACAGATCCTCTTCTCCGAACCAAACGCATTGATCAGTAACGGGAAATCTGTACCGGTATTCTCGAACAGAAGAGCGGGGCCATTGTTTTTGGACACTCTGTCGGTGACCTCAGTGATCTCCAGTTGTGGAGAGATAAATTCATTGATACGGATCAACTCATCGGCATCTTCGAGAGCTGAAATGAAGTGAGAAAGGTTTTTATAAGGCATGGCGTTTCACCAATGGATTTCAATCTAATTTCTAATTTCTAAACTCTAAACAATCTCAAATATCAAATGTTCAAAATTCAAAACTATGAAGCTTGATTTTTGTTTGATCGTTTGAATTTGGTTTTTTGAATTTGTTTCGGATTTAGGATTTGGGATTTAGAGTTTATGTGTGCAACAGAGCCTTTTCTATTCTTCTGTATTAAAGCTTTTATCTCCAAATTTCTCCGGCTGATCTGCATCGTTGTATTTCGAAGGACATTTCAGAAGAAGGCTCTTGGCCATAAACAAGCTATCCCCCTGCATTGATCCGATGACTACTACATTCTCCGATTTCTCGAAATCCTGGGGTTTTGCATCCTGATAGATTACCTTCTTCTCCAGTCCGTTTTCGTCAAGCATGTAGAAGACAAACTCATTCGGATTATTCTCTGCATCGTAGATCAACTCCCGATCCGGACTAAGGTTCCCGATGATATGGTACTCTTTCTCCTGATTCTCCGTTGCCAATGTGAAGTTGGCATAGGTGCTGGAGTCTGTAAGTGTAGTTATCACCACTCCTACAGCTATCACAACCACGAGAATGATGATAATATGGATGGTTTTCATAAATCTGATCCTCTCTCTTTCTCTTTTAATTCCTTCTCAATCTTGCCTATCTTCCTATCAATGAAATAAAGATAGACGAAGATTCCTGCAAGGATCACAGCTAATACAGTGACAACGATATATATTTTGTTTTCCGGGTTCATAGTTAAAATTCAGGTTCAAGGTTTAATTATTCATTTGCTTCGTCACTACCTGCTTCACTACGTTCGCAGCTTCTGCTCCTTGCAATGACAATTCTTGTTAGTTGATATTTTCTAGATTGTGTTTGATGAGCTTTATCCTTATCCGTAGATTCATAATCCAGAAGCCAAGCAGGATCCAGCCTGCCATAGCCGGATAAAAGACCGTACGGGTTGAGGGAGATAGATCCAGGGCCATAATTGGTGTCCCATCCTGGCCGGGGTGAATCGTTGAGCTGGACAATCGGGGGAGGATCAGCACGAAGACAATCCAGAGGATAAAGGCAAAAATATTATATACCGCTGCCACCTTGGCCCGCTTATGCCGATCATCGATTGATCCCCGGAGAATTACATATGCCAGGTAGACGAACATGCCAACGGCGGCTCCATCCAGTTTCGGGTCTCTGACCCAAAAAGCGCCCCATGTATTTTTTGCCCAGATCGCCCCAGTGATCAATCCCAGGACACCAAACATCACTCCCACATTTACCGCTTCCACAGCAACCGCATCTTCTTTTTCACTAAATCCTCGCAGGTATCTCAAACTGAAAATAAAAGAGGTGATCAGCATGGCAAACATCCCGAACCACATCCCCACGTGGTAGAATACATTCCGTAATGATCCGCCGATCATTGTCTCCGGAACCGGAACAATAAATCCATAGATCACTGCGTAAAGAAGCAGGATAAATGAGAGTGCTTTCCACCAGAGGCCTTTTACTAAACAATTCTTTGTCACTGTGATGTTCAAGTAATATGGAAATACAGTTGTTCGGAAATACGGTTATTTGAAATACGAAATACGAAAAATCACTTATTTCCGTATGACTTAATTTCTGTATTTCAGCTTAGTCGCGCCAAAGATACGGAAATAATAGATAGGCCAGAATGATGACAGCGATGTTTATGGTGAGCAGTATGATCAGCGGGCCGGAAGTGCCAGGCCATTCAGAGCTTGTCAGTGCAATCTTCGAAATCTTCATCAGAGTAAGGAGGAGAGGAAGAATGACAGGAAAGCTGAGGATCGCCATCAGGGAGAAATTGTTACTGGCACGTGACGCGATAGCTGCTACCATGGTGAGGATGGAGGATAAACCGAAACTTCCCAGGATCAATGTCAGCAGGAACAGTTCAATATTGACAACCTGGTTTCCCATCAGCAACAGAAACATCCCGAAAGAGAGAAGCGCCAGGATAGTCATCAGAAGCAGGTTGTAGAAGATTTTAGAGAGAACGACTGCCTGTGGGCTTACGATTGTATAATAATAGATATAACGGGCCGGATTCTCCTGCACGAAGCTTTTGCTGATCCCGTTTACCCCGACAAATAAAAGGATGATCCAGAACAGGGAGTTCCATGTCTCCTGAGTGATCACATTTTCAAATGCAAGGTAGGTAACAAAGATGGTTGAAAGGAGATAAAGCAGAATTCCGTTCAAAACGTACTTCTGCTTTAACTCCAGTTTAATATCCTTGCCAATAAGGACTTTTATTTCTTTTAGCAGCATTTGTTATGAATCACGCTGCAAAGATAAACATAAAAAAAAGGGGCTGAACAGATTCAGCCCCAATATATTTACTATGTCTCGTTCCTTCCGGTTTTCGTTCTTAACTCCACTGTCATTCCATTCCCGTGAAGTCAAGTCCAAGATTCATTATTTCATTAATATTAACTTCTTCGTCTCTGCTGTTTTGCCGTTCACAATGAGATTGTAAAATACAATAACCGCTAATTACTGCCCATAACGCATTATTACTCCGTAATTACCGACCAGATATATATTGTTCTTGTCTGTTCCCCAAATACGGTTAGTCAGGTCACAATAAGGATACATGGGGCCAGAAAATGAAGAGCCGTTGTAACGGTAAACACCGCCGGCAGTTCCCAGAAAAACATTATTGCTTGCCGAAGCCCAGATCGCTTGTATAGACTTGCTAAAAGATCCAACCTCAGTCCAGCTGCCTCCACTATAAAGATAAAGTCTATAGGCAGAACCCGCACTGGTCCCTATATAAAGCCCGGTACCACTAAGATAAAACAGAGCATCAATATCAGTTATACTTGCACTGGGAAGAGTAATCGATTCAAAAGTGCTTCCATCATAGAAATACAAGACAGGGATCATAGCGCCCAAGGGATCTTGCTTACCACTAAAATATACTTCGTTTGAAGATGCACCAGAGACTCTAAGTAAGGTGTGATCGGGAAAAACCTTTAGTGTTGACCAAACCGAACCATCATAGTGCATAATCTGGCCAGAAATATTTGGCCACACACCCAGGCAATAACCGACTGCATAAACATCTGATGATGAACTGCCCCAGATGTCAAATAACGTCATGTCAGCTTCATAATCTATTGACCAGCTGGAGCCATCAAATTGCAACATCTGGCTGTTGTCGTCTTTTTCCGTTACAGCAAAAAAATGATCGCTGCCTTCTCCCCACATTCCCATGATATTATGAGTAGAACCGGTTTCAACCGGAGTTAGAGTGGTCCCGTTATAAGAAAAAACATTGGTTGATAAACTATTGGTTAGTTTTCTGCCGCCAAAATACATATTTGTAGCACTGGTCCCATAAACCCCCATAAAAAATCCCCGGTACTCCCCCAGCTCCTCAGTCCAGCTGGAACCATTCTTGCGAAGTAAAATTCCCTTCTCCCCAGCAATCAACACATTGCTGGAGCTGGTCCCCCAAATCCCATGATATTCCACCGCAGGAATATCA
>CAZTSX010000007.1:120539-132088 GCA_964616825.1 uncultured Prolixibacteraceae bacterium
CACATTGCTGGAGCTGGTCCCCCAAATCCCATGATATTCCACCGCAGGAATATCAAAAGTCTGCTCCCAACTGCTGCCGTCATAATGAAAAATTGTCCCTTTACTCCCCACCACATAAATATCATTACTGGCACTCCCCCAAACTGCATATAATCCCGCGCCGGACGGCAAAGAGATATTACTAACCACTTCCCAGGTAGTGCCATCATAATGGTAGAGTCTATTGGTCCCCGAAGACGCTGTTGCATAAATATCATCAGCCGCAGTACCATAAATAGAACTAAACCAGACCCCGCTGTAAGTAACTTGTTTGGTCCAGCTTGACCCGTCATAAAAGTGGATCCCTCCATCCATATCAACTGCATAAACATGATTGCCGTCAATTCCCCAAAGACCCCAAATATAGGCTTCAGAATCAATCTCCATAGTAGACCAACTAGTGCCATTGTAATGGCATATCGTACCAATCCCGCCGACAAAAATATCATCAGCTGAAAAACCGGCAATAGGGTTGAACTTCTGAGTAGGATCTGGATCAGTGTAAACAGTACTAAAACTACCATTACTATATTTGCGAATATACTGGTCTGAACTTAATAGATATACAACATCCGGAGAGGGAGACCAGACATTAAAAAAAATTTCACTAGTTGAGGTCTCAATTGGCGACCAATTACTTCCGTTGTATTTTAATAAAGTGCCGCCCCCACCAACCGCAAAAATATTATTGCCCGAGGTTCCGTGGATAGAATAGATCATATTACCGCGCGTTAAACCGTTAAGAACTGTCCACTTGTTGTTTGTCGAGGGATCTACATCTGTCACCTTACAGCAACCATTTACCATCAAACTGATCACAGTCAAAATGATCAGCATCATTCCGAGAACTAAATTTGTTTTTTTCCCCGATAAATCGGGATTAATCATAGATTTTAACATTTTATACCTCTCTTTTCGGTTTTTACTTTGTTGCTATAAATTTCATTTCTAATCTTTTGTCAATTTAATAAAATGATTATTGGACCATCATCTTCTTCGTCACCTTCTCATTGTTGAAGGTGATGGTGTAGAAGTAGATTCCGGGAGCCAATCCGCGTGTATCAACAGTAAAATAATAGTTCCCTGTGGCACAGGTTCCACGGTCGAAGTCCATCACTTCCTGTCCCATCATATTGGTCACCTCCATGCTGAGATTACCCGGTTGAGTCAAACTAACTTTCACTGAGGTTCTATCTACAACCGGATTGGGATAGTTCTGAGAAACCCGGATCGTTGTCGTACCCCGTTTCTGATCGATCCCGATAGGAGTAAGGATATCAGTTTTGGAGGGTTGCATAAATTTGATGTTGTTATTACCGATCGCAACCTGGCCCTGAGCGCCCTGAGCGCCGTTTAGAGAGACTCCGGCAAGGTCATCTTCCTGGAAGACGAAGTAGAGGTAGTCATCGCTGTTCCACGATACACTGGGATATACACATTCACTCCAGGTGTAAAGGAAATCGCTAGTCAGGTCAACAATACTGGTTGTCCAGGAAATTCCGAAATCGGTTGAACCACGAGCGTAAATATGCCGTAGCATATAATTGTCCGGGTCCAGATTCATCGTCATCCCGGACCATATAACGAAAATATGGTTATTCTCATCCACACAGATAGTCGGTTGGCTGGTCATGGAGTTATAGTAATAGGCAAGTTGCGTTGGATCTACATAGAACACATTTGTATCTGTGACCCATCCCATCATCGTTCCATCGGCATAAAGAGCATCCCAGTCCAATATATCCGGAAGCTGTGACATATCCTCATTCCAGTAAATCAGTCCATCCGAAAAGGGAACCCAGTACTTATTTCCCAGGTCATCGCCGCTGGCATACATAATTCCTGATGCAAGGTGGACTTTTCCTTCGTTATCGAGAGCCAGCGCCAATGTGCCGTCCGGAGCCAGGAATGTGCCGGTTGTGTCTCCGCCCGCCCATAAGTTATAGGGGCATGGCCAGACGATGATCTTGTCCCAGGTCTCACCATTGTCAGTTGATTTCATGATAGCCAGGTCATGCCATGAATCACCAAAAGCAAATGCCAGTGTATCCCCTTTAGGTTGTGCCCAGCCATACATATCCGCTGAAAATCCAAGGTAATCGGCTGATGTCAAGCCATCAATCACCCGGTGTTCCATATCCCATGTAGCACCACCATCCAATGAACGGTAATATAACAGGGCAAGATCAAGATTCTGGTATATCGTGTAGGTAAGACAGATAATATGAATATACATGTTATCCGGTCCATTGGTAACCACACGGGGCCAGGAGATATCCACGGCTCCCACCGGACCGGGAAGAATCGCTTCGTTCCAGGGTCCTGTTCCTTTTGTTGCCCGGGTCATGATATACAATCCGTCGAGCATGTGGTGGTTAACCACAATCTCTCCATCGGGGCCCCATGGGGCATACGATGGCCAACCCGATTTTGAAGATTCGATCCGGACGGATGGAGGGGTGCCCCAGGTGGTTCCATCGAAAAAGTTAGTACCTGTTCCACGGTCGGTGAAATCGTCCTGATGCGACAACATTGCACAAGCACCTACAGTTCCATCCGGAAAGAGGTTGATTCTGTTCTCATTGGATGCATTGGTTTGGAGGTCATAGCGGGTGATCATCAACACCTCATCCAGGGCGCTTTTACTGTTGGAAGCGGGATTGACAGGCAACTGGCCGATTCCGTTAACTCCTTTCTGGGAGAAGTTCGGCTTCAGCGCCTTGAAGTTTTTCATCTGGTGGCGTTTGGCACTTGAAACCTGTGCCTGCACACCAATTGCCATTGAAATAAGGCAGATAGAAATACAAAATAGTGTGAATTTTCTCATACGCTCTGTGTTTTTTTAACAAATTTATTCGACAATCATTTTCCGGGTCTGAACCTGGTCGCCTACTTTCACCGAGATGAAATAGACACCTTTATTCAAACCGGAAGCATCAATTACAAGCTGGTGATTTCCTGCACGTAGGATGCCACTATTTGTTTCCTGAACGTTCTGACCGAGGATCGAATAGACATTCACGGTCACATCAGCTGCCTGGGCCAGTGTGAGTTTCATGGTTGTCAGGTCTTTCGCCGGATTCGGATAGTTCTGTGAAAGGTGGAATTTAACCTCCTGACGGTCGTTGATACCTACGCCGGGAACAATGATATCAATTTTATTCGGTGTCAGGATCAGCATGTTATTGGTCGTGGCAGAAAGCTGGCCCTGTGAACCGTTCAATCCATTCAGGTAGATTCCTCCCTCGCCATCTTCCTGAATGATGATAAAGAGCTTGTCGTTGGAGGCTGAAGCAGCGCTTGGGTAAACACATTCGCTCCAGTTATAGAGGAAGTCGCCTGTAATGTCAACGATTGTATCCCGCCATGTAACGCCATTGTCGGTTGAAGCACGGGCATAGATGTGACGTAGCAGGTAGTTATTGACATCAAGCAGTTCTGTTACACCAGCCCACATAACAAAGATGTTATCATCCCCATCGATCACCATGGCTGGCATGCTGCTCATCGACATGTAATAATAGGCCAGTTGAGTAGCGTCCGATCCCCAGACCGCAGCATCCTGCACTGATCCGACCCAATTCCCATTAGCTACCAACCAAGCCGAATCAAGTTCCTCGGGTAATTCCGGCATGTCTTCGTTCCAGTAAATGAGGCCATTCGTCCAGGGAAAATAATATTTTGCACCGGTTTCATCACCGTTGGCACGCTGCCTGCCAAATACGACATGGGCTTTCCCACTTGCATCGAGCCGGACTGCATTTGCCCCATCGGGACAATAAAAATTACCTGTTGTATCTCCACCGGCCCACAGATCAAATGGACAATCCCAGATCAGTGTTTTAGTCCATGTATCTCCATTGTCGGTTGATTTCATGATGAACTGATCATACCAATTATCACCTGCTGTGAAGCAAATGGTATTCCCAACAGGTTCAGCCCAGCTGTAAGTATCTCCACCAAAAGCAAGGTAATCGGCAGAGGTCATACCATCCAGTTGAAGCCAACCGTCCCAGGTGACACCACCATCGAGTGAACGGTTGTATATGAGGGCGCCATCCAGGCCGTTCCAAACTGTACCTCCGTTGCCGGTAGGTCCGGTGACAGCGATCAGATGTACATACATATTATCGGGTCCGTTGATGACCATTCTTGGCCAGTCCATTCCACTGGCTCCGGTCGGAGCCTGAAGAATGAGTTCTGTCCATGCCCCGGTACCTTTCACCGGTCGTGTATTGACATTCAACGGATAAACGGCTCCTCTGTGAGAGATCACAATCTCCCCGGTTGCGCCAACAGGTCCATAGTTTGGCCATCCGGAACGATCCACTTCAATTCGGGTAGTAGGTGGAGTGCCCCATAAGGTGCCGTCATAGTAGTTGTACCCGGCTCCCCGGTCGCTGAAAGAAGAGGATGACTCATGCGACATCGTGAATACAGCCCCCATCGTGCCATCTGTATGACGGAAGAGGCGGGGCTGGGTACTGCTGTTTGTCTGCAGGTCATAGAATGTCCATCCGATGTTTGCATCATCGAGCGTACCCCTTGTGGAGACCACGGAGAAGGTCTGCTGTGCACCAACTACTGCGCCATCATGTTGAACGGTGACGTCAGGTACGGACACCTCGCTGTTCTTCTTTAAAGAAGAAGGTTTCAGTTGTGCAAAGCCGGTCATGACCATGCAACAAGCTGCTGTAAAAAGGAATAAATGTTTCATAGCATATTGATTTAATTAATTGATTTGGTATGACAAAAATAAGTATTTATCGAATAGTTCATCCGTTTTATCGAATGACGTTATCATAACAGGCTAATTAACAATCATTTTCTTCGTTACAGATTGCTGATCCACCCGGACCGTATAAAAATAGATCCCCTTGCTGAAACTGGTTCCGTCAATTACAAATTTATAGGTGCCGGTATTGACATCTCCTTTCCGAATCTCAACGATCTTTTGACCAACCAGGGAGCAAATTTCCAGTGAGAGAATTCCCTGTTGCGATAGCTTTACATCAATTGCTGTCTGACTGGTTACCGGGTTGGGGTAGTTCTGTGATACCTCAAATGGTGTAGCCTTTTTTTCATTGATAGCCACATAGAAATCGCTTTTATCCACTGACACAACAATCTGATTATTTTGCGTGATCGCCACCTGACCCTGTGCCCCCTGCGATCCGTAGAACTCAAGTCCTGCTTCCGGATCTTCCTGCATGATAAAATGAATCTCATCAGTGCTGTTTTTCGCTGCATAGGGGAATACACATTCACTCCAGGTGTAAAGGAAATCACCTGTGAGATCCAAGGTGTTCCACCAACTCGACCCACCATCATCTGACATCCTTCCAAATACATGCCGTAACATGTAGTTATTGATATCTAACAAGGTCGTTACCTCATCCCACACGCAAAAAATTAATCCGCCCTCATCGATAATGAGATTCGGGTGGCTGGTCATAGAGTTGTAGTAATAGGCCAGTTGAGTGGCATTCATTCCCCATACTGCGGGATCCGTCACCCATCCAATTAAATTCCCATTTGTCATCAACCAGGCCGAGTCAAGTTCCTCGGGAAGTTCCGGCATGTCTTCGTTCCAGTATACTACTCCTTGGGTAAATGGATACCAGTATTTTCCTCCGGCTTCATCTCCACTGGCCCGTTGCCGCCCGAAAGCCAGATGTGCTTTCCCGGTTTCGTCGAGCGCTAATGAATTCGATCCATCCGGACAAAAGAAAGCTCCCGTGGTATCACCTCCTGTCCAGAAAGTAAACGGGCAGGGCCAAACGGTTGTTTTGGTCCAGGTATCTCCGTTGTCGGTCGATTTCATGATGAACTGATCATACCAGTTATCACCGGTGGCAAAGCAAAGAATATCTCCCTGCGGCTCAGCCCATGTGTATGAATCAGCAGCGAAAGCCATAAAATCGGCTGATGTCATGCCATCAAGCAGTTCCCATCCATCCCAGGTTGCTCCTCCGTCTAATGAGCGATTGTAAACCAGGGCTCCATCCAGGTCGTTCCAAACTACACCGCCGTTTCCGGTAGGTGCAGTCAGGCAGATAATATGAACATTCATATGATCGGTGCCATTTGTCACCATACGGGGCCAGAGCATGCCGCTGGCGCCTGTTGGCGGATATAGTTCAGTCTGTGTCCAGGCGCCTGTTCCTCTGGTTTCCCGTGTGCTGATGATTAACGGTGTGGTACCGCTCTGATGGGCTACGACGATCTCGCCATTGGGTCCCCATGGTGCATACGAGGGCCAGCCGGTTCGTACGGTTTCAATCCGTGCGGAGGGCTGGGGTCCCCAGGCAGCTCCGTCGTAATAGTTATAGCCGGTTCCCCGGTCGGTAAAGTTCTCCAGATGTGCCATGGTTGCGATGCCTCCCATAGTACCTTCTGACGGATAGAAGTAAAGTCGGTTCTCTACGGAAGAGTTTGTCTGCAGATCATAGACCGACATCATCAGTGTCGGATCTTGAAGAGTTGATTTCGCAGAAACAGTTGTATTGGGATTTATCAGGCCGATACGGGTCCCGTCACCCTGAATAACATTCTGTTTAACTTTAAATCCGGAATTGGGTTTATTGGATACAGGGTTCACCTGGGCAACAGAACTTATTACTATTCCTATTGCCACAACAATACATAAAAATCTGTTCATAGCTGTTTTTTTTTCAAAAATACAAAAAAAATAAAAGAGGCTGCCTCAGAACAAAAGACAGCCTCTTTTAATAATGGTTGCGGATGATCAACACATAATCTCTCCGGGAGATCCTATTTCACGACCATCTTTTTGGTCACCGATGTACGGTCAAGTGTAACAGTATAGAAGTACACTCCGGTAGTCAGTTGAGATCCGTCAATTGTGAATTGGTGCGTTCCGGCATTGACATGCCCATATTGATAATCCATCACTTTCTGGCCAACGACACTGTAAACCCCGAGGGATAGATTCCCTGGTTGAGTTAGTTTCACGGTTACCCTTGACCTGTCGGCCATTGGGTTGGGATAGTTCTGGGAAACCGTAAAGCTGACCTTTGATTTCTCTTCAACACCCTGGGGCCAGAGAAGAATATCAGCCTTGGGAATTTCGGAAAAAGTGATGTTGTTGTTTGTGATAGCGACCTGTCCCTGTGCTCCACTTGATCCTTTGAGGTAGGTACCTGCTTCAGGGTCATCCTGGAAGATGAAAAAGATATTATCGGTCGTTGAACTTGCCACAGTTGCATATACGCATTCACTCCACGTATAGAGGAAATCGTCTGTTACCCAGGCGATTGTATCTCTCCAGGTAGTTCCGCCATCATCCGATGCCCGGGCATAGATATGACGCAACATAAAGTTATTTACATCCAGGAGTGTGGTTACACCTGACCAGAATGCAAATACCTGGTTGAAATCATCCACCACGAGTGACGGGATGCTGCTAAATGAGTTGTAATAATAGGCCAGTTGCGTTCCGTCCATTCCCCATACCCCATCATCAAGTATCCAGCCGATGTAATTCCCATTTGTCATCAGGGTAGCTGAGTCAAGTTCCTGAGGCATTTCCGGCATGTCCTCGTTCCAATAGAGTAGGCCATCCCTCCAGGGGAACCAGTATTTAGCTCCGGATTCATCGCCATTTGATTCCTGATAACCAAAGATGACATGTACTTTGCCATCCGGTCCGATAGCTGCTGCGGAGTTTCCATCGGAACAACGGAAGTTACCTGTGGTATCTCCTCCTGTCCAAGTGTCAAACGGGCAATCCCAGATAATTGTCTTGGTCCAGGTATCCCCGTTGTCAGTCGATTTCATGATAAATTCGTCCATCCAGTTATCTCCAACCACAAAGGCCAGAGTTTCGCCCACGGGTTGTGCCCAGGCATATGAATCGCCACCATATGCGATGTATTCAGGAAAAGCCATTCCGTCAAGCTGTTCCCAGCCATCCCATGTCGTGCCACCATCAAGAGAACGATTGTAAATCAGGGCGCCGTCCAGGTCATTCCACACAGTGCCACCATTACCTACAGGGGATGTCAGTGCGATGACATGCACATTTTGGTTATAGTCACCATTGGTAACCATGCGACACCAGAGCAGCCCGGCAGCACCTGTAGGTCCTGCCAGTTCGGTTTGTGTCCAGTCACCGGTGCCTTTGTTCTCTCTCCTGTTTACATATAACGGTTCCGTTGCGGATGAGTGCGCTACAACAATCTCGCCATTAGGTCCGAGAGGAGCATACGCGGGCCAACCCGTTCTGTTTGCCTCAATCCCTTCAGAAGGTTGAGGGCCCCAGGTAGTGCCATCGTAATAATTGTAGCCAGTTCCTCTTGTGGTATAGGCATTGTCGTGTGACATTGTCGCAACACCAGCCATTGTTCCATCTTCATACCTGTAAAAACGTTCTTCCTGGGTGGAGTTGGTTTGGAGGTCATACAAAGTCTGCATGATGACCTCATCTGCCAGCGTGGCTTTTGACGAGACAATCGTATTCGAGGCCTGAAGACCAATAATGTCTCCGTCAATTTGCATGACTGGCATGGGTGCTTTTATGTCTCGATTTGATTTCACACTGGGCGTCGATTGAGCCAGTGATGAGAGAGCAAATCCGACAGCGATAACAAACAGTAAAATCCTTTTCATAAAGTTTTGGGTTTAAGTTTAACAAATATTGAATCCAATGCTTCTTCTGCAAAGATAATAAAACTATATAACTTCAAAACAAAGAGGCAAAAAAAGAGGCCCTTTATTGAAAAAAGGCCTCTCAACGTGATACACAATCGGTTAGTCAACAATCATCTTTTTTGTTACGGATTGGCCATTCGCATTAATAGTATAAAAATAGACACCTGACCTGAGCATACCGGCATCAATCTGCAACGGATGTGTTCCAGGCAATAACTCCCCAAAATCACGAAAATGAATCATTTGCCCCATCGTATTCGAAATAGTGGCCGTAATGCTTGCACGTTGTTGAAGGGAAATGTGCAATTTGGCTGCATCCCGGACCGGATTCGGGTAAATAGCGGAAACCGAGAAGTGGTACTTTTCCGTTTCGTTAATCCCCGGCATTGGCTGAATAAGCAGGTTCTTGTCAGGATTGATGAACATAATATCATTATTTGTTATTGAAGTCTGGCCCTGTGCACCTGAAGAACCCATCAGATACGTGCCTGCTTCCGGATCAGCCTGGAACAAAATAAATAGTTTATCCGTACTGTTCTGGGCCATACTTGGATAAACACATTCACTCCAGGTGTATAAAAAGTCCGCGGTAATATCAACAATCGTATCACGCCATGTCTGACCTCCGTCGATTGATGCGCGACCAAAGATATGACGAAGCAGATAGTCATTAGGATCAGTCAACGTTGTCACACTCGACCATACAACGAACAGATTATTGTAATCATCGGTTATGATATTTGGGTACGTCGACATAGACATGTAATAATAGGCCAGTTGAGTTGCTTGCATTTGCCATACCCCGGGATCCTGAAGCCATCCGATATAATTCCCATTTGCCATTAACGTTGCTGAGTCAAGTTCCTGGGGCAGTTCCGGCATGTCTTCGTTCCAGTAGAGAAGGCCATCCGTCCAGGGGAACCAGTATTTAGCTCCGGCTTCATCGCCGTTGGCCCGCATATAGCCAAATACTACATGTGCTTTCCCACTATTGTCTAGCTGAACCGTGGAGGATCCGTCGGGGCAATTGAAGTTTCCTGTGGTATCACCACCTGCCCAAAGATTGAACGGACACGACCAGATCACTGTTTTTGTCCAATTATCGCCATTATCGTTTGATCTCATGATGAACTGATCGTACCAGTTATCGCCGGTAACGAAACACAACGTATCCCCATGTGGTTCGGCCCAGGCATAGGCATCGGCTGAAAAGGCAAGATATTCCGAATCATCCATCCCATCCAGAATTTGCCAGCCATCCCAGGTAGCACCTCCATCCAGTGAACGGTTGTAAACGAGTGCACCGTCAAGACCCTGGTAAATGACTCCACCATTTGCCACAGGTGCAGTCAGGCACAGGACATGCAGGTACATGTTATCAGGGGGGGTTGAAATCATCCTTGACCAGATCATCCCGGAGGCGCCCGTTGGTGGTGGTATAAAACTTTCAGTCCAGGCCCCACTACCTTTTGTTGGCCTGGTGTTCAGAACCAATCCCTCGGTTGCACTCTGGTGAGTTATGATGGCTTCACCACCAGCTCCCCACGGACATACAGAGGGCCAACCGGTTCTCACAGATTCAATGCGTGCTGCAGGCTGCGGGCCCCAAACTGA
This sequence comes from uncultured Prolixibacteraceae bacterium, assembly GCA_964616825.1. GTDB lineage: Bacteria > Bacteroidota > Bacteroidia > Bacteroidales > FEN-979 > QYOJ01. Next base: position 130,866 of record CAZTSX010000007.1, read on the forward strand.
CCCATCGAAATAGTTATATCCTGCACCACGATCAGGAAATGCACCTCCAATATCATGTGATAATGTTGTGGTAGCACTGATCGTTCCGTCGGGAAACAGAAACAGTCTGTTCTGCGGAGCCCCGTTAGTTTGGAAGTCATAATTAGTCATGGCAACAATAGGATCTTCCATTGTTCCCTTTGTGGATACAATTCCATTGTACACTGCAGTACCAACAACCGGATTATTAACCCCCTTAACAGGTTTCAACTCTTTGATTTGCTGTTTATCTTTTGGAAAAACAGGTTCGATTTGTGCGACCAGCTGGAAGCACAAACCAATAACTAAAAGAAGTGTAAAAATCTTTTTCATTATACATGTTTTTAGTGAATAAACTTAACCAACAATTATTAACAAAGATAGAAGACAAATTGGCACAATGCAATTTTTAATTATAAAAATCGACGACATGATCCTTAAATTCCCTGAAGGGGACTTAAGGAATCCGACTCCGGAGGGGAGAGGTTTGATTAGTCGTTCCTTAGTCTTTGGTTAGTCGTTGGTTAGTCGTTGGTTAGTCTTTCTTTAGTCTTTGGTTAGTTTAGGTTCGGTTTAGCTTTAGTTTAGGTTTAGTCTTTGGTTCGTTTTGGATTCGTTTTTGCTTGAGTAGGTTATCTGAATTTTTTTTAGGATTCTTTGTCATCTTGGTACCACATTTGTTAACTTTGCCTATTCCTGTAACTTTTTGATACAGAAAGCAAAATAGAGGATAAACAGGGAAAGGACATGAAAATTATCCCTACAATTATATTTATCCTTTCAGTCCCTTTTTTTTGTTTTCCCCAGGGAGAGTTCAACAATTGGTATTTCGGGCGCCATTGCGGAATTACATTTAATAGTGGAGTGCCGGTTTTTTTACCCGGGAATCCAATAAATACTGGTGGGAGGCTTGCGGAAGCGTCAGTTTCTGATTCTTCCGGCAATCTTTTATTTTTTTCAAATGGCCGGAAGATATGGAACCGCAATCTGTGGGAAATGCCAAATGGCTTGGGATTACTTGGAGGGGAGATAGTGAGTCAGGTTATGGCTGTTCAGGATATCAGTAATCCTAATTTGTATTATTTATTCACTGTGCACCATAGGCCACTCACCGGTACTTCTGATACATTAGTAGGATCTTATTATTCGTTGATTGATATGCAACTGGACGGAGGTTTGGGTGATATTGTGCCCGGAATGAAGAA
>CAZTSX010000008.1:0-12179 GCA_964616825.1 uncultured Prolixibacteraceae bacterium
TACTCCCTGTGTTGCAGTCCAGGTGAAACCCGTACCAAGAACGGTAGCCGTGAGGTTGACATTGGTGGTCTCCTCCGAGCAGATAGAGTCAGACATAGGAGTTACAGATAGTGCGGGAATCGGGTGAACAACAACGACATAGGTTGTATCCTCTCCAGAGCATCCGGCAACGTCCGGTGTCAGATTATATAGTACGGTATCCTGAACAAAGCCGGTAAGAGTTAATGTCTGGTCTATCGATGTACTCCCGGGCCCGGCATTGGGACTATAACCGGAGATATTGCCGGAAGTTTGTGTGCATGTCCAGGTAAATGATGTTCCTGAGACATTTGAGGTTAAGGTGATGCCGGTATTTTCACCGTTACAGATCTCTGTCAACGGAGGGTTGTTGGAGAGATCAGGGGTTGGATAAACTGTTGCAATATAACTCGTAACAGGGCCATCGCATCCATTCGCTATCGGAGTGACATTGTAAGTGACCGTTTCAATGTTGAAACCTGTATTCACCAGTGTTTGATTGATAGAGTCAGTTGGCGTACTGTTATCCGAGTAGCCGGAGATATTTCCCGAGCTTGGGGTACATGTCCAGGTGAAGAGCGTTCCGGTGACATTGGAAGTTAATTCCAACAGGGTATTCAGGTTGTTACACTGGGTTTGTGATGCCGGAAAATTAGAGAGATCAGGGATGGGATGAACAGCGACATTGTATGTCACGGTGTCACCAAGACATCCGCTTGCAGTAGCCGCAACCCTGTAATACGCTGTGTCGGTGCTTGTTCCGGAATTGGTTAATGTTTGTGAGATGGTAGGACCACTACTGTTAAAATAGCCTCCAATAGCTGGATTGATACTATATGCACGCCAGGCATATGTAGCTCCTGTTACATTGGAAGTCAGGATAACAGACGGAGAGGTATTATTGCAGATGCTTGTATCTAACGGACTTGTTGTGACATCAGGGATTTCATTGATCGTGATATTTTTCGTTGAAACAGGACCATCTCCACACTCCGCATTGATACCATGTACCGTGATTTGAGCTGGTCCCGGCGTAGCCCCTATAGGAATTGTTACGGAAAGTGTGGGAATCAGCGTGGTGTCTACACCTCCCGGATATGTCCATCGATACTCATCCGACTGGGGATCTTCAACCACGAAGAAGATAGCTTGAGCACCTTGACAAATCTCATCCGGGCCTGTAATAGTACCCAAATCCGATGGTGAAACTTTATAGGTTATCAGGACTTGTGTGGTGGAGACGTTGGCAACATACCACCAGGTATTTACGGTATAGTTGTTGCCGGGATCCCCCGGGAACCATAAATGGCAAGGAGAAATGCTGCTCAAACAACCTCCAGGCGGGCTGATTACCGGACCGGGTGGCATAGATGGGCTTAATTCAGTATCATCCCAGTGGAAAGCCGGTTCAACAGTACTGGCAGGTCTTGTCAGTTCGACAAGGAATCCGAATTCGTTATTCTCCACGTCCCACAAGGGAAGGTGAGTAATCCCGTTTATATAAGTCAACTGGAAGTTGAATTGAGATCCATTTGGGATTTGATTAGGGGGAACGTCACCGTCAAATCCATCCCAGGTTATGGTATCCCATCCCTGGTAAACAGTTTGGGAGAGCAGCCTGTCTACATAGGGTGCGCCGAGTTCGCTGCAATTTAACATAAGCTCTCCCGATCCTGTTGCTGTTACCTCGAATATGAAGTCAATGGTTCCCACGTTGCAATGCCCTACCGTTTGTACAACAGGCGTGTTCTGTACCAGGCTGCCCAATGCTCCGCTTGGATAAACGATTGAATCGGGATCATTCAGAAAAATCCTGTATAGTGGATAGTTCTTGCGATATTCACGAGATTTTCGGGCTTCCGTAGCTGGCCAGGACGGACCTATCGGATATAAGCCTGACGGGTTGCAGGAGAAACTGAAATGACGACCATCAAAACCATTGGGATTAAACCGGGTGACGATGCTATCCTGGGAATAGACATACATATATCCCAGGTATCCTACACTGCCCTCTTCAAAGGTGCTGATCTGCCAGTTTCTGGAGAAAACACGGCCGTCAATTTTGGAATTTGTAGAGGTGTCTACAACCGTAATATCAAAATATTCGAAGGTACGGTAGGTGTTATTGGGGAGCTGGAATGTCATGTAGTAGTCCCCATTCACTCCTACGGTATAGAGATACAGGGAGTCTCCATTATATCCGGAAGGATCCAGGTAATCAGGGCCTGCAATCGCCTCCGCGAAATTGTTGATAAATCCCGTTTCTCCGGTTTGAGGGCTTTGTTTCTCGAATATAATGGTGCCATCTGGCATATGAAGCCGGTAGGTAACCGGACTAGCTGTTTGATTGTTGCTCCTTCTGATCTGGCCCAATCCGAAATAGAAGACCTCCTTTGTATAATCTTTGATGTTAATGTATAACCGGTAATTGCTGTCGGCATTGTATATGGCAAACGGGTCGCGTGAATTCTGGGTGGAGAGCAATATTCGTGTGTCGTTTGCTTCCACAGGCATAATCTCCTTAGTTCCCTCAGCCAGAAGTGGATAGGAGAGAAGAAGAAAAGGAGCCAGGATAAAAACAAAACGAAGAAATAGACCGGCCATAATGAAACTCCTGTACAATAATACACCAATTTATAATAAGGTTGCATGCGAAGGATGAAAATAATATGATAATTGGATTTAGGATTCAGTCTCTCAAACACCGTACTGCAAAAGCATTCGAACGAAGAGCCGGATAGAAGGAAACACTGGGTGTATAATCGATATCGATAACGACTTCATTCAAGCCATGTGCCCAGGCTTTATCGGGGCCATGGATGGTGGAGGACCAGTACAGGATAGATCTCAGGATCGGATCGTTACCGGGGAACTTCCAGATGTTGTTGTGGAACCGGATGCCTGAAAGTAAGGCATCGAACCCGGAATATCCGATGATCTTCAGTGCACTGCCTGCGAAGCCGCTGGAGATATAGACAGCGAACAGGGTGTTCCATTCTGCTTCCGAGGGGATGTGCCAGCCGGGCGGACACAAACCCTGAACTCCGTTACCGGTTGTGTATGACATCATCTCGTTCCATTTGTAGAGCCCCCCAAAAGATATGCAGTTGGCCGGATTGTCGTTGTAACAATATTTTTCATTTACACAGTTATCGCGCTGCATTTGACTGGAAGCGATAGGAGTTCCATAATTGAGGTTAGCTGCCATCCAGCACTGACCGTTAATTTCAACAGTTGGATACGGGAGGCTGTCGCGGGGATCGATCAGGGTATCACCGCAGATATGGGATATGGGGTTGCTGATATGAATGGTAAGGGATGAGCTGTCGGTACAGTCAAAATCATTGATGTAGCTATAGGTGATTTGGTGTGATCCTGCTCCTGCGATGCCTGGATAGAGTGTTGCAGTTGGCTGGTCGACTCCGGGTCCGCTGTAAGTGCCTGTAAGAGGAATGCCGCCATGGAGCCGGATGGGTTTAGCGGTGGTTATGGTTACCGTGTCGAAACATACCGGCAGCGATACTGCTGGAACAGGATCCACGATAACAACTGCCGAATTTTGAGTACCAATACACCCATTTGCAGTAGGAGTAACCTGGTATGTTACCCAACCTGGCAGATACCCTGCATTGTATAATACCTGTTGAATCAGATTCCCCGACCCAATGGAATAACCCGAAATTTCCGGGGAGCTGCCTGAAGCAGTCCAGGAAAAGGTCGTCCCTGTTACATTGGATTGTAAGGAGATGCCAGTAGACTGTCTGCTGCATATGGTATCCCCGTCCGGAACAAATATCACATCTGTCACAGGGTAAACCACCACGTTGAAATCGGTTGAATCACCTATACAGCCGTTGGCTGTAGCAGCCACGCGATAAGTGACCGAATCGATATCGTATCCGGCATTGACAAGGGTCTGGGCAATATTGGGCCCGCTGCTATTACTGAATCCCGACAGATTTCCGGAGCTGGCAAATGCCCTCCAGGCGAATGTTGACCCGGTTACATCGGCCTGCAACGGGATAGCGGTTGTAGCGTTGTTGCATATGGCAAAGGAGGTAACGGCGTTCGTCACCGCCGGTCGCGGATTGACATTCAATATAACTGCCAGCGTGGTTCCCGGCGGACACCCGTTGGCTTCCGGAGTGACGTTATATGTGACCGTTTCAATCGTTGCCCCGGCGTTATCAATGGTTTGAGCGATCCAATCGCCTGAACCATCAGCATACCCCGAAAGGTTTGGCGATGAAGCCACTGCTGTCCAGGAAAAGGTCGTCCCTGTTACATGTGACTGGTTCTGTATACTGCTGGCTATCCCTTCGCATACCGTCTCTCCATCTGGTACAAAAAACACATCCGGTGTCGGAAACACTGTAACGGTATAATCGGTAACAGGACCGGTACACCCGTCTGCCATCGGGGTGACATGGTAGATCACCCATTCCGTGTCAAATCCGGAATTCACCAATGTTTGATTCAATAGGGTAGTCGGTGTCGTTTGATCGGAATACCCGGAGATGTTTCCAGTCGATCCGGTCGCAGTCCACGTAAACAAGGTATTGGGCACATCCGACTGTAGAGGCAAAGCCGGGGATTGCCCATTACAGATAGAGGTATCAGGAGGGGTATTTGTTAAGTGTGGCAGTGGCTTGACCCACATCGTAAACAGGGTGTCGTTACCGGTGCATTTTGAGGTAGCCGGTGTGATTGTATACAGGACACTACCTTGTGTGGATAGAGCATTGAAGAGCTGATCATTTATTATTGATCCTGATCCATCTGTGTTGCCGGTTACTGTTCCCACTCCCTGGGTGGAGGTCCAGGTGTAATTGGTACCTGCAGTGGTGGCTGTGAGGGAGAGGCTTGTGAATGTTTCCGAACAGATCGAGTCAACCATCTGTGGCAGGGTCAATTCAGGAATGGGGTTGACAACGACAGTGAAATTCGTATCCGTTCCTATGCATCCATTGGCTTGCGGGGTGATATGATAGATGACAGAGTCTTCAATAACTCCGGTAAGTTCAAGTGTCTGATCGATTATAGTAGTTGGTGGGCCGGGATTGCCGCTCCATCCGGTTATATTACCGGAAACCTGGGTACATGTCCAGGTAAAGGTAGCCCCAATAACACTGGATGTGAGCGTGATTCCCGTAGATTGTCCATCGCAGATATCCAGGAAAGGGGGTGTGTTAGTTAGGTCAGGAGTTGGGAACACGGTGATGGTGGTGGAGGCCCACTCGCCAAACCCGCAGTTGGAGTTCCATCCCCGTACACGGATCTCCCCGCTGGTGGCTGAAGCATCGAAATCAAGTGTCGCGGTCAATCCGGTAGGGGATAACGGATTGAAAGTAACCCCGGTTCCGGTGTATTCCCATTCATAGGTGGTGGAGTTTGGCTCTGCAGTGGTAGTGTAGGTTTGCTGCTGTTCGCCGGGACAAACCTCAAGAGGGCCAGTCGGATCGCCAGGGGGAAATGGTACTCGATGCACTTCAAAGTCGGGTAGGATGGATGTTGAGTAAACCGCATACCACCAGGTATTAGCGGTGTTCCGGTTGGGATAGCTGCACTGACTGGGGTTTCCTGGCCCGGCCGCTAACCAGGTATGGCATCCAGTGTTTCCGGGACAACCACCATAGTTTGCATCCGGTGGAAGAGGTGTATACGTTCCACAGTTGGTTAAAGGATGGATCTCAAGATCCAGATCATCCCAATATAAATTTGGCACGGGTCCCGTGGGCCTGACCAGGCTTACAATGTAGCCATTGGCATTTTGTTCGACATCATACACAGGAAAATTGGTCAATCCCTGGATGTAAGTGACAATCACGTTAAATATCGTTGCATTTAAAACGGGCTCACCCAATCCGTTCAACCCATCCCATAGTATGACATTCGGCCCTACCGAAGAGATGTGTGAGATCAGCACATCTTCCGGTTGAACCCCGGAAAGAGGGTTGATGTCTAACAAAATATCCATGGTTCCTGCCAACGTTGCATTAAATGAAATGGTAGCTGTTCCATTACAATTCCAAACGATCAACAGGTTTGAGACTTCCCCAAGGGTTCCGGTAGGATATATCAAGGTGTCGGGATCATTCAGGAAGATCTTATACTGGGGAATCACATTCTGACCATTAACGGATTTGCGTGTATAATCTCCCGGATTATTCGGATCCGGACACCCGAACTGATTGCAGGCAACGGTAAAGACGATCCCCTGCATACCATTCAGATCGAGGATAGTCACAATGCCGTCATCTGAATAGACGTAAAGAGCCCCGGTGAACAATCCCGGATTCTGTCCCGTACTGAATTGCCAGGCTTTCGACCAGATCCGGCCTTCGATAGGCTCATTGGAGGTATCAGCTACCGTGATGTCAAAATATTGAAGTGTTGTTGTTGCCTGGAATTCAATGGAGTAATCGCCAGTTAACAAGGGAGTGAAAAGCAATGCATCGTAGCCGGATGCTCCGACAATCTGACTGGGACCTTCCACCGCTTCATCGTATGTGTCAATATAACCATCCTCACCAGTACCAGGCATATTTTGGGGGCCTAATACGACCGTTCCATTCGGATCCCTGATCTGAAACTGTCTGCTCCCTGTTTGTGTTTTCTGGAAGCCGAAATAGAATATCTCTCCGATCTCCTTGATATGGATTTTCAGCCGGTTATCATCCGGACAGTTGAGCCAGGCAAATCCATTCTGCTGAGACTGTGGAACAGTGATGTGAATCTTTTCTGCACCACCCGCTGCCGGCATGATCTGTTTTGTCCCTTCAGAAAATCCATAGATTGAGAAGAGGAGAAAGAGAAAACAGCTTAGAAATCCAGATGTCCTGATCAGCACCCTCATATATATACTAATACACAAAAGTAATGAAAAAGGTTGCTTTATAAAACCTCATCCGTATCTGGTTGATTTGAAAAACGAATGAAAGACGAATCGAAGACGAACTAAAGACGAACTAAAGACGAATTAAAAACGAAAGAAAACAATAGAAAAATAAAAGGAAAACAAAAGTGAAACGATACGAGGATTAATTCCTTTTTTTGGGGAGGGGCTGGGGGAGGGGTCAATCCCTCAAACACCGCACTGCAAAAGCATTCGAACGCAGTGCCGGATAGAAAGACACACTGGGTGTATAATCGGTATCGATGGTGACTTCATTCATCCCATGTGCCCAGGCTTTATATGGGCCATGGATGGTGGAGGACCAGAAAAGAATGGATCTCAGGAGCGGGTCGTTGGTTGGGAATTTCCAGATGCTGGTATGAAATCGGATGCCGGATAACAGGGCATTAAATCCGGAATAGCCTGTGATCTTCAGGGCGCTGCCCGCAAAACCATTGTTGATGTATTGATTGAACAGGATTGTCCATTCTGGTTCGGTGGGGAGATGCCACCCGGGTGGACAAAGGCCTTGGAAGCCCGGAGTTTCGTCATAATGCATGATCTCATCCCATTGGTAAAGACCTCCGGCATTTACACAATTCACAGGATTGTCGATGTAGCAGTATTTTTCAGCGATACAGTTATAGCGGGGCATCTGAGAGGAGGGGATAGGAATTCCATAGTTCAGGTTTGACGCCATCCAGCACTGGGAGCCAATAAGAGCTGTCGCATACCGGATACTGTCCCTGACATCCAGCAACGTGTCTCCGCATGTAAATGATGGTGTGGTTAATACAGCAATCTGCTGGCTGGCAGAGTAATTGCACCCATACATATTTGTATATTGGTATGTTATGGTAACCGTATCATTCCCAGGAGGTACTAACGAGGGTGTGAACCAGCCTGCAGCAACACTGGTTCCTGAATAGTTCCCCCCATAAGGGATTCCTCCTTTCAGGCGAAATGGTCTTGCCTCACGGGTAGTTATGGTTTCACAGATCTGGAGGGTGACATCCGGGCGGGGATGGATGAAAATTGGGAATAGGGGAGAAACCACACCGAATCCGCAAGCGTTCTCACCTTTTACCGAGAGGTTTCCGCTTGTAGCGGAAGGAGAAAAATCAAGGAGGACAGAAGCGCCGTTATTGGTTATAGTTACACCTGTCCCGGTGAATGCCCAAATATAGCTTGTTGCATACTGGATGATTGGGATCGAAAAGGAGACTCCCGATTGATTCTGACAAACTGTGTCTGATCCGGTAATGGTTCCGGCATCAACCGGCAACGGATTGACGAGAACAGGCAATATGCTTTGCCTCCCGTCTCCGCAGGTATCGTTATGGCCCCTGACAGTCACTGTGCCACTTAGCGCAGCGGTCGAGTAATCGACTGTGATCTGGCGGCTTCCACTTCCACTGGTGATGGAAACTCCAGGAGGGAGTGACCAGATGTAGGAGGAGGCATGATCAATCGAATCAACCGAATAGATCACGCCCGATTGTCCCTGGCAAACGGTATCTTCACCAGTTAATGAGCCGGCTGGAACCGGAAGAGGGTTGACTTTGATAGCCCGTACCGAACTGTCGCCTTGTCCGCAATCGCTTAACCCTTTAACAACCACATTTCCTGATTGCGCTGTGGAATCGAAGCTGACAAGGATATTTCGTGTGCTGTCACCGCTGGAAACGGATGCGCCAGGCGGGAGCGACCAGATATAAAATGAAGCTCCCACAATCGTATCCACCTCATAGCTGACGCCAGTAGATCCCTGGCATAGCGTATCGGCGCCGGAGATGGCTCCTGCCGGTATGGGGAGCAATTTGACTGTGATAGGTAAAAAAGTACTATCCCCGTTTCCGCATTCATTCTGGCCACAAACGATTATATTTCCTGACGCGGCTGTAACTCCAAAGTCAATAGTAATACTATCACTGCCCGTGCCGCTGGTGATGGTTGCACCAGGGGGTATTGTCCAAATGTATGTGCTGGCATCCTGGATGGAGTTGGTTGTATATGGAATGCCACTGTCAGTTTGACAAACTGTATCTGGTCCGTTAATGGTTCCTGCTGGCCCGGGTAATGGCTTGACTGAGATCGGGAAAGCGACTTCGGGGCCATCACCACAATCGTTATGCCCCCTTACTGTTAGTGTGTCGGAAGTTGCTGTTTTCGCGAAATTCAGCATGATCCCTGCGGTATCGCTGGTGCCGGAAGCGCCAGGTGGAAGTGTCCAGATGTAGGTATTGGCAAAATGGAGGGAATCCACATAATAGTAAACATTGTTTTGCCCCTGGCAGACAGTATCCAATCCGTTAATATCATGGTTAGCCATCGGGAGGGAGTCGATAAAGAGGTAGACGGAATCATAAGCTGCACAGTTGTTATTGTTTTCTACTCTCACCCAATACAGGGCACCAGTCCCGGTAGTCAGAGTAGGATCTGTACTGCCAGTATTCCAGTTGTAAGAGACAAACTGCCCCGGATCAAACGTAATTGTGGTTCCTTCACAGATGGTTGTATCGGGGCCAAGAGAGACCGTAGCGTTTGGATAATAGCCAATATGGATCGTATCCGACAGGGTACAATAATCCCCGTTCACCAAACAGGAATAGTAGCCACTATCATAGACTGTATAGTAACGATTTGAGCCAATAAGGGTCCAGATACCGGCGATTAACTTATGCCAGGCATATGATGTCATGTTGGAGCCCCCGTCAAGTGCTACGCTGTCGCCCGGGCAGATATTTTGGTCAGCTCCCAGGTAGAGACTGCTGAAATCACTGAAATAACCATATTCGGCGCTGGGACCGGTTTTGTGAAGTATTCCCAGGTGGAACTTTCCCATGGTATTCAGGATGAGATTAGGCCCTACAGGAACCTGGGATGTTGATAATTGTTTGCGGGCATAAACCCAGATATCGTTGGTGCCGGGTACAACGGTGAAGTCTGTGGCCGTAATGATCGTATTCGAGCCATTCAACAGAAAACTTCCTTCATTGCCATTCCGTGTCAGGATCAGTAAAGCAAAGCTGTTGGTATTGGTTCGGTTGAATCCAATTTGTGGTGATCCGGTGCAGGAGTCATGAGGCAGAATGGAGCCGCCAAATTCATTGTTGTATCCGGAGAGATGCATCACATATACTGGCTCGGATGCTTCGAGATAGACCGTGTTTGCCGCTCCGGGGATCGGATATTTGAAAAGATCGCCTGCCTGGATTGTAGCAACAGGAGTAGGATTACCATCCAGCATAATATCGGTATTGGGTTGTGTCCCGCATACATAGATAGACTCGTAGGCATTGGCATATCCACGAATAGCAATATACTCCCAGCCAAGGATGTTCGTAGGAATGATCTGATCGCAGATGACATCATAAGCCCCTCCCTGATAGATGGAATCATCTTGCCAGGATACTGCAATGGGCTTGTCGGAGGTAATCCTGGAGCCATTCAGCGTTCGACCTGCCTCGGTATAGATAGCCCGGGCGCTATATGTCTGCCCCTTGTCCAGTGTGATCACAAATGGTTGTCCGGGTGGATGTCCGATGATATCATCCGAAGGACGGATCGTGACGGTGGTGCTGTCCTCTGTTGCTACGATATCAAATGACTCTTGCCCGACCTGGTTATGGTAGTCATTCTGTGAGACAATATAAAAATCAAGCCCGACGGCGTTTTTTCCTTTCAGCGAAAAGATGCCGGGGTTGGCCGTGTGAGCGCATTCATAATAAGCTGTTACATCATTGTCGGAAGTCAGTAATAATCCACGATTCAGAACCTGATCTGCCGGGGCGTTTTCTATGATATTGATCCAGGGGGTAAGGTTGATGCTGAATGTAGTGTTTGGATTGATCTTTTGTGTGATAGGTGTAAATATAAGATTGGCGGGCATCCGGAGTGTAATGTTGGCGGTGTCCTCCATGGTGGAGATCCGCATGAAAATTGGTCGGTCACCATGACCCTGGGCAATCTCGGGCCCCACAAACCAGAACTCAGTGTCGATCTGGGCCGTACCTACAAAGGAGATTAAAAGGAGCGTCAAGAATAAGAAAAGTCTCTTCAACGTGTTGTTTTTCTATTAGAAGACGTAAAATTACAAAAAATGGTTGGCACTGAATTGAGTTAATTATTCAGGCAGGGGTGGATTCTTACCCCGATCAATGATCTGGAATTCTGTTCGCCTGTTTACCTGATGCTCACTTTCAGTACATATGACTCCCATCCGACAATCGCAACTGGTGATGAGTTTTGTTTCTCCATATCCTTTTGCTGAGATCCTGTTCGCTTCTATTCCCTTACTGATTATGTATGCTACTGCGGATTCAGCGCGCTTTTGGGAAAGCTCCCGGTTGTATGCTTCCGATCCGCGACAATCGGTATGCGATCCCAACTCAATAGAAACCGGGTAGATTTGCAGGATACTTACGAGGCTGTCAAGCGAGGATTTGGCATCATCCCGGATCTCCCATCTGTCGAAATTGTAATAGATGTTTTCGAGAATATAGGGTTTATTCAACTCAAGAGCGACTGGTGACTGATGACTGGTGACTTCTTGCCTTCGTGCCTCCATGCCTTTGTGCCTTTCTTGGAACCAGTAAATATCATCATCCCCGAGACCACCGGGCCGGTTAGAGCTGAAGAAACCCTGATTTCCTGTGCTATCTGTTGCCATTGAAAAATCATCGTACGAAGAGTTCACAGGTGAACCCAGGTTGTGAGGCCGGGTCCACTTTCCTCCCCTGAAGTGTGCAGAGAAGATATCCAGACCGCCAAACCCGGGATGCATATCGGATGCGAAATAGAGGTCTCCATTCTCCGTAGCAAACGGGAACATTTCATTACCTGAAGTGTTGATCTCTGCTCCCAGGTTCTTCGGTATGCTCCACCTGCCTGCCTTTTTCACTATCTGGTAAATATCTGTCCCTCCAAATCCTCCCGGCATATCCGAGACAAAAAAGAGGATTTGTCCATCAGGTGTGTGGCTTCCCGTTTCATGTCTACATCACCTTTTTTGATCGTCTTTTGAAGCAATGTCACTGCTTCCATATAGTTGTAAAGAGTCATCTCCCTCTTCGCCTGCTTGACCTGCCCTTCTGCTTTTGAGAAAGTTAGGATCAAGGCTAAAATTAATATTGCTGTCCTGGTCATCAGGTCATTTTTTACCCTAAATCTCCTGAAGGGGCCTTACTCCCCCCAAAGGGTTGGAATGTAATTCATGGCAATTGATGGCAATATCATGGCAATTGATGGCAATATCATGGCAATT
>CAZTSX010000008.1:12279-14347 GCA_964616825.1 uncultured Prolixibacteraceae bacterium
TCATGGCAATTGATGGCAATATCATGGCAATTGATGGCAATATCATGGCAATTCTAAAAATATCTCGGTGTCAGCATTCGTTTTTTATGGAAGAGATCAACTTCATATCCAATCCGGATCTCATGCGATCCCCGGCTGTTTGCCTTCAACGCATTGAACCAGATGTCGTAAGCATAACCTATTGCAAATCCTTTTCCAAGTTCTACGCCTACCAGTAACCCCAGGGCTCTTTCTGTCCGGTAGGATGCCCCTATAGTGAGGATGTCATACAACAGGAAACGGACACTGATATCTGCCTGTAAAGGTGCATGTCGCACATACTTCATCAGGAGGGATGGCATGAACACAACACGGTTTGAAAATGGAATTGCACCACCTGCGATCCCGTAGAAATTACGCAGCAATTTCGTAAAGCTGGTTTGATCATCTGGCGCCGCACTGGAGACCACTATCTGGTTTTGTAACAGGTGTTTGGAAGAGATGCCAACATAATAGCGTTCGTGATAAAAATAGATCCCGAAATCGACATCCGGCACCACCCTGTTATTTACATTGTTTATCAGCTCTATATCACCGGGATCTCTCGGATTCAATGCATTCCAGTCGATATTGTAATATTTGATTCCTGCCGAGATACCAAAAGAGAGCGTACTTGTTGGAAACAGGATCCGATATGCGAAAGAGCCCATGATGTTATAATCTACCGAGGGACCTAATTCATCGCGGTAAGCGTAGAATCCCAGGCCGATATGTGGATTCCTTAAAGGAGTGCTTGAGGTGAAACAGAATGTTTTTGGAGCACCATCGATTCCCACCCATTGAAACCTCGCCAGCAGGTCCATAGAGAAGACTTCCCGGCTTCCCGCAACAGCGGGATTGTATTCGAGCTTGGTATACATGTATTGGGTAAACAATGCATCCTGCTGTCCATAGACAAAGTTCAATGGAAGTAAGAAGTAAGAGGTAAGAAGCAAGAGGTAAGTACGTTTCTTCATCCTGTTTTACTTTGATCCTCCACGAACAAAAATCCATCCGGTCATACGCTCCATCTCTTTGATGTTCAGCACATAATAGTATGTTCCGTCGGGAACTGTCTCTCCCCGGTGGTTGGTCCCGTCCCACACCCTGAAGGTGTTGTCGTACCGCTCGAAACTGTTTATTTGATCACCCCACCTGTTGAAAATCTGTACACTGTTCTCCTGATACTGTTCAATGCATTCGATGATCCAGGTGTCGTTAACGCCATCACCATTCGGGGTGATTACGTTGTAGATTTCCAGGCATTCGGGATCAGGAGGATCCGGCCCGGATTTGACACGGATCCTAATACTATCAGTTCCGGAACAACCTGAGATTACGTCAACCACAGTTAGCGTAAATGTGGTATCGGAGATCAGGCTTATCGTCACCGGTTGTAGTATTGACGGATCCAGCAGTAGGCCTTCCGGTTCCCACGAAAAGAGATACTCTCCGGAACCTGATTCCACGTTTCCCGGAAGGATCGTGGCTGTGCCTTGTTCGATAGTCTTATTCGGCCCGGCATCTACAATCAGTTCAGGGTATATTTTAATGGTCATCTGATCAGACGCGATGGAGTCCATACAGGCTGATTCTCCCTTTGCTGTCAAGACCAACGTTACGAAGCCACTTTCACCTGGAGAAGAGTAATAAACAGGAGTCAGGGTAGATGTTTCCTCCAGGGTGCCAATTCCATTATGAAGCCATTGGAGCGAAGTAATATGCCGCGCAGTAGCATTTGTAACCTGAAATGTTCCACCCGTACAGATGGCGTCATCGGGACCGGCATCTACTTGTGCTGCTTTTGAGAACGTGATCATTATTGTATCCCGGACATCTTCACAGGGTTGCATGGCAAAGCCGGTTAACGATATGTTCACTGAGCCAGCTAATACATCTTCACTACTGGGGAAATAAACCGGATGCAGGCGTGTTGGATCATTGAAAACGCCATCTCCTGAGGTGCTCCAGAGCAATGAGGTATAACTTGTTGCACTAGCGTCAGATATAATAACAGGGATGTTTTCACAAGACAGGATATCCGGACCGG
>CAZTSX010000008.1:14447-28810 GCA_964616825.1 uncultured Prolixibacteraceae bacterium
CTAGCGTCAGATATAATAACAGGGATGTTTTCACAAGACAGGATATCCGGACCGGCATTTGCAACTGGAGGTATGGCGATAATGACCGGGAAGGGGGGAGAACGAGCACCGTCGCCGCAGATGTTGCTACCATAAACTGTAATTTCTCCGGTTGTGGCGTCAGGTGATATATTAACAGTGATACTGTTTGTGTCGGTATACGTTACAAATAGTGCCTGATTTCCAGGTGAGAGCCAGGATACGGTGACAGCATTTGAGTTGACAGGTGATGTGATCACTCCTCCGGATGTGATCCACCATTTGTAATATGTCTTTCCTGGTTCGGTCAGGTAGATATGACCGGATGTACCTGCACAAACCGTATCGGAACCTGTGATGGTGGGTAGAGGCGCAGGAAGGATGGTTGCCACGACAGGAACCCGGACCGGACTTATGCAGTCGGTGCTGTCGCTTCGTGCTTCGGCATAGTAGATTGTAGTGACATCGATGACAGGGGTGACAAATGTCGTGTCGCCAGCCAACAAACGAATTCCTCCAACAGGCATATCATACCAATCGACGGTTTCGGTTGAGCGAACCGTGGCATGCAGTGTGACTGTTCCCGGTCCACACCGGGAATCTCCGTGACCGACCGGTTCGGGAGGTGTGCTGTAGAAAATGGTCGTAAACACAGCAGTGCTCGAACTGCCGTACCACCAGGTGTTGATCATTTTGTTGTGGCAATCCGGTTCGTTGAGCCCCCAGGGGGGTGACAACCCGGGTAACCAGGAATGGAACCGGGTGTACACCCTTCAAGGTTGGTGGACTGGGGAGAGACAGGGCAGTAGAAACTCGTGCTGACCAGTAGCGAATCATCCCAAAAAGTCATTGGTGTTTGCACATTCGGATTGACAGGTCTTACAAGGGAAATAATGAAGCCATCCGGATTTGTCTCCTGATCCCATATTGGAAGATTGGTCAGGCCATCGGCAAATGTGACTGTGACGGCTATTGCAGTGCCGTCTGGAACGGGATTATCTTGTCCGTCATGGCCATTTCAGGTAATCTCGTTGAGACCAGGTGAAACGGGTGAAAAGAGATTGACCGTGGTCGTCGGGAATCCATATGGGAAGACGAGTTCCAGATCAATGTTCCCCGACTTATTGACGTTCACCAGGATCAACTTCGGATCACTACAGGGCGGGAAAGCGGGATCTTGTATCATCTCAGGCGTTCCAATGATCTCCCCATACTCTCCACTTGGGTATAACGAAGTGTCCGGATTATTCAGGAATACTCTGTAGTCAGCGATTTCAGGAAAGGTAAGGAAGGTATTGGTGTTGACTGATTGCCGATCCGTTAGAAAATTCCCCGTATTGTAGCATCCGTAAGGGTTGCAGAAGATAGTTGCAGCGCCTATACGGGCCTGCTGAAACTTCAGCTTGGTGACAATGCCATCGTCGGAGTAGACAAAAAAGCGTCCGTTGAACTCATGCATAGGGTACCCAAGATCGGCGTAAACCTGCCAGGCTTGTGACCATACACGACCATAGATCATATCCTCAGGAATTGCTGGCATATGGTCATCTGAAACAACCTGAAAATCCCACAAATCGAAGATGACGCTAGCATATGTATAGGTGGTACTGATCTCAAAATAGTAGTTGCCTGTATCAGCACTGTTGGTAATAGTATACTGCAACGGGGTATATCCCCCCAATAGAGGAAATGGACCAACAAATGCCTGGCTATAGTATTGTATGTAACCTGTTTGCCCAGGCTGTGGACAAGTACCACTCAAGACAATGGTCCCATCCGGCTTTCGCAGGTTGAACTGGTGCTGATTTACCGGGGATTTCAATCCGAATAGAATAGACTCTCCAGCCTCTTTGATGTGGATATAAAGCCGGTAATTTGGCAGACAGTTGATCACACCAAATTGGGTGTAATCGCTTAAGACCCAGTTGGTGATATAGAGTCCTGCGCTGGATAAGAGAGAGTCGGGTTGAAGTTCACGGGTTCCTTCACCAACACTCATCCGGGATGAGAGAAAGAGGATTAGCAGCGTGAGGAATGCATGACGAAAAAGGAGTCTCATGTCAGGAAGGGGATTTAGGGGTGAAATGAACTTTCTATGGAGTAGTTATTGTCACCGGCAACACTTTCCCATTATAAACCTTGTGTCCGTTCAGGGCGAAATCGACAATATATTGTGCCATCTGGTCTGGCTCAAAAGAGGCTTTGGCATGGGGAAAGGCTGTCTTAAACATCTCGGTATCTACACCTCCAAGCGCTAAACAATTAACCCGGATCTCTTCCTCCTGTAACTCAACAGCCAGTGCTTCGGTCAGGATAGATACGGCTCCTTTACTGGCGCTGTAAGCAGTAAGACCAGTAAACTTTTTACTTCCCTGGATGCCACCCAAACTACTGATATTGACAATGTGGGCTCCTTTATTCATCATGGGCAGAATTGCCTGGGTGAAGAAAAAGAGTCCCTTTATATTGACGTCGAAAACGGTATCAAAATCTTCGGGCTTAACTTTCCGGAAACCTTTATAAATCAAGGCTCCTGCATTGTTGATCAGGATATCGCAATGGGGCATGTAAGTTTCTATACGCTGCAATACCAATGGGTAGAAATCGAACTGGGTAAGGTCAAAAGCATAGTGAGTGACATTAGCTTCCGGATTGATTCGGTTGCACTCGTTGACCAGTTCTTCCAGTTGTTTTTCGTTTCGGGAAATAGCGATCACATGGTTTTTTTTGGACCGGGAAAAGATTCTGACTATTTCGTGACCAATGCCTTTACTGGCTCCAGTGACTATAATGTTCATAACATAACGGTTTGAAGAAATAAAGGTACATTTTTTTTGTGTAGAATCATTCCAAACAAGTTTTTTATTATCTTTGCATCGGATTCACTAAAATCATGATCATGAAAAAATTATTCCTTCTCTTCCTGGGGATGATTATCTCCTTTGGAAACCTTATCGCACAGGATGGGATATCCCAGCCCATTGTTACGAAAGCTGTTTACTTCGATATTTCACCTCCTTTGCGGGATATGGTACAAGATACCAATGCCTTCCCTGATATGTCCTGGAAAGAAGGCGTTGTTAAAAATCCTACGAATGTTTACTCGAATGATCCGGATGGTACTGATCTTTTTATGGATGATCCAGTCAGGCAATCTTTTAACGGAGAATCTATAAACGACACAACAATCCTGAACTTTATGGGCATCGGAATGGCAGGATATTATCCTCCAGATACAGATGGTGATGTAGGCCCGGATCATTATTTCCAGGTTGTCAACGTAAGATTTGCTATTTACGATAAAAATGGAGTCAAGTTGATCGGCCCTTTACTAAACAGCACGATTTTTGCCGGTTTGCCTAATAATCATAATGACGGGGATGCTGTCGTTCTTTATGATGAAAATGCCGATCGGTGGCTTTTCAGCCAGTTTTCACTTCCTAATTACCCTTATGGACCTTTTTACGAAAATGTGGCCATCTCACAAACTTCTGATCCAACAGGTAGTTGGTATCGGTACCAGTTTGCTTTTAATGATATGCCTGATTACCCTAAAGTATCAGTGTGGGGTGATGGGTATTACATGACAATCCGCCGGTTTGCTTCGGGTTCTGGTAATTGGATGGGCCCTGCGGTAGTGGCAATGGATAGGTCAAAGATGCTCCTGGGCAACCCAGCGCCTACAATGATCACGTTTAATCTTCCTTCCTCTTCAGAAGGTCCGCTTTCGGCAGATTGCGACAGTGATTTTCCTCCTGATACAACACCCTGCCCCGTTTGCTACCTGGTCAGTGGAACTTCTGCAAGTATTAAGCTAAATGAATTTCATGCAGATTGGGTCACGCCTGCTAATTCCACATTCAACCTTGCTAACTCCATTTCAATCAGTTCATTTTCGACCTTCGGTAACGGCAATTACATTCATCAACAAGGCACAGGCCAGAAACTTGATGCGATGTCAGGTAAACGTATCATGTTCCGTATGCCATTCAGGAAGTTTTCTGACCACTGGTCAATGCTTTTAAGCACAACAGTGAAACTTAGTGGAAATGTGGCAGGTATCCGATGGATGGAAGTCCGATGGAATACCGGATCAGGTTGGAGTCTCTATCAGGAAGGCACTTACTCTCCGGATGATAACCATAGATGGATGGGAAGCATTGCAATGGATTCTTTGGGGAACATTGCACTTGGGTATTCCATTTCCAGTTCGACGATGTATCCGTCTATCCGTTATACCGGACGCATAAATGGCGATGCACTGGGTGTCATGACAATTGCTGAAAGAGGTATTATAAATGGAGGGGGTTCGCAGACAAATTCTTCAGGTCGCTGGGGTGATTACAGCGCCATGGTTGCAGATCCTGTCGATATCAGCACATTCTGGTACACCCAGGAGTATTACACCTATACGACTTCTGTCAACTGGAAGACGCGTATAGCCTCATTCAGTTTCGCCAACATCCTATCTGTGAATGCAACCGCAACTCCGGATGAGATCTGCCTTGGAGATTCCACACAACTGCATGTAGAAGCTTCCGGCGGGAGTGGTACCTTCACCTACGCATGGGCCTCCATTCCAGCCGGGTTTACCTCTGATTTACAGAGCCCGTGGGCCACGCCTGTTGAGTTTACCAAATACTACTGCGTGGTGGATGACGGAAACCAAACAAAAACGGACACTGCCGAAGTGGTTGTGAACGAGAACCCTGTGGTCTCAGCCGGAAACGATACTACCTACCTCAATACAATCCAGATTCTCACCTGCTACGGAGAAGCCTCCAACTATTTGAGCCTCTTGTGGACTACTTCGGGCGACGGAACTTTCTGGAAGGATACGGTGGCAATGAATTATTACTATCCGGGTCCCAACGATCTCTCCTCCGGGCAGGTTACTCTGACACTTTCTGCAACTCCCAGGCCTACTTGCCCGGATATAGTTACCGATGATGTTAACATCACTTTTGTCCCCTTCCTGGATATTCCGGAAGCCAGAGCAGAGGCTTTCAGCATGTTATTGATGCCGAATCCGACAAGTGGTTTGGTTACGATCAACCTTCAGGGTTTGCATGGATTTGAGACCACTGTTTCAATTGCTACTATGCAAGGGAAGTTCATCCATCGTGAAATGATCGGTACAGGTCAGCATTCAGCTACTAAAAGAATCGATCTCAGCGGATATCCAGCCGGAATCTACCTGGTAAAGATCCAGAATCAGCAGGGGACTATTGTGCAGAAGCTAGTGATGGAGTAAAATTCTTGTCTTAGGATTCATTTATGTCAATTAAATAATATGAGAAAATCTTTCGTATTGTTAAGTATTCCCGTTTTAATAACTGGAATGCTTCTTTTTTCCGCTTTTGGAGGAGATGAAAATTCAGATTATCCCGGTGGTAGTCCGGCCGGTTATACTGGTTCACCGGGAGATGTTAAAGATTGTGTTCAATGCCATGGTGGCTCCTCCACCTTTGAACCGGGCTGGATCACGTCGGATATTCCACCGGATGGGTATACCCCGGAGCAAACCTATACTATTACAGTTACCGTTTCCGGATCTGGAGACAAAGGTTTCCAGGTTTCTCCTCAGGATTCGGCGGGTCAGCAATTAGGTACGTTGATCGCTGGAACCGGCACACATCTTAATGGTGGGACAAAGTATGTCAACCATGATTCAGAAACCTCATCCAACCCGGCAACCTGGAATTTCCAGTGGATAGCCCCGGATGCGGGTACCGGAGAGGTGACTTTCTACGGTGCCTTTACCGTGAGTAAACCGGTCACCAAGACGTCTGCCCTGACTGTTCAGCAGGCAAGTCCTGTAGCAGTTGAGGACAAAGATAAACTTGCGGATCAGGTTCAATTGGCTCTTTACCCAAATCCCGTTCAACGAGTGCTTACAATCAGAATGGAAACTCGTGAGAATTTGGATTTGCAGGTATCAATCCTTGATCTAAGTAGTCAGCCTTTGCTCTTAAAGATGATCCAATTACAATCCGGGATAACTGATCATCAATTGGATATGAGCTCACTGCCCTCCGGGATTTACTTGCTAAAGATCAGTGATGAGAAACGAAGTTTTTCACGAAAAATCATAAAGAAATAAAAAGAATATTTATCTTTGTACCTTAATGAATCAGGTTTTTCCTTGATTACGTTCTTAAGAATAAATTGATTTCTTCAGGGCAGGGCGAAATTCCCGACCGGCGGTATAGTCCGCGAGTCCCGCATATGTGGGATTGAGTCGTTGAAACTACGGCACCGACAGTTATAGTCTGGATGGAAGAAGAACGCATACATAGGCTTGCTAGTTTATAGTAATGTCAGGTATATTGTTTATAGCCCTTGAGATAGATGAATTCTTCAGGGCTTTTTTTTTCTGTATGACAGAAGATCAAAAACAGATGAAGCTGGCGTTACGGCTGGCGAAGAAAGGAATCGGATGGGTAAACCCCAACCCGATGGTGGGTGCTGTGATAGTAAAGAATGGTGAAGTGATCGGTCGGGGCAATCACGAATTTTATGGCGGGCTCCATGCTGAAGCGAATGCCATCAATGCATGTACCCGCTCTCCTCGTGGCGCTACGATGTATATCACACTAGAACCTTGTTTCCATAAAGGCAAGACACCACCCTGCGTGAAGTTAATCGTGGAGAGAGGCATAAAACGGGTAGTGATTGCGATGCCTGATCCCAACCCGAAAGTTAAAGGCAGAGGGATAGAATTCCTCAAATCAAATAAAGTGAAAGTAGAAACCGGAATTCTGGAGGAGGAGGCATCTCTGCTTAATGAATCTTTTATTAAATTCATCCAAACGAGGAAGCCTTTCTGTCTTTACAAAGGAGCTATGACGCTGGATGGAAAGATCGCCTCTGTCACAGGAGATTCCCGGTGGATTTCCGGAGAGGCATCACGGAAACTGGCACATCAATTAAGACAGCAATATTCAGCGATCATGGTTGGCGTGGGCACTATTTTGAAGGACAATCCAACGCTGGATACACGGCGGAGCCATAAGATCAGTAAAGATCCGTTAAAGGTGGTCGTTGACTCAATGGCACGGATCTCACTAGACGCACAGGTCCTCACCAACAACCCTCATCTTACCCTTGTTGCGGTCACCAGGAAAGCGAAGAAGGCGAAAATCGCTGAGATACGCAAGACGGGGGCACAGGTAGTTTTATGCCCGGAGGCTCAGGATCAGGTTGACTTGAAATACCTCATACTTGCACTCGGCTCGATGGACATTGACAGTGTGTTACTGGAAGGTGGAGGAACCCTGGCTTTTTCTGCTATCCGGGATGGGGTGGTAGATAAGGTGCTCTTTTTTGTGGCTCCTGAATTTATCGGAGGGAAAAAAGCCCCGACCATCCTGGAAGGAGATGGCATCCGGCGGCTTTCCGATGCTATCCACTTGAATAAGATAAGTGTAAAGATGCTGAAAGAAGATATTGTTATTGAAGGATATTTGCCATGTTCACAGGAATCATAGAAGAGGTAGGAACCATCCGTTCGATTCGCCGGGGAAGTCAATCTGTCTCCCTGGAGGTGGAGGCGCAGAGAGTGCTGGAGGAGACACGTATTGGAGATAGTATTAATACAGATGGAGTATGCCTGACTGTTGCCGCACTTCAGTCAAATGGATTTATTGTAGATGTGATGCCGGAGACAATGACCCGAACTACTTTCAACAAGCTGAATCCTGGGAGCAAAGTCAACCTGGAACGAGCGTTGCGGTTGTCTGATCGACTGGGCGGGCACATCGTCTCTGGCCATATCGATGGCATCGGTCGGATAATGGAACGTCGAAAAGAGGATAATGCAGAGTGGTTCCGGATTTCCGCAGACAACTTGATCCTAAACTATATTGTGACGAAAGGTTCTGTAGCTATTGATGGCATCAGCCTGACTGTGATTAATGTAGATAAAAGATCCATGACGATAGGTATTATTCCCCACACACAGACTGAAACTACGATTCTTCAAAAACGCGTAGAAGCCGAAGTGAACATAGAGTGCGACATCCTGGGTAAATATGTGGAGAAACTGATCCAGGGAGAGAATAGGGATGGAGTCACCCTGGAATCCCTGGCAAAGAACGGGTTTATATAATTGAAAAACTATATTTCGAACACCGAGTACCGAGCACCGAGTACCGAGCACCGAGTACCGAGTACCGAGAAACGAGAAACAAACATGCATAAATTTAACACAATACCGGAAGCGATAGAAGACATCAAAAAAGGGAAGATGGTCGTGGTGGTTGACGACGAAGACCGGGAGAATGAAGGTGATCTGGTGATTGCTGCGGAAAAAGCGACGCCGGAAGCGATCAATTTCATGGCCAAGTTTGGCGGTGGTCTGATCTGCATGCCTGTCATGACCGACCGGCTGGAGGAACTTCACATCGAACGAATGGTAGCTAAGAATACTGATCCCAACCGAACGGCCTTTACGATTAGCATCGATGCCGCAGACTCTACGACCGGTATCTCTGCACAGGAGCGGGCGCGAACCATCCGTCAGGTGCTGGCCCCTGAGTCAACGGCGAAGGATTTTACCCGGCCGGGACATATATTCCCCATTGAATACCGGGAAGGAGGTGTACTCGTTCGTGCCGGACATACGGAAGCATCTATTGATCTGGCACGATTGGCAGGACTCTATCCAGCGGGTGTTATCTGTGAGATCATGAATGAAGATGGCTCAATGGCCAGGATCCCGGAGTTGATAAAATATTGCAAAAGATATCATCTCAAGATGATCACAATCGCCGATCTGATAGACTACCGGCGGAAAACAGAGAAACTGATTGTCTGTAATACAGTAGTCGACCTGCCTACAAAATATGGTTATTTCAAAGCCTATAGCTACCAGAGCAAGTTAACAGGAGAAGACCATCTGGCATTGGTCAAGGGAGATATTGTAAACGGAGAACCGATGCTTGTCCGGGTCCATTCCGAATGCCTGACGGGAGATGTTTTCGGCTCGCAGCGTTGTGACTGCGGGGAGCAACTCGACATGGCTATGAGCATGATCAGAAAGGAGGGGAAAGGTGTATTGCTTTATATGCGTCAGGAGGGAAGAGGGATCGGATTGGTCAACAAACTCAAAGCGTATCATCTCCAGGACCAGGGAATGGATACTGTTGAAGCCAATAAGGCACTGGGTTTACCGGCGGATATGCGCGATTATGGTATCGGAGCGGAAATACTTGCAGATCTGGGGATCCACCAGATCAGGTTGCTTACCAACAATCCGAAAAAGATCACAGGGATCGAAGGATTTGGACTGGAGATTGTGGAGCGTATCCCTATTGAGGTTGCACATAATGAAAACAATTGGCTCTATCTGAAGACCAAACGGGACAAGATGGGGCATATGTTGAATTTTAATGATGAAATAGAGATTTAGATCAAAAAGCAAATCAATAAATAATAAAAATTCCTATTATGAAAACAATAGAAGGAAAACTTGAGGCAAAAGGACTGAAGTTCGGAATTGTGACTTCCCGCTTCAATGAGTTTATCAGCAGCAAGCTTCTTGTGGGTTGCCTTGATGGACTGTCAAGGCATGGCGTCGATGATAATGATATTGAAATGGTCTGGTCGCCCGGATCGTTTGAAATCCCCTTTCTGGCCAAGAAGATGGCGCAATCGGGAAAATACAATGCAGTGATCTGCCTCGGTGCCGTCATCCGCGGGGCCACTCCACACTTCGACTATGTAGCTGCCGAGGTCTCAAAAGGCATTGCCAGTGTGAGCCTGGAGGCTGGTGTTCCGGTGATCTACGGGGTCCTCACTACCGACAGCATCGAGCAGGCCATCGAGCGTGCCGGCACCAAAAGTGGGAACAAAGGTTTCGACGTGGCTCTGACTGCCATCGAGATGGCTAATGTAATCCCGCAGATCTGATCCGCTGTGGTTGGTGTTAAGCGTAAGGATCACACCTCCCATACCCATACCCAGGAAGTATCCCTCTTCCCGGTTTCCGGAGAAATAATCCTGTGATCCACAACCGGTTATTATATGGTTGCTGTTTACTGCCATAGACATTGAGACCATCAATATCATACAATGTAACATTCCCTTGTTTTTTCATCCAACATAAAGGCAAAAATAGTTGGATAGAATCCTCAAAAAAATAGAGAGAAGTATGGAAAAATGGGGAAAATCATCTAGAGAGAACATACTAGATTTTCCCTCCGAATCTAAGTATTTTATTGCTCGACGCTTGGAAACCAGCGATTGACAGGCTTTTTCGACATAGGATGGTGGCGGATAAAAATCTCAGGAAAATAGGTCCCGGAATTATACTATAGAGTTCTTATATGCATACCTTACCAGCTCAACTGTTGAGTGGACGTTGCATTTTTTGAAGATACTAGCTTTGTGAGAGTTAAGGGTGCGCTGACTGATTGCTAGTTGTTGGAGGATTATTTCTGCGCGAAGTCCTTTCACAAGCAGCTGAATCACCTCCATCTCACGTGGAGTCAACAAGGATGGTTTGCGCTTTTGTTTTTTCGTTTTTCGCCGGGGCGTTTTCTCTGTTTCCATCTCTAAATTCATGGATGATTCAACCGTCAGATGCTGTTTTCCTCTGACAACGTCAAATATTGCTTCCAGAAGCTCATCTGTTCCGGCTGATTTCGGAACAATACCCATGATCCCGGAATCCAGCATTTGCTTGATGTTTCCTGAAGAGATAAAGCCCGAGATCATGATGATTTTAATCCCTGGATAATCCTTGATCATCTGGCTGGCTGTTTTCAGGCCATCCAACTTGGGCATGGAAAAATCCATCAGCACCACATCCGGACGGATTTTCGGAGCCTTGATTATTGCCTGGATCCCATTGATCGCCTCATAGACTTCCCATCCCGGATTGTAACTATTCAACAGGGCTTTAAATCCCTTCCGGATCAATACATGGTCGTCGACAATTAAAATCTTCATAAAATGGAATATGTCATTAAGTGAAATACTTCACCAGTTCACCAGTTAATAACAGACACCGTCTATCTCTAAATGGTTGGGTGTAAAGAAATTTTATAGAACTACTTTCGGGTGATCACAAAACAGGTGCGACGGTTTTTAGCCCTGCCATCATCGGTGTCATTGGTAGCGACCGGCATGGCCTCTCCAATTCCTTTGTATGTCAAACGACTAGCAGCTATTTTTCTGGTAATGAGATAATTATAAACAGACTTTGCCCGGTTGTCAGAGAGAACAAGGTTGACAGCATCGTTCCCGATAGCATCGGTATGGCCCTGGATCTGGATGTGGATGGCAAGATTCAACTCCAGAAATTCGATCAGTTGATCGAGGACCACTTTTGACTCATGAGTCAACTCATAGGAATTGAATGCAAAGTAGATATCGTTTATGCGGTAGGACTTTGCCAATTCGATAGGTTTGATCTCCATATCAACCGTAGCTGGCTTTTTAAATATCGTGTCAACTTTGGAGATATATTTGGATTCATAGACATATCCCTCTTTTTTAATGGTCATGATGTAATCGTTATCGAAGGGAGCAACTGCCACATAATTACCAGTGTTGGAATCAAGAGGAACCTCCTTGATTTTCTTCGTATCGACATTCTCTAACTCAATCCGGGCCTTAATGGGTTCGAAGCTGCCCTCGTCTTTTATAGTCCCTTTGATGAAGAGCACTTTCTCCGGGCGGGCTTTGTCGTATAGTTCAAATGAATAAAGGTCCCATCCTCCTTGCTCTTTGAGTTTGTTGGATGAGAAGAAACCGCGTGTGCCATCTGTACTGACAAAGAATCCCACTTCATCATCAATAGAGTTAATAGGATAACCCAGATTATCAGGCTTACGGAAGGTGCCGTCATCCTGCAACCGTGTATAAAAGATATCGTATCCTCCGATACCCATCCAGCCATCGGAGGAGAAATAGAGGGTTTTACCATCGGGATGGATAAAAGGCGACTTTTCGTTTCCGGTTGTGTTGATAAGTGGTCCAAGATTGACCGGATGACTCCACTCGCCTCCATTGTATTTCATCGTTTTATAGATATCATATCCGCCATAGCCTCCCGGCCGGTCGCTTACAAAAAAGAGAATCATTCCATCTGCAGATAAGCTTGGTTGCGACTCCCATGAGTGGGGCTTGTTGATCCTGGTGCCGGCGTTTCGGATCTTCTGCCATTCACCATTGCGATACTCTGAGAAACAGATGTCACAATTGAGGTACCTGGAGACCTTATCAAAACGACACACTGTGTAATAGAGGGTATTGTTATCGGCAGTAATTGTAGCGCCACCCTCGTTATCATTGATGTTGAATGGTTCCGGCATCTCTTCACCTTCAGGGAATTCGCCAAAAAAGCCACGTATGCTGAACATGAACTTCTCCTTGTATCCGGAAGTCGTAAGAAGTGAATTTCGATCAGGAAGGATCTTTTTTTCCCGGGTAAACATAGCGATCTGGTTATCCGGGCTTAGAATGGCCAGGTATTCATTCTCCTGTGTGGAGATGCCTTCCACCACCTCTGGATGAAACGGAACCGGATTAGTCACTATCTCAAGGTAGAATTTTGAATAGTCAAGCAGGCTGACCGCCCGGTTATAATCTTCATCATTTTTGATCTTATCTATATCTTTCAGAAATTCTGTAAGGTGCATTACTGTCGCTGCAAAATTTTCTTTACTGTATGCGATCTCCCCCAGGAAATAATGGATGTAGGGATCGTACCCGGGACAGATCTCCAGCGCTTTCCGGAAATAGTTCTCTGCCTGGTTGAAATCGGAATTCCTACGTTTGATATAAGCCATTCCAAGGATAAAGTAGGCATCTGCCATCTCCGGATAACGGTTGGCCAACTCTCTCATCTGCTGAACTGCTACCACATAGTTACCTCTCCGGAAAGCGCTCACTCCAACCAGGTAGCTTTTTTCATCCTTTTTATCCAGGTCAACAGAACAGGTGTCCTGAGCCTGCAATCTTCCATGGCAGGGATTGAGAAGCCCGATACAAAGCAGGAATGATAGCAAAAGCAAAACCTTTGAACCGGTAGTCATGGAAGGGATTTTTATCAAATAAGTGATTTTATTCGGATTGGATTCACTGGAAATCATCCGGGGACTTGGTAGCCGGCATAGTTTGAGCCTGCAAGAACCTTTCTAACTTGTCCAGCTAGTCCAACTTGTTCAACTGGTCAGCTATCACCAGTGCTGCCATCGCTTCCACGATCGGAACAGCCCGTGGAACGACGCAAACATCGTGACGGCCTTCTGCTTTGTAAGTGATCAGATCGCCTGCTTTGTTGGTGGTTTGTTGTTCCATACCCAGGGTAGAAACGGGTTTAAACGCCACGTTAAATGTGATATCCATCCCATTGGAGATACCGCCTTGAATGCCTCCGGAGTGATTGGTCTTGGTTCTGATCCGGTTATTTTCCAGCAAAAACTCATCGTTGTGTTCGGAGCCTGTCATCTCTACGCACCGAAATCCGGAGCCATACTCAAATCCTTTCACAGCGTTGATACTCAGCATCGCTTTGGCCAGGTCAGCCTGCAACTTGTCGAACAAAGGATCTCCAACACCTGCAGGTACACCATTGATGACACAGTGGATGATCCCTCCGGCTGTGTCGCCCTCTTTTTTTAACTTGTGAAGATGATCCAGCATCTTCTGGGTGGTTCCTTCATGCGGACAGGCGAGTGGCGAGAGCCCGATTAGTGCAGAGTCAACCAACGTAAAATCTGCCGGCAGCGAGTAGGGACCAATCTGGCTGACGAAACCGTAGATAGAAATTTGATAGGATGCAAGAAGCAATTTTGCCATAGCTCCACCGGCAACTACAGCCAGGGTGGTTCTGGCAGAAGCCCGTCCTCCGCCACGCGGGTCTCGAATCCCGTATCGTGCTTCATAGGTAAAATCCGCATGCGATGGCCGGTAAAGCTCTTTAAGTTGATCGTAGTCTTCCGGTCGCTGATCCTGGTTATAAACAATAAAAGCGATTGGGGCACCGGTGGATATATTATCGAAAACACCGGAAAGGATCTCCAGCTGATCATCTTCTTTTCGTGGAGTCGAAAACGGATACCTGCCGGGATTACGGCGGTTAATCTCGGACTGGATGTATGATAGATCAACTTTCACATTGGGTGGGAAACCATCCAGCACGCCGCCGATGGCCTTTCCGTGTGATTCACCAAACGTGGTTAGAACTAGATTTTTGCCTATTGAATTGCCTGCCACTTTGATTTACGATTTTACGATTTACGATTTGCGAATTAAAATAAACCACCTTTTTATCCTTTACACTCTCACACCCTCATACTCTCACACCCTCATACCTTCTTCACTGCTGTCGCAAT
>CAZTSX010000008.1:28910-30822 GCA_964616825.1 uncultured Prolixibacteraceae bacterium
ACTCTCACACCCTCATACTCTCACACCCTCATACCTTCTTCACTGCTGTCGCAATATCTTCAACTTCGCCTCCATCACCATCAGATGATTTTTTGCATCTTCGATTTTTTTCTCAAACTCGACTTTGAGGATGTTGGCATTTTTTGAGTTGGCCAGGAAACCGATGTTATTTTCCCATAAGTTGATATCATCCCGGAGTTTGCTGATCCTCCCCATGAGGTTATCTCGTTCACGCCCTATCAATCTTCTGGCCTGAGGATCGTTTTTCATCGAGTCCATCTTGGTCTGATAGCTCACAGCTGTCATCTCTACTTCACTGATCTTCAGTTTGTCGAGATGTTCATTGACCAGTTTCCGGAACTCGTTTTGCAACCGGTTACGTTCCTTGATGGGGACATAGCCTATGTTTGTCCATTCCCGTTGGAAGTTCTTCAGCTCCTCAAGATTCTGGTTTTTATCGTCCGAGAACTGATGATCCTTCAATTTCTTCAGGAGCTCCTCTTTAATCTTTAGGTTCTCCTCTTCATGCGTGTGGATGTTGGCAAAGTAGGCTGATTTTGATTTGAAAAATTCATCACATGCAGCACGAAATTTTTTCCATATTTTGTCGGAATGTTTCCTGGGAACCGGACCGATTTTTTTCCACTCTCCTTGTAGTCGAATCAGATCGTTCGTGGTTTTTTTCCAATCGGTATTGTTCATGATCGCCTCTGCCTGTGCACACAGATCAATTTTGAGGTTGTAGTTGTGCATTTGCTGCTCTTTCAATTTATCGAAATACTCCTTTTTATTTGAAAAGAATACATCAAGACACGATTTGAAGCGATTCCAGATTTCGGCATTATGTTTTTGAGGAACAGGCCCGATGCTCTTCCAGATTTTTAATAACTCATTGATATTCAGAGTGTTTTCCTGCCAATCCTTAATGGTTTCGTTTTTAAGTGTTAGCGCCTCTTCAGCTTGCTGACAGAGAGCGGTCTTTGTTTTCAGGTTTTTGCTCTGCTCCTCTTCAATACTGGCGTAATACTCTCTGCGACGCTCATTGATCTTATTGGTAGCGTTTTTAAACCGGTCCCAGATCTCATCTTTTTTATCGGAAGGGACCGGGCCGAACTCTTTCCAGTTTTCGTGGTGTTTCTGAAGTTGCTTGAAGGACTTCAGGATGGAAGGCTCAAGGAGAAGTTCCTCTGTCTTTTCACAAAGAGCGATCTTGGCTTCAAGGTTTTTCTTGAGATCCAGATCTTTCATCTCCCTGTTCAGTTTCACCTTCTCAAAGAACTTTTCAACAAGGAAATGGTAATTCTGCCAAAGGTCGTTTATCTCATTGCGTGGGACCATTCCTATCTCTTTCCACTCATCCTGAAGTGCTCTGAACTCATCGTATGTTTTCTTCAATGTCTCTTCAGAGCTGATCAGGTTCCGAAGTTTCTCCAGGATCTGACGTTTCCTCTCCAGGTTCACTTTTTTGAGCTTCTCCTGCTCGACGAGAAATCGGCTTCTGTTGGTTTTATAAACACTGAAAAGCTCATTGAAACGGATATCCAGGTCATCCAGATCTTTGGACTTCTTTGGTGAATCATCACTCTCTGCAAGTTGTTCGACACCCTCAGTACCCTCCTCTTTTTTCTTCAGGAAGGAAACTTTGATCAAAGCAATGCGGGTTTTTACAGAATTCAAGTCGGGTTGGCTGATCGCTGTTTCCAGTAGCTCTATCAGTTCTTCCCGGGAACAAAGGCTGAAGTCCTCTTCTTTTTTCTCCTCTTTTTCGTCACCCTTTTTTTCTTCACTCTCTTCTTTCTTCTTAGTCTTTTTATCTTTTTTGTCGACCTTTTTCTTTTTCTCGACTTTTTCCTCTTCCTCGACTTTCTCTACTTCCTCAACCTTATCCTCTCCGTCAACCTTTTCCTCTTTC
>CAZTSX010000008.1:30922-75066 GCA_964616825.1 uncultured Prolixibacteraceae bacterium
TTTTCCTCGACCTTCGACCCTCGACCCTCGACCTTTACCTCTTCGTCAGGTTCTTCAATTGGAACCTTGTCTTTAACAGAAGTTTTTTCGGGAGGCGCCGGTTGATTTTCCGGGTCGGCAGGAGGGGGTGGAGGCTCTTCCTCAGACTTAGCAGAAGGAGGTGCTTCTTTCTCCTCTTGCTGGTTGTCTCTTTTTTCTGTAGAATCCGTTGTTTCCTCGGCAGGTTTGGTGGTTTCCTTTAGATTTTCCTCTACGGGAACAGATGAAGAATTCTCCTCCTGATCTGGGTTATTCTCCATATCAGGATTCTGATTGGTGTGTTCTTTGTTTTCCATGAGTTAACAAACATCATAATGTAATAATTCTCTAAGTATCCGAACAATGCCGGTGTGTTGCTTTAACTTATCTAATGCAAAAATAGTATTTATTCGAGAAAATAAAAATTGGTGGATTTACGGTAAGGCTTTACGGTTAAAGATGATATATCCGAAATTGAGGTTGAACGTAAAGGGGTCTTGCAGTTTATCGTAGAAGCTTACACCGGCGCTAATTGGTCCCAGAAAGGTATGATACACCAACGTGGTGGCAGCGATATACGACCGGTCACTCAGGATTGGGCCGTAATATGGCTGATAATCTGGTTCCTGCCGGAGAATCTCCCGGTAGGGCTGAAAGATATATCCTTCAGCACGTAACTCCAATTTTTTATAGAGTGTTAAGACAAGTTTCATACCTGCTGCGGCATAACTTGTTGAACGAAACTGTGGGAGAAAGAACGATTGCATCTCAGGAAGAGGTTGAAAAGACGGGGCATTTAGCATGGTGGAGGTGTAGTTCAGAAAGAGAGGTTGGCTTGAGATACTAAGTTCTCCAAAGAAGCCCAGTTTCAATGGTCCGATGGTTTCAAAATAGTTGTCATACAATGCTTTTATCCGAAACCACTCTCTGTATTCGGTTTGTTCGGATTTATTAATGGAGTTGGACCCGGGAAACAACACTTCCCGCCCGTTCACATATGAGAAAGCGATCATCAACCGGGCTCCTGCATTTGGATACTGTTTCCGGTTTAAACTGTTCAATTCAAAACAGATCAGTGGGGAAATGAAGTTGAAATCGGTTTGGTCAGCTGTATCAAATCTGGAGAAGTCGTTGTTCTGATAATAGTCTGAAGATGTCACTGCGCTGATAAATGTGGTTTGCAACTTCCCTTTATTGGTGATCGGGAATCCGCCACTGATCGAGATAAAACTCTCCCATTGTTTCAGATAAGAGGGTGTGAGATCATCAAAGAAATAGGTTGTGTTTTTGAAGTAGTTGTAACTATTATACGTGTAGTAAAGATTCATAAACCAGGGAAGTTTGGAAGCAAAGTCGAGTCGTGCCCCACCCTTTACAGAGTTGTAAAACCTGCCGAAGTAGCCATTGGCAAGCACCCGGATGGTATGTTTCCATAGATACTTGTATTGCAATTGGAGGAATCCTTCATTGCTGGTTCCCAGCGACAGATTACCCCCAAACTGGATGTTGAAATTTGGGGCCTTTTGGATGTCTAGATAGAGATTGTACTTGCCTGTGTTTGGGTTATATTTTGTCGTAGGGAAAATAGTCTTGACAAACCCCTCATCAAGAAACCGGAAATAGTCTTTCTTAAGTTCCTGAATGGTGATGAAATCCTTACCCCTTTTCAGGCTTCTTTTCACATAATTCGACTGCGCTTTTGACAAGCCATTGACAATAATAGAATCAAAGATCAATCGGGGTTCCCTTGATTTGAAAAGAGTTCTTTTTCGGG
This sequence comes from uncultured Prolixibacteraceae bacterium, assembly GCA_964616825.1. GTDB lineage: Bacteria > Bacteroidota > Bacteroidia > Bacteroidales > FEN-979 > QYOJ01. The sequence goes on from CAZTSX010000008.1 coordinate 32,715, forward strand.
TGAGCTCAGTTATAGAGATGCTGTCATGAACAAGTTTCCGGATGTCAGGAATTTTCTCTGTAGCAGCAATATAACCGCTGTCGGCGAGCTTATCCGTTTGAGAAAAATCCAGCAGATTGATTTTTGGGATTTGGGGTACGATCATGACAGAATTGGGGTATGTGATCGTATCACTTTGACGCTCCATCAACATGGTCGACAATTGACTGATCACATCGTCGGCATCAGGAGCCTTGAATCGCTGAGCAACACGGGATCCGATAATTACATCCGGATGAAAATCGTCCTGGGCGACGTTTGCCGGGAAATTATTGTACATCCCTCCATCAAAAAGCAATTTTCCTTTATATTGCATTGCATTGAATACTAGCGGAATGGACATAGATCCTCTCACAGCCGAACTGAGGTTCCCGTCTCGCATTACCAGGGCTTGAGTGGAATCGATATCGGCTGCTACACAACGGAAAGGGATCATCAGGTTGTTGAAGTTATAATTGCTGGCAGCTGAGGCGGAGGCAAACATCCGCATTAGCTCAAAATCAATTTCATATGGAGTAATCAGGTTGGTTGGCAGGAACGTACTCAGCTTCTTTTTCGGATCAATATCAAGTGAGACCCAGGAGGCATTGGGATCTTCCTTTCGGAAATAGTAGACATATTTCTCATTAACGATCCCGGCAGCCCAATTGCTGAACTCCTGCGAGTCCATTAGTTGTTCCATCTCCTCCGGTGTGTACCCGATAGCATAAAGAGCCCCCACAATGGCGCCGATAGAGGTCCCAACGACATAATCAATCGGTATTTGATGCTCTTCCAGGGCCCGGATGACCCCAATGTGCGCTGCTCCTTTTGCACCACCACCACTAAGTACCAGGGCAACCTTCTGAGAAAAAAGCGCTGGAGATATCAACGTAAAAAGTGAAACGTGAATCGTGAGAAGTATTTTGAAAGCCCGGCTCATTAGTATGCTAATAATCCATCAAACTTACAAAAAATACTCGATGCTCGATACTCGGTACTCGGTACTCGATGCTCGATGACTGGATGACTGGATAAATCCACACGAATATCGAATATAATTTTTCAGTTCCCGGTTTTCTCAATAAATTTGGGTTTTTACTTACGTTCAATAAAAATCATTGATTATGAAAAAACTTATGCTTACGTTGATTGTATTGTTTTTCCTCGGATTCACATATGCACAGGATGAAGCCAGACTCTTACGGTTTCCGGCTGTTCACGGAGACCAGGTTGTATTTACATATGCCGGGGATCTATACACAGTAGCTAAATCAGGCGGGCTGGCCCGCAAACTTACCAATTATGACGATGGGTTTGAGATGTTTGCCCGATTTTCACCAGACGGTCAACATATTGCCTTCACCGGACAGTATGATGGGAATACAGAGGTATTCCTGATCCCTGCTGAAGGGGGCGTTCCTGAAAGGTTGACTTATACGGCGACTCTGGGGCGCGATGATATCTCCGACCGGATGGGACCCAATAACATCGTGATGACCTGGAAAGATGACGATAATATCGTATATCGTTCACGGAAGCAATCGTTTAACAGCTTCAAAGGACAACTCTTTTTGATTAACAAAGATGGTGGGATGTCGGAAGAACTGCCGCTGCCCGTAGGGGGATTTTGTAGCTATTCACCGGATAAATCGAAACTCGCCTACAATCGTGTTTGTCGTGAGTTCCGTACCTGGAAATACTACCGGGGCGGGATGGCTGACGATATCTGGGTCTACGATTTCAATACCAGGACAATCGAGAATATCACCAACAACCCAGCCCAGGATATTTTTCCGATGTGGAAGGGAGATAACATCTATTTCTGCTCTGACCGGGATCGTACGATGAATCTTTTTGTGTACGATTTGAATACAAAGGAAACCCGTAAGTTAACCGACTACACCAGCTATGATGTCAAATTTCCCTCCCTTGGCGATGAAGCCATTACCTATGAGAATGGTGGTTATATCTATCTGTTTGATCTGAATAGTGAACAGTCAACACAGGTAGATGTACAGATTGCCAACGACTTCATCACAGGAAGGAATCAGTTGAAGGACGCCAGTAAATCCATTAACTCCTACGCCATTTCACCCGCTGGCAAAAGACTGGCATTTGGAGCTCGAGGCGATGTTTTTACTGTGCCTGTAAAATCAGGGATCACTAAAGACCTGACTCTCTCTTCCGGAGTTCACGACCGAAATGTGGAATGGTCGCCGGATGGAAAGTACATTTCCTATATTTCAGATGCAACCGGAGAAGATGAGATCTATATCATCAATCAGGATGGGAGTGAACCACCTGTTCTGATTACGAAGAATGCGGATACTTATAAATATAATCCTATCTGGTCACCCGACAGCAAAAAACTCCTCTGGGGGGATAAGAAACTTCGTCTGCAATATGTCGACATAGAGACCCAAGAGATAACTGTTGTTGCTGAAACAAACGAGTGGGAATACCGGGACTATTGCTGGTCGCCAGATAACAACTGGATCGCTTACACACAGCCTGTACAGCGCGGGGAATCTAAAATCTACCTTTATGAACTGGAATCCAAAGAAGCTACTCCGGTTACAGATGGCTGGTATGGTGCAGGGAATCCCACATTCTCAAGTGGTGGGAAATACCTCTTCTTTACCTCTCAGCGGGATTTTAATCCGATCTACAGTTGGACGGAATGGAATCATGCATACAATGACATGAGCAAAATCTATTTTGTCACCCTGGCAAAAAGCACTCCATCACCTTTTGAATATGAGAATGATGAGGTAGAGGTGAAGGAGGAGGGACGAGAGACGAGGGATGAGGATAAAAAGGATGCAAAGGGGGAAAAAAATGCAAAAGGGGATAAAGATACGGGAGAAGACGAAAGCATAAAGGTTGATCTTGACGGGATCATCAGCCGGATTGTCGCTTTGCCGATTGATGCGGGCAGCTACAGGGGAGTCACGGCCATTAAGGATCAGGTATACTATGTGAAGAGTAAACAGGGATCAGCCACCGCTCTGTACCTGTATGATTTGAAAAAGGAGAAAGAGACTGAGCTTGGGAAGTACCGTAGCTATATAATCTCGGCAGACCATAAAAAGATGATGCTGGCAACGGGGAAAAAATATGCAGTTATTGACCTGCCAAAAGGAAAAATTACCGTGAAAGATTATGTTGATCTTTCAAACATGAAGATCATGGTGGATCTGAAGGCGGAGTGGGAGCAGATCTTTAACGAGTCGTGGCGCCAGATGAAGTATTTCTTCTATGCACCCAACATGCATGGTGTTGACTGGGATGCAATGCGTGAAAAGTATGCACCACTGGTTCCTTATGTCAACAACCGGAATGATTTGAATTACATCATCGGCGAGATGATCGGAGAGCTAAACGTGGGCCATTCTTATGTAAGTGGTGGTGACAAACCCAAACCAGAACGGATCAAGGTGGGTCTGTTTGGTGCCAGGATCTCCCGGGATGGATCGGGTTACTATCAAATTGATGAAATCCTGAAAGGAGAGAATTGGACCAAAAAAACGCGCTCACCATTATCTGAGCTTGGAGTGAATGTGAGCGAAGGTGATTACATCATTGCGATCAACGGAAAATCGACCAGTGAGATGAATGACATCTATGAAGTGATGGTAAATAAAGCAGGCGTTCAGATCGAGTTGACTGTCAATAGTGATCCAACAACTGAGGGAGCATGGAAAACCATTGTGGTGCCGACAGATAACGAAGCCAACCTCTATTATTACACATGGGTTCAGAACAACATAAAAAAGGTGAATGAAGCAACTAACGGTGAGGTTGGGTATATTCACATCCCTGATATGGGGCGTGGTGGATTAAATGAGTTTGTGAAATACTTCTATCCTCAGCTTACCAAGCGCGCATTGATCATTGACGACCGGGGCAATGGTGGCGGTAACGTCTCACCCATGATCATCGAACGACTGGCCCGGGAGGCAGTGATCATGCGAATGGCACGGAATACAGGACCAGTACCCGGTCGCATCTCTTTCATGTTGGGTCCAAAGATCTGTTTGATCGACCAGTATTCTGCCTCTGACGGCGACCTGTTCCCCTACCAGTTTAAGCAATTGAAACTTGGCAAACTGGTGGGTACACGCACCTGGGGTGGTGTGATAGGTATCCGTGGATCCCTGCCATTCATTGATGGTGGCTCACTCCACAAACCTGAATTTGCCAACTACGATTTCAAAGAGAACAAATGGGCGATGGAAGGTGTGGGCGTGGAGCCGGATGTGTGGGTCGATAATGATCCTGCTAAAGAGTATGCAGGCGAAGACCAGCAGTTGGATAAAGCGATCGAATTGATCCTGATTGAGCTGGAAAACTGGCCCAAGGGATTGCCTGAAATACCGGAGTTTCCGGATAAATCAAAATAAAATATACGTTTAACTTCTCATTCCTGCATTGAAATGAGGAGACGCTTGATTAATTCTACCTGATCCTGACGGGAGAGCGAATAGTCAATCCAGTTGATCGTGATATTACTTCGCTCCATTTTCCGGAACCATGTCATCTGCCTTTTGGCGAACTGATGAATACCGCTATTGAGCTGAGATACCATCTCATCGTATTTAAGTTCGTTTTGAAGATGCATTGTAATATACTTGTATTCCAGGCCGTAGAATTTTAACGTTTCTGCACTAATGCCGGATGCCAGAAGATGGATGACCTCTTCCACCATCCCGTTATCAAGCCGGTGATGGAGACGATTTGTAATCCGCTCCCTGAGCTCTGGCCTTGGCGGAGCGATTCCGAAGACCGTGGAATGAATTTCAGGAAAATCCTGGTGATGATCTGTCTTCCTCGCCTCCTGCATCCCGATGCGGATCGCTTTGATTAACCGCTTCCGGTCGAGGACATCTGTTGTGTTATGAGGATCTCGCAGGGTGTTGAGCAGATCCGTTAACTCTTCGGTGGATTTCGATTCCAGCAGCTCTTCCAGCTCAGGATTGGGTTCAAGTGGCGGCATCTTGTATCCTTTCAGAATCGCTTCCAGATAAAAGCCTGTTCCACCACAAAGAATCGGAAGTTTTTTCCGTTGAATGATCTCTTCGTAAGCCTTCCGGAAATCCTGCTGAAACTCATAGACATTGTATTCATATCCCGGATCCACAACATCGATCAGGTGATAAGGAATCGCTTTCCTTTCCACGATGTATTCTTTGAGGTCTTTCCCGGTACCGATATCCATGCCACGATAAACTTGTCTCGAATCTGCCGAAATAACTTCTCCATCCAGTTCATATGCAAGATGAGCGGCCAGCTTTGTTTTCCCGGATGCTGTCGGGCCGAGGATAGCAATCATTTGAATCTCCGATTAATTGATTTTCGATTTACGAATATAAGGAACAATTCATATTTTTGCTGAAACCATGCAAAATAACAGGATGACTAAAACTATTTCGGAAGTTTTTAACACGGAACAATTCAGAAACGCTGGTCATAAGTTAGTTGACCTGTTATCTGATTACCTGGATAAGGCAAAGTCAGGGGAGGAGATGCCGGTTCTGAACTGGAAAGATCCTGATCAGCAAGTCGAATTCTGGAAGAGTTATAAGCTTGAAGGAGATGATATTACTCCCTTCTTTGCGGATGTGCTTACAGATCGAAACAAATGCTGATTTTCAGATGAATGTGGATCTACTGGAGGAGACCTGGCAGGAAGCGAATGAAAAGGGTTTGAATGTATTCGCTATCATCGGCAGCGCCTGTACAACAGCGAGCGGCTCTTATGACGATCTGGAAGCAATCGCTGCATTTGCCGGGAAAAAGAATATCTGGTTTCATGTGGATGGAGCCCATGGGGCAGCTGTCATCTTCTCTGAAAAATATATTCATCTCGTTAACGGGATAAACCAAGCGGACTCGGTAGTGATTGATTGCCACAAAATGCTGATGACACCGGCTCTGACTACCGCTCTGCTTTACAAAGAAGCGGATCAATCGTATCATACATTCCAGCAGGATGCTCATTACCTCTGGCAGCAGCAGGCGGATCCCGAATGGTACAATTACGGGAAACGAACCTTTGAGTGCACGAAACTGATGATGAGCCTGAGATTCTTTACCCTCATGAAGGTGAATTCTATATCGTACAAACAACACTGAAGGGAACTACCTATCTGCGCACTACGTTGATGAATCCCTTCACCACATCCGCCCATCTGACAGAGCTGCTGGATAAGATCGAGGCGACAAGGGGCGAATGCCAGTTGTCCCGGGACCAGTGACACTTCCCCTCTCTCTTTTAGCTGGCTCCGTGTCATTGCGAACGAAGTGAAGCAACTTTGTCTTCTTAAATCGTAAATCGTAAATCGTAGATCGAAAATCAAAAGCCCCCTTTAGGGGGTTTGGGGGTAAAAAAGGGGAGGTTAGGAGGGGTCATGTGTCCAACTTCTCGTAAACCGAATTCTTGCTCTTGTATTCAGGAATCACCTCTTTGAGCTTTCTCACCAGATCCTCTTCTGAAGCACTGGGGGTCATGGCGATGATAGCGTCGGTATGCTTTGTAACCTCTTCCAGGTCATATTCGCGTACATTGGCGATCAGGATGCGTTCGTGATGTGTGGGTAGTGTGTTCTCCTCTTTGTTCAAGAGCTCTTCGTAAAGTTTTTCGCCCGGGCGGAGACCGATATACCGGATCTGGATGTCTTTTCCGAGAGTGAGTCCTGAGAGAAGGATCATCTTTTTAGCCAGGTCGAGGATCTTCACCGAACTGCCCATGTCAAAGACTAAAATCTCTCCACCCTCTCCGATAGCGCCAGCTTCCAGCACCAGCCGGCATGCTTCGGTGATGGTCATGAAAAACCGGGTGATCTCAGGATGAGTGATGGTAATCGGTCCTCCGCTTTCGATCTGGTTGCGAAAGAGAGGGATCACAGATCCGTTGGAGCCTAATACATTTCCGAAACGGGTGGTAATAAACCGGGTAGTCCCTCTTCCGTTTAGCGATTGGGTGTAAATTTCTGCCATCCGTTTGGAAGCACCCATCACCGAAGTCGGGTTGACCGCCTTATCTGTCGAGATCATGATGAATTTTTTCACCTTATTGGCTATAGCAAGGTCCGCCATGATACGTGTGCCCTTAATATTTGTCAGCACAGCTTCCACCGGATTAGCCTCAATCATCGGTACATGCTTGTATGCAGCAGCATGGTAAACCACATCGGGGGGATCTGCCTTGAAAATCTCAGTCATCCGTGCTTCATTGGTGATATCTCCCAGGGTGAACTCCACTTCGATGTTGCCAAACTCGTTCATCCACTCCAATTCCAGGTAGTGAAGTGGTGTTTCTGCCTGGTCGATGAGGATCAGCTTCTTGGGATGGAAACGGGCTACCTGTCTGACGATCTCACTTCCGATCGAACCAGATGCCCCTGTCACAAGGATTTTTTTCCCTGTGATCTCCTTCGATACCTTCTCTTCATCCAGGTGGATCTCATCCCGCTCCAGCAACTCCTCGATGTTGATTTTTTTAATCTGCTTGAAGCTGAGTTCTCCGTTGATCCAACGAATCGCAGGCGGAACCGTCAATACCTTGGTATTGTATTTAAGACATAGGTCGACCAACGCCTCTTTTTTATCCGGATCGAATTGCTGGATCGCCAGGATCAGATGAGCGATGGTATGAGTCTGTAACAAGGTCTCAAGTTTATTAGAGGGTAAAATGTCAACTCCCTCCAATTTCTTCCCTGCCTTTGTTGGATCGTCATCGATAAAGGCCCGCACTTTATATTTGGTGCCCGCATCCCGCGTTAGTACCCGCCGGGCTGTCATGCCTCCCTCGCCAGCTCCATAGATGATCACATTTACCTTGGAGCGAACGGGATTCTGGAATTCAAGATACACAATCTTTACCACCATCCGGAAGGTGATCAGTCCAAACGTGCTGGCCAACAGGTCGATGATGATGATTGAAAAGGGAATGAAAAAGAAGTGATTGTATAAATACGTGACGATGTTTGTCAATCCGAAGATGATACTTCCGGCAAGGAGTGTTAATAATAAGCGGAGAGCATCGGCAGTACTGGTATGCCGGACGATCCCGGCGTAGGATTTGGTGATTAAAAAAGAGATGGCTCTGATTCCAGCCATATATGCCAGGATCTGGGGTAACGGGTCCAGTTCAATCTGGGGGATCTTGAAATTGAACCGCAACAGGTAGGCAACGATCACGGAGGTGAAAACGATCACCATATCGATCAGGAAAATCAGCCATCGGGGTGTGTTCTGTCGCAGGTTTATCATGGCCGACAAAGTTATCATATAAATATGAACAACCTCACTATCCTTCGTTATTTTTTCTATTTTTGCTGCGATTCTTTCTTCCTCAGACTGACCAATCTTTTCTGACGATGAAACACACGGCTTTTACAAAATTTCATGAAGCGCTTGGAGCCAAAATGGTTCCTTTTGCCGGTTATTACATGCCTGTCCAATATGAAGGAGTGAAACTCGAACATTTAGCAGTTAGAGAGGGAGTGGGCGTATTCGACGTATCCCACATGGGTGAATTCTGGGTGAAAGGACCCAACGCGCTGGAGTTTGTTCAATGGGTGACATCCAACGATGCATCCAGGCTTGTTAACGGAAAGGTGCAATACTCTTGCTTCCCTAACGATCAGGGAGGTATTGTTGATGACTTGCTGGTTTATCGTTTCAATGAGGAATCTTACTTCCTGGTTGTCAATGCCGCCAATATCGATAAGGATTGGGCTTGGTGCAACAAACAAAATAAGGTTGGAGCTGAACTTTATAACGCTTCCGATGAGATCGCCCAGTTGGCTGTTCAGGGCCCGATGGCACTCAAGGCGATGCAGAAACTGACCGATACTCCGATCCTGGATATGGAGTATTATACCTTTAAAAAACTGACTTTCGCCGGGGTGAAAGATGTGATCCTTTCAACCACCGGATATACCGGTTCCGGAGGATGCGAAATTTATATGGCCAATGCCGATGGTCCCCGGATCTGGGAAGCGGTTTTTGAAGCCGGAGCCGAATATGGCATCAAGCCCATCGGGCTGGCTGCCAGAGATACATTGAGGCTGGAAATGGGGTTCTGTCTTTACGGAAACGATATCAACGATACCACTTCACCCATTGAAGCAGGACTTGGATGGATCACAAAATTCACTGACGAGAAAAATTTTATCCAAAAGGCTGCGTTATTAACTCAGAAGAGTGAGGGCATATCCAGAAAGCTGATTGGTTTTGAGATGGTCGACAGAGGAATTCCAAGGCATGGATATGAGATTGTGGATGAAGAGGGTAACCTGATTGGAGAGGTGACCAGCGGAACAATGGGCCCGGCAGTAAAGAAAGCAATAGGAATGGGATATGTTCCTAAACTATTATCCAAAGAAGGAAGTGAAGTCTATATTAAGATTAGAGAAAAAACATTAAAAGCTAAAGTGGTAAAATTCCCGTTTTATAAACCTCAATAACCGTAACATGACAAACATAGTAAATAGGGTAAAATCGGTTAACTGGCAACAGGTTGTCGTCATCATCATGATCGCAATGGTTGCTGTTAGCTTCGATGCCTGTAAATCATCAGGCAAACTCGCCCGGAAAGAGAAGAAAGCTCAAATCGCCTTGTATAAGAAACAGATGCGTGAGATCATTGACGGCACAACCAAACTTACTATTGAAGAGCAGGATCAGCTCATTTCTGAAGCAATCAACAAGAATTTCGGAGACGATGAATTGAATCAACTTATCCTTGAAGCAACGGAAAAGAGTAAAAGTTCCTATGCAGAGTTCAATAAATTACTGGAGCAGAAAGTGGCGGTGGCACGAAATAAGCTTTATGACCTGATTGTGAACAAAGAGAATCTCTCTGCGGATGAACTCGAGCAGGAACTGAATATGATCAAGGAGGAGAATCTGGAAAATGGCGAGATCTATGAATTAATTGGACGCCTTGAAAAAAAGATCAATGAAATGCGTCAATATTCATCGGTGGAGATGACACTTAAGAGCAAGCTGGAGAGTTCTTTTCAGACAATCGCCGACGCCTCTAAAGCTGGAAACCTGAGCATGGCAAACAGCTTGATCGAGTCAGCGCTGAATTACTTCACAGCACCGGATATTCCAGTTCTGATCATCATCAGCAGGGAAGGCTCTATTGTCGATTATGATAAGCCAACAACGATCATGGATTATCTGAATTTTGTGAAAGACCAGAAAGAGAACCGTAACGCGGTGGATTCGTACCAGCTTGATACTTCCGGGAAGATCAAAGAACTTGACCTAATAAAAAAGTAGAATTATGAAACGAGCAGTTGTTATAATCATTGGCCTTGTCCTGCTGTCAACAGGACTGTTTGCCCAGGGAGATGATGACATTTCTCCTCAACGGAAGCAGGCGATTGACAGTCTGGCCCTGGAAAAGGTCCGGGATCTGAGTAAATATATCAGTATCATCGGGAATAAAGACACACCCTGGTCGGAAGCCCAGCGCGTCATTGAACGGGCTGTCGAACTCTTTATGCCGGGTAGTGAAATGGGCGTCTCATCCCTTTCGAAACCTGAAGTGCACTATTATAAAGTTCGTACCTATTTCGACCGGCTGATGCAGTTGAATTACGATCGGGTAGTGATCGAGTGGTACAAGATCCAATATGTGAGTGACCTCGAGAAACAGCCAGATGGAACCTATGTAGGGGTGATTACTGTCTTTCAGCGTTTCCAGGGATATGATAAAGAGAAAGGGCTTGTATACGAGGATACGACAAAGAAAGATATTACGGTATATGTTAAACGGAAGGAAACGCAGATCGGAGGCCGCCTGATCGGGTTCTGGGATGTCTTGCTTGGCGATATCCGGGTCAAAGAAACCAGCAAATAATGTTCCCTTTCGAAGAAAATGCAGGATGCAGAAGGTAATTAACCGGCTGTGTTCTGCATTTTTCTTTTTACCTTAGTGCAATCAGATGATAAAGATCAAATTTATCCTGTTTTTCTCCCTCATATCGATGGCCTCTTTCGGGCAGATCAGATCATTCACAGGTGATGAATCGATGCTTTATGCCCAGACGAAACAGGTAAATCAGTTTTTCCGGCGTTTTAACGGGGAAGAGGATGCAACTGGTAAACGACTCTTTAAGACAGATCCCAGATACCGTGGAGTGAAACTGAGAAAAAAGTATCTGAACATCCTTTTTGACCTCTCCAGTCCATTGATTCCGAACGACACCAAAGAGGTTTTTATTCTGGAACTCACCAATAAAAAGAATCCGATATACCTTGATTTTCATGCCAACAGCTGGTTTGCTGAGGTAAGTTCAGTCTTTACTTACAAAGGTCAGAATATCAGCATGATCCTCTATTTTAAACTGGAGCAGGAGCGCCAGGGCTACAAATGGGTGCTCTCCAATGTGCACTGCGGATTGTTCGACAGATTTTTCAACCATGTGGGAGAGAGCAATAGCGGAGATCATTTCCTTCACCCCATGAGTCATGAGTTGGATTTCATGAATCTCCGGAAGGTGTTCAAAGACCCGAAAAATATCGGTTTCTACCTGGAAAAAGACTATCGTCCCGACCAGATGGCGCTCTTCCTGAAAGAGTTTCAGGAAGGAAACCTGAAGTTCATTTCATCCAATCATGTGAAGTTTCACTTCTTCCAGATCCCTCAATGGTATTTTGAAGTGACCTATTTCAACCGAAACCGGAATAATTCAGGCTGGCTGATCTCTAACCTGGTTCGGGTCAAAGAAAAAGAGAAAAAGGAAATCATCAGGAATTATACCCATGAATATTAAACATTTACTGGTTTTTATTTCCCTGGTTGTGGCAATCTCATGTTGCCTGCTTGCTGATCCGGTATTTGGTCAGAAGAAAAATGGCGATAAGGGGGAGGAGGATAAAGATGAATTGACTTCTGCTTCAATCCCGGAAGAGGAGATGGAGAGCTACAGGAAACAGGCTTCCCAGATTGTGAAATTTCTGGAGAGTACATTGAATTTTCTCGCCGATAAATCGAACACGGTAAAGGAGAAAGAGACAATAATCAATGAAAGTTACAGTAAGTTTTTCTGGGATGATGAAGTCCAGGTAGAAGATGATCTGGATGAGAAGCGACTGGTACCCTTATATAAAGACGTTCAGGCTTACCTGACCGACGTCGATTTTTTCTTCAAAGAGGCGAAGTTCGGTTACCAGGTACAGGATGTCAATGTGATGAGTACATCTGCCGGAAAAACATTTTTTAAGGTGACGGCCAACCGGTCATTGAAAGGGCTTACAGTAGACGGTGACTCGGTAAACTCCAATATGGTCCGTTACATTGAAATCAATTACGACGAAAATAAGAAACAGATCAAGATCGTCAGCATTTACACGACCAAGCTCAACGAAAAAGAGGATCTGAGGAATTGGTGGAATGGGTTGTCACAGGAATGGAGGGAGATCCTTGGCAAGGATTTGAAGGTAGCTCCCGGCTTGATGCTGAGCAATGTGGAGAACTATAATGATACGGTTGCAATCGTCGATAGCATGCCGATCCTGATCCAGGATTCACGCATCTATGGTTTATTTCTGAAGATCGTAGACAGCAAATCGATCGATCTCTCAGGGAATCTGATGGTCAGCAAACTGGAACCATTGGCAAAACTCTCTCACCTGACTACAATTAACCTGTCCAAGACACCGGTATCAGACCTGATGCCGCTTCGGAACCTCAATGCTCTCGAAAACCTGGATATTTCAGGCACACAGGTCTCTTCCCTGAATCCGCTCAAGTATTGCAATTACATCCGGGAACTTCAACTGAGTAACACCGGGATCACGGAAATCTCGATCGTTTCAAGCTTTCCTGGTTTGGAGGTACTGGATATCAGCGATACCGATGTGTCTGACCTGGAACCTCTGGCAGAGTTGACTAACCTGCGAACATTGCTGATCAACAATACACCTGTCCGGGATCTGGGGCCAATACGTGATATGAAGAAACTGCAGATATTGAATTTCTCAAACACGCAGGTCACCGATATTAAGCCGCTTGAGTATCTTGAGGCGCTGCAGGCAGTCACGTTTAATCAAACGGATGTAAATACGTTGAAGCCCCTAACGGACCTGCCCGCCCTTGAACGGATCTATTGTGACCAGACAAAGATCAGGAAGGATAACGCAGTTCAGTTTATGATTGATCACCCTGGCGTGGTGGTGAGCTTCGCTCCGACTCAACTGGAAAGATGGTGGGAATCCATGTCGCCGGAATGGCAGAAGATTTTCTATATTTATCGGAAACTTGATTCAAAACCGACATTGGAACAATTGCATTCACTGATGACGATCGACAGCCTCAATATCAGTGGCAGGTCAGAGATCAAAAGCCTTTCTCCTTTGACAGAACTTCCCCGCCTTAGATGGCTGGATTGCTCTCTGACGCCGCTCTCTTCGCTGGATCCGCTGAATAACCTGCTCGATCTCAGCTATCTCAACGCAAAGTCTACCGGGATCACTTCCGTGGGACCACTTGCGGCACTGGCAAAACTCAGTTTCCTGAACCTGGATAATACCAAAGTGACCGATATCTCACCTCTTACCAGGCTGACAAAAATGGAACTGATCCTGGCTGATAACTCCGGGGTTACGAAGGTAGAGGCAAATGAATTCATGGTAAAAAATTCCGGGTGCCTGGTAATAAGCCAAACTTACGAAAACTCAAACTGGTGGAAGGCGCTACCGGACCCATGGAAGGATATTTTCAAAAAGAAGTTAAAGATCACAAAAGACCCTGATAAATATCAGTTACAGGAGATCGCAAGTCTCAATTCTCTCTCTATCAAAGATAATCCCCGGATCAACTCTGTCCAACCTGTATTATTTCTCTCACTACTGACTGAGTTCCGATTCTCGGATACCCGGGTTACTTCGCTTGATCCGTTGAGCCGGATGAAATGGTTAAAGCGATTAGGCTTTCCGAAAAACGCGATCAGCGATCTCGCCCCACTTTCAAATCTGCGAGGATTGATTGAACTCGATTTTGAAAATACACAGGTGGAGAAATTGCGATCGATCGAGAACCTGACCAACATGGAGGTATTGAAATTATCCGGAACACCTGTGAAAAACCTGAAATATATCAGCAGAATGACTAAGCTTCAGGTGGTTGAACTTTACAATACCAGAATCAATAAGATCGACGAGCTGAATAACATGAAGAACCTGAAATCAATTAAAATATTCAACACCAGAGTCTCTTCCAAGCGTGTGGACAGGTTTAAAATGCTGCATCCCGGATGCAAGGTGGACTATTATTAATGCAGTGTTTCAATGTCGGATCACTTAGTAGACATCAACGAGTATCGAGCATCGAGAATCCAGCATCTACCCGTTGCCTGGTTATTCCTATACATTTTGATATTCCCCAATCAATTAACCGCACAATCCGATTACTCAAAAGGGTACTTTCGCTCACCGGTAGATTACCCGTTATCGCTTTCCGGGTCGTTTGGTGAGATCAGGCCGAATCATTTTCATTCGGGAATCGATATCCGGACAGGAGGTCAGGTCGGTAAACCTGTTTATGCCGTAGCGGATGGATATGTCTCACGGATCTTTGTCTCCCCATGGGGTTTTGGGAAAGCTGTCTATATCAATCACACATCCGGTCACATATCTGTTTATGCCCACCTCAATCGCTTTACATGGAAGATTGCCATCTTTGCCCGGAAACAGCAATACAAGCGTGAATCATTTTACCTTGATACCACAGTGCCAACCGGACAGATCCAGGTACGAAAAGGAGATATAATTGGTTATTCCGGCTGCTCCGGCTCATCGAGCGGACCGCATTTGCATTTCGAGATCAGGGATATGAGCACCCAGGAACCGATGGATCCCCTCGCTTTTGGCGTCCCGATTAAAGATAATATCAGGCCGAAGATCAGGTGGGTGAAAATCTATCCCTACGATGAATACAGCATGGTCAATTTTGTCAACCAGCCGCTGATGACCAAAACTGTGGGCGGTGGTAAATCTTATGGAATCAGTTTGAAAGATACCATTATGGTCTCCGGTAACATCTTTTTCGGAATCGAAGCATACGATTACCATGATAACTCATCGATCCGGTGCGGGATCAAATCGATTGAACTGTTTGTGGACGAAGAGCTGATCTTTGGACAGCAAGTTGACAGGTATGCATTCAAAGATACACGCTACGTGAATGCCATTCTGGATTATTCCCAGAACCAGAAGAACAAGCTACGGATCCAGCGCTCCTATATAGCTCCGGGAAACTGGCTTGATATTTTTCATGATGTAGTGAATAACGGGATTATTGGCTTTTACGATTCCGGTTTGCATAAGATTCTATACATTGTAAAGGATGTGCACGGGAACACCACAAAACTCACTTTCTGGGTGAAGAGCCATCCACCTGCACCCGGCCAAGCCAGGCCGCGTGAAACATCAAAACCGCGAAACAAGTTTACATGGGATCTTCCAAACAGTTTTGAAACTACCAATATTCGATTTCAAATGCCTGCCATGGCGTTATATGAGGATATTGATTTCCAGTACCAGGCATCTCCTCCGGTCAATGGAAGTTATGCACGTGTTCATGAACTGCATGAGAAAGGAACGCCCATTCACCTGCGTTGCACACTCTCTATCCGGGCGGAGACTCTCCCCCGCTGGCTGGAGAGCAAAGCTCTGGTTGTTAAAGTGGGAAAGAAAGACACGTTTATCAGTCTGGGAGGTTCATTCAAAGATGGATTTGTGACAACACGGATCCGGGAATTTGGTGAATATACGATTAGTGTGGATACCATTCCGCCAACGATTAACCCGCTTAATATTTACCACAATAAAAATATCAGCAAGCAACGAACTATCACTCTGACTATCTCGGACGAAATCTCCGGGATCAAACGCTACAGAGGGACATTGAACGGCAAGTGGATCCTCATGGATTTTGATGCCAAGCGAAAAAAACTTGTATACAAATACGACGACAGGATCAAGCCAGGCCCCAATGAATTCCACCTGGTGATCACCGATGGAGTCGGAAATAAAACAGAATACAGAGCAACCCTGATCAGGTAAAATATTTTCATACTTTTGTGATATGGAAGAGACCATTTTAATCCTTGATTTTGGTTCACAATATACGCAGTTGATCGCCCGGCGTATCCGGGAATTGAATGTTTATTGCGACATCTATCCATATAATGCATTCCCCGATCCTGGCCCGCATATCAAAGGAGTGATCCTTTCGGGAAGCCCGTTTTCTGTCAGAGACAAGAATCCACTTATTCCGGATCTATCAAAGATCCAGGGAAAATATCCGATTCTGGCTGTCTGTTATGGGGCTCAATATCTGGCTCTGGCTGCCGGAGGAGAGATAATGCCTTCCAAGATCCGCGAATATGGGAGAGCCAATCTCTCATACATCGATTCTCAGAGCGAGCTTTTGAGAGGGATGTCGAACGGCACCCAGGTCTGGATGTCGCATGGAGATACCATTCTGACTATTCCGGATAACTTCCACAAGATCACATCTACAACCAATGTGGAGATCGCCGGATTTAAAATCAAGGGTGAAGACTCTTTCGGTATTCAGTTTCATCCCGAAGTATACCATACTCTTGAAGGGGCTATACTGCTGAGAAACTTTGTCATCGATATCTGCGGATGCCACCAATCGTGGACACCCGAATCTTTTATTGAGTCGACAATCAAAGAACTCCGTAAAAATTTGGGAGGCGATCAGGTGGTCTTAGGCCTCTCTGGAGGAGTAGACTCCTCTGTAGCTGGAATGCTTCTCCACCGGGCAATTGGAAAAAACCTCCATTGTATCTTTGTGGATAACGGCTTGTTGCGGAAAGATGAGTTCGAACAGGTGCTGGAATCATACCGTCACATGCACCTGAACATCAAAGGTGTAAATGCATCCGGGCGTTTTCTGTCGGAGCTGAAAGGTGTTGCCGATCCGGAACAGAAACGCAAAGTCATAGGCAGGGTCTTCATTGAAGTCTTTGAAGAGGAAGCGAAGAAGATCAGCAACATCAAATGGTTGGCACAGGGTACCATCTATCCGGATGTGATTGAATCACGATCTGTGAAAGGCCCCAGCGCTACGATCAAATCTCACCACAATGTTGGCGGACTTCCTGACCATCTCAACCTGAAGATTATAGAGCCGCTAAACACCCTGTTTAAGGATGAGGTAAGACGTGTTGGAAAGCCCCTGGGATTAGATCCACTCATCCTGGGCCGACATCCGTTTCCCGGCCCCGGACTGGCGGTAAGAATACTTGGGGATATCACGCATGAGAAGGTAAGGCTGTTGCAAGAGGCAGATCATATCTTTATCGACGGGCTCCGTAAATATGGTTTGTATGATGAAACCTGGCAGGCGTTTGTGGTACTCCTGCCTATCCAGGCAGTAGGTGTTATGGGTGATGAACGGACCTATGAGAATGTGGTAGCACTGCGGGCTGTTACATCAACAGATGGCATGACTGCCGATTGGGCACAACTGCCATTCGAATTTCTGGCCTGGGTGTCGAGTGAGATTATCAATAAAGTTACAGGAGTTAACCGGGTTGTTTATGACATCAGCTCGAAGCCACCTGCAACGATTGAATGGGAATAATATCACACACATGAAATATCTTCTTTCTTTCGGATGGTTATGCTTCCTGATACTCTCATGCACTGTGGCTCAGGATGGCTATAAAAAGATCCGGTCAAATCAGACACGGATAATCAGCGGAAAGACTTATTATGTTCATAAGGTAAAAAAGAAACAGACACTCTATTCCATTTCAAAAGCGTATGATGTATCGATGGAAGCGGTGATCGCGCGGAATCCGGAAATCAGAAAAGGATTAAAGAAAGGCCAGATCCTGTTTATCCCTGCTACGGAATTGGATGAACAAATGTATATCCCGCCGGTTCTGGATCCAAAGGTACCAGACCCGGACGAGGTTGATCCCTATGTCCCATACAAAGAAAGGAGGCCTTGTGGAACCAACCCAAAGGCTCATAAAGAGGTGTATAATGTGGCCTTGATGATCCACCTTTTCGTGAACGAGTCTGATTCAATCAATACAAACTCCCCGACAATGGAGGAGATTAATCAATACAACTCCCTCCGGTATATTCAGTTTTATGAAGGATTTTTACTAGCGTTGGAGCAGCTCAAGCAAGCTGGGTTAAGCCTGAATTTATATGTCTACGATGTGGATCCTAATCCATCCAATACATACAAGATGTTAAGGAAGTCGGAATTGGCGAATATGGACCTGATCGTGGGGATGATGTTTCACCGAAACTTCCAGATTGTTGCTTCTTGGGCTCGTAAGCAACATATCCCGATTATCAGTCCGATCTCCCGGCGGACCTCTCAGTTGGAAGGGAATCCGATGGTCGTAAAAATCAGGCCAACCTATAGCTCAATAGGGGCTCGTCTGATAGAATATCTCACGGATTACTTCCCTTATGCTCATACCCTTATTGTCAGAGATAATGAGCCTGATATGCGTCAGATAGCAGACCAGGTTTTTGCAAACGGCAAAAGTATGGGGCTGGATGTTTCGGTGATTGAAGACAAAAACCTGATAAACCATCTGATCCCGGCGGCTGAAAATGTTGTGGTAGTGGTTTCCAAAAAGAAAACCTATGCGCTTGATAAGCTTGCCCAGTTAAATGCGGATACGATGGACTTCAACTTTACGGTATTCGGAATCCCTGGATGGAATCAGTTTGAAGGCATGGATTATGAATACCTGGTGAAAGCCAACACTCATGTATTGACTCCATATTTTGTTGATTATAAAGATGATGCTGTGCGAAATTTTGTTGAACTTTTTCAGCAAAACTACAAAACAGATCCCGATCTGCTTGCTTTCCAGGGGTATGATATTGCCTGGTATTTCCTTCAGGCATTACATGATTTCGGAACCGACTTCCTCTATTGTCTCCGGGAGATCCAGACCCGACCATTGCAGACAAGATATAAATTCAGGCAGTATGAAGGAGATGGATGGGAGAACAATCACTGGGAGATCATTCGGTACGATAACTATGCGATCTACCGAATAGAATAACGATCAATCATTTACGAAACCGGAACGGCGAGTAACGGAATATTGGTTGAGAAAAGGTTCTTTTTCGTTAAGTTTTTCGTAAACAGATTATAGAATACACTTCGCTTGTGTGGTTGGAACGAGATGATCTCAATTCCGTGATCCGCCACATAATCATCCAGCGCTTTCTGATTATCTTCCTCTACCTTGACGAGGTCAAATTGGATCGCCTCTTTCTTTTCCAGATTACTGAAATGCTTCTCCAACTCCTGCATTTTTTCCTCTTCCTCATCGTTGCCTGTCATAAAATGAACAACATATAATGAGCTGTTAAATGGAGCAAGCACCTCTTCAATTTTTCTGACAGAAGCTACATTGGTTTCAGAGAGGTCAGCCGCTAACATGATGTTCTGGAATCCCATGAATGCTTTGATCTCCGGGACTGTCAGAACCGGTACCTTCGTGTGGTTGATGATATGGGTAGAAACACGGCCCCAGACATTTACATTCTTGCCCTGACCGCGTGTTCCCATGATCACGATATCGGGGTGATAATCATCGCAAGCCACTCTCAATTCCATCTCGATATCTCCTCCAACGACGGTAGTTGATACGGTAACACCCTCAATGCCTTCTTCCTGAATTCGATCCAGGATTTTTTTATGAAGCGCCTTCATGTTCTTCTCTGACTGTGTGTGCATCTCCTGAATCAGCTCTTCATTGTAAACAGCATTCATGTTCATGCTGTCGGGAAACGTGGTATCCGTCAGAATGATCTGATCAAAATAGGTATGGAATAGCTTCAACTCAGCTTTGTAAGCTTCGGCAAACTTCAACGCATATGTACAGGTGATATCTGTGTGACCGGAGAAATCAATGGGAACAAGAATTTTTTTCATGGTTAGATTGAATTAGTGAGTTCAACTATAGCAAAGTTAATATATCTATCAGATATTTGCAATTCTTTTTGTTGTCATAAAGAGATATCAGGACCTCTTTTCGTGTTGTAATATCTTCAGGTGTGAACTCTATGGCAAAGAGTTGAGAGATCTCTTTCCGGAATTCTGTTACAGAAGTAGCAATCCGGCAAACCGAATCAAGCCCCGTTCCGGTAAGCATTCCCGGGTTGACCAGACAGAACCTTCCATGAAAGAGAGCATTCAACAGCTTCAACTTGAGTCCGGTTGGCTGGAAGGTGACCATCAGGTTGATTTGTGCATGCTGTATCAGATCGAACATCTCATTATCATCAGGGGTTTCAACCAGCCTGATATTTGGTCTCTCCCCGATCAGTTTGACTAGTTGCCCGGGAGGGTTGAGCCCGGCGATCACCAGCTCGGGCATGTTGTCGAGCCAGATCTGTTTGATAATATAAGATACTGCCAGTGAGTTTTCCGGCACACTCAGCTTTCCCTGGTACAATGCGTATGAACCTTTACCGGGGATTGAGTTCACTTCATTATCCCTGTGGAATGAGGGAAGGTAAAGGACCTCTTTGGTTGGAAAAGCGGATTGAAGATACGCCTGGTCCACGTGTGAGACAGTGAGCATTTTATCCGAATGCCTGAGGATGGATTGGAATTTTTTCAGCCGGAAGCTCTCTGCATAGAAGAATGCTTTTTTCCAGGGAGATCTGGTTGCTTTAGCAAGATGATGGTAGTAGTGATGTTCAATATTGCTTTCACGATAGATCTTAGCCCTCGACTTGATCTCAGGATTATCAAGCAATCCACACGTATGCAACCCTTCAAAAAGGATAGGGTAATCATCCTGAAGTAATCGTTCGAGGAGTGCTGTAGAATGTCGGCTGGCTACAATATATGGCGTTACCGAGAAGAGTTGAGAGAGACCTGTTCTCCGGGGATAGTAACAGACCTCAGCACAGATCTGCTCCAGCTCTTTCGCAGGCTTCCGGTGATACTCAAAACAGTGGAGAATCACGCTGACACCAGCGTCGTGAAGCATTTTGATCTTGTAATAAACATCAATCACCCCCCCGTAATTAGGTGGGTATGGAATATCAAAGCTTATTATGTGAAGATTAAGGCTCAAAGTTCACGATTTCTTTTAACTTCGGTTCTTCATTCTCCCAGCAAAGATCCTCTGCTGCCTGTTGCAGATTCTCACGGAACACAATCAACCTTGTTTCGTTCATTAACATGCTGTCGATCTTCTCAGCGATATGCTTCGGATCATGATTTTCCAGGATCTCTCCGATAAAATAATTGTCCAGGATCGCTTTCATTTCAGGGAACTGGGATATCAGCACCGGCACATTTGCCTGGATATAATCGAGGAACTTATTTGGAAGACAGTAGTGATAATTCAGGCTGACATCTTTTTCAATCGATAATCCGATATCGGCCATCAGTGTATATGCATGAAGGTCCTGGAAAGGGATTTGTCCCGTTAAGATCACTTTGCCCGGCACTTTTTCATGGTTGACCAGCTCCTTTAGGCTCTCGTAAATATCTCCGATCCCGGCAATGATCAATTTAGCATCACTGCGAAGGTATTTCATAGCCTGAATTACCTCTTCCAGTCCCCGGTCAATGTTGACAGCCCCCTGGTAAATAATTACCTTCTGATGAGGTTCGATGCCAAGCTCCTCTTTGGGTTTCATTTTCCCTTTCTGTTTGCGGAACGGAACATTGCGAATGACAACGATTTCATTTCCGTAATCCTCATGATAAAGTTTTGCTATCGAGTTGTTTACAGCTATAACATGCTTTAACTTTGGGAATATCCTGTCCTCCAACCACTTCCAGATGCGTGTGGTCCGTTTGCGGCCTGACAATTCGGGCATTCCCCGAAAGTATTCGTGGCAGTCGTGGAGGTGGCCTATCCTCCCTCGGGAGAGGGGGAGGAAATTCTTTATACGGGAGGCCAGGAAACTGGCTAATAGTGTATCAAGGTCGTTCGATACAATCAGATCAGATTTATGAGCCAGCAGGTATAGAAAGAGCCGAATGTTGTATTCCGCATAGAAGAGAGGCCCTTTGTTGAATAAAAGTCGCATGCGGTGCATGCGGTAAGAACGGGAAGCGAGAGGCAGACTATGCTTCAGATTCCGGCCTGCAAGCATGACATCATACCCGCAAGTCACCAGTGTGTGACAGGTGCGATCCACCCGTTGATCGGTAGTGAGATCATTCGTGACTGCAACGATCGCTTTTTTCAAATGCATCCGGATGTTTCTTTAACAACGGTTCTGCAAGTTAAATATTTTAATAAATTTGAACCTATGAATGTACGGGAGAATATATCACTTCAACCATATCACACCCTTGGGACTAACGTAATCGCAAGGTATTTCGCCGAACTAACAAACGAAGAAGATCTTCTCCCATTCGTGTCTGCTCTGAGTAAGGATCATAAACCCATACTGATTTTGGGGGAGGGGAGTAACATCCTTTTCACAATGGATTTTCCCGGAACCGTGATCCGAATGAATAACAAAGGGATAATTGTTATAAATGAAACACCTGACCATGTTACGATTCGTGTTGCTGCCGGTGAAGTGTGGGATGATGTAGTGCAATTCTGCGTTGATCAGGGATGGGGAGGTATTGAGAATCTTTCTCTTATCCCTGGCAAAATGGGCGCAGCACCAATTCAGAATATCGGAGCATATGGCGTTGAACTAAGGGATATATTGTGCGATATGGAGGCAGTACATCTGGAGAGGCTTGAAAAGAGAAGGTTTGCCAGGGAAGAGTGTCAGTTTGGGTACCGGGAGAGTATATTTAAAAATATCCTTCGGGGACAATATCTGATCCTGAATGTGACGCTGCGCCTCTCCAGGATCCCTGAGTTGAAACTGGATTATGGTTCCATCAGAAATGAGTTATCAGCTTTTGGGATACACTCTCCAACCATTAAAGATGTACGTGAAGTCGTATCCCGGATACGTAGACGGAAACTTCCTGATCCAGCGGAACTTGGGAATGCCGGAAGCTTCTTCAAGAATCCCGTGATCCGGGTTGATCAGTTTCAAAAGTTGAAACTGAACTATCCCGGAGTAGTTAGTTACCCCGATCCTGATGGCGTAAAGCTTGCTGCAGCCTGGTTAATAGAAACCTGTAACTGGAAAGGGAAACGGAAAGGTGATGCCGGCGTTCACCCTGCACATCCATTGGTGCTGGTTAATTACGGTAAAGCAACCGGGCAGGAGATCCTGGATCTGGCCTCCTTAATCAGGCAATCTGTGATATCACGGTTCGGGATTTTACTGGAACCCGAGGTCAATATCCTGTAAGGACGGGGCATGCCCCGTCCTTACAGAGTGATTATCATTTTTCCTGAAAACGTGATATTTTCTCCTTCGATGTGTAGCAGATAGATTCCAGCAGGCAGGCGTTCTATGTCCACAATCTCTGCCAGATGGATCGCACGACTGCCTTTTTTCAACCGGACGCCGTTTATGGTCCCCATAACCTTCCCGTTCATCCCGGTACATGTTATATTCAGACGTTCACTCTGTGGGAGATAGAACCGGATCGTGCTGACTGTTGTGACCGGGTTTGGAGCGATGGTGAGTCGGCCGGATCTCTTTGGCTGATTATCCGGAATGCCAGTCAGGATCTCGTCCAGACTTGCTGAATAGGTAGAGAGGCCATAGGTTCCGGCTACAATTTTACGGGTTGGTGCATGTATTTTCAAGGCACAAACAGGCACGGCCGGGATGTCATTCCAGATCCATTCCCAGCTATTGCCACCATCGATTGTTCCATACAATCCGGCATCTGTCGCTACAATTATTTTATCCGGAATATCGGGATCCAGGACGATGTCGTTTACAGGAAATTCGGGCAGGTTGCCTGAGATCTCTGTCCAGGTTTGTCCCAGGTCAGTAGATTTAAAAACATGAGGAAGAGGTTCATCCCAGCGGAAACCGGATAGTGTTGTATAAATCGTTTGCGAATTGAAGGGATCTGCTGCCACCCTTGTGATCCATCTGTCTGGTAGTCCGGCGGTGATATCTGTCCACTCCAATCCATCATTTGTAGAAATATGTACTTTTCCATCTCCGGCTCCTACGATGACGATCGATGGATCGAGCGGGGAGATAGCGATTGTCGTAATGGTGTGAAAATACTGGTTAATGCCTTTTGTCAGGTCATCACTGACAGGGATCCAGGTATTACCCTTGTTGAAACTCTTCCAGATCCGGTAAGTTCCGAAGAAGAGGATAGATGGATCCAGGGGGTGCATAGCCAGTGGTGCCGACCAGTTGATCCGGTCGTTTTCCCAGTAGGAGGCGATGTAATTCATATTCCATCCTCCATCATCAGAACGAAACAGGTTTCCCCATTGGTATTCAGCATAGATCACGTTGGAATTGGTATAATCGACAAGAGTATACATGCCATCACCACCTAAGATCGGACTCCAGTTATCCACACCGCCAGTAAATGTCCGGATCGTATTGTTGTCCTGTGTGCCGCCATAGATGCGTTCGGGATTCAGATAATCGATATCGATGGCGTAGAACTGAGTGATAGGCAGGTTGTTGATCTTGGACCACCAAATCCCGTAATTAGTACTCGTATATAAACCACCGTCATTACCCTCGATGATGGTTGATGTGGCTTCATCGATCACCATAGCATGGTGATCAACATGGATCGTGTTACCCGGTTGATCACTCCAGGAGCTTCCACCATTCTCCGATTTGAAGAGGCTAACACCCATCACAAAAACCCTGTCAGGATTCGTGGGATCCACCCGAATCTGGCCAAAATACCAGCCGAAACTGCTGTTCATGCCATACAGGGCATTATCATTTGTCCGTGTCCAGGATTGTCCCCCATCCGTAGTTTTAAACACCCCTACTTCAAAATTCGGAAGGTCGTAGACTGCATAGAGAATATCCGGTTGCGATTTACAGATAGTCAGACCAATCCTGCCCACATCCTGACCCGCCATCAGGCCATTCGTCAGTTCATTCCAGGTCTCCCCACCATCTGTTGTTTGCCAGATCCCGGAGGTGGTACCGAATGAGTTTCGATATTCCAATCCTCTTGTCCGCTCCCACATTGCGGCATATAGTATCTCCGGGTTGACAGGATGCTGAATCAGGTCGATAGCAGCTGTAGAGTCTGTTAAATACAGCATACGTTCCCAATTCTGACCACCATCTTCGCTCCGGTAAATTCCTCTTTCATCGCTGTATGAGAAGAGGTATCCACATGCGGCGGCGAAAACACGTTGAGAGTTTGAATAGTCCACCAGGATCCGTCCGATGTAAGCAGAGTTATCCAGTCCGGAATGTGTCCAGTTTTCTCCGGCATCAGTGGATTTATAAATGCCGTTTCCCCAGAAGCTGTAACTTGACGAATTGGCTTCACCGGTACCGGCATAAATGATATCCGGATCGTTCGGATCAATGGCAATATCACCAATCGAGATCACCGGAATATCGTTGAAGAGGTTGTCCCAGGTCTCCCCACCATCTGTGGTTTTCAGGACCCCACCCGTTGCTGCTCCCACATAGATTGTCTGAAGGTCACCGTCCGGAATTTCGATATCCGTTATCCGTCCGCCTATGTTTGTTGGCCCGGATAACGTCCATGGGGTATTCCTGGAAGAGCCCTGATCAATTAATGCTTGCGCCTGGTTGACTGCAACATGAAACGCTTCAGGTTTAATCCGGTCATATGGATAGATCCGTTGCATAGCCATCCAGTCGTTTGGTTCCAGTGTTGATCTTTCAATCTGACAGTCAGCACTTTGCAATTTAACTTGAACAATAAATGTAATGAGAATGATCAAGAACAGAATTGCAATTGGAATGAAATGAAAATTCGCCGGTCCGGGGATGATTTTTTTCATGATTAATTGGATTTAGTCAGTTTTAAGTGCACCGATCAACTCATTGATATCTTTTACGTTGTGTTTGAGCATATAATCTTCGATGCCCGCAATGATCTTCTCGGATATCGCGGGGTCGATGAAATTGGCTGTGCCAACCTGGATAGCGGACGCTCCGGCCAGTAGAAATTCAATAGCGTCTGTGGCGTTCATAATACCACCGAGACCGATCACCGGAACATGAACCGCTTTGCAGACTTGCCAGACCATCCTCAGCGCTACCGGTTTAATAGCCGGACCGGATAGTCCGCCGGTGATCGTAGAGAGAACCGGACGACGATTTTCTGCGTCGATAGCAATACCAAGCAATGTATTGATCAGGGTTAACGCATCTGCACCACCATCCACAACGGCTTTCGCGATATCAGTAATGCTGGTTACGTTGGGAGAGAGTTTGACCATCAACACTTTTTTGTAAACTTCACGAACGACCCGGGTCACCTCCATCGACATGGCAGGTACGGTGCCAAATGCCATGCCTCCCTCTTTTACATTGGGGCAGGATATGTTCAGCTCGATAGCAGGGATCTTATCCAGTTCGT
Organism: uncultured Prolixibacteraceae bacterium; assembly: GCA_964616825.1. Lineage (GTDB taxonomy): Bacteria > Bacteroidota > Bacteroidia > Bacteroidales > FEN-979 > QYOJ01. The sequence continues at coordinate 59,224 of CAZTSX010000008.1, forward strand.
TGATCTGTTCAGCAACCTGGACATACTCTTCTACTGTTGAGCCGGATACGTTGACAATAATATTCGTGTCGAAACTGTTGATACGTGGGTAGATCTCTTTCACAAAATGGTCGACTCCCTTGTTCTGAAGCCCGACTGAGTTGAGCATCCCCGAAGGGGTTTCCGCCATCCGTGGATAAGCATTCCCTTCGCGGTTGGATCCTGTTATGGCTTTGACAAAGATACCACCCAACCTGCCAACATCCATGAAGTCGTGGAACTCCTCGCCATAACCAAAGGTGCCGGATGCAGTAGTCACGGGGTTCTTGAATTCAAGTCCTGCGATATTTACTGATAAGTTTACTGCCATTTCAATCGTTTTGTATTAAAAACTGGTCCTTCAACACAAACACGTTCATTCCCCTGATCCGTATGAGTGATGCAACAGAGACAAACACCGAAGCCACAGGCCATGGTATTCTCCAGTGACACCTCACAGTCAATGGTATGTTTCTTTGCTATTCTGGCAACTGCTTTCATCATTGGATCGGGGCCACAACAATAGATTTTTCCAAACGGCAGGGTTTCTTTATGAAACAAAGAATGGTTAACAACGAGTCCTTTTTCGCCTTCCGTACCGTCATCAGTTGATACGAGCACTTCCCCGTATTTTGCATACTCCTCAATCTCCGACACCTCCTCTTTTGTCTGGAATCCAACCAGGATTGTCGGACGGATCTTATTTTGATTCAGGAATTGTGCCATAAGGAGTAGAGGGGCAGCGCCGCAGCCTCCTCCGACTAGTAATACATCTTTCACTGAGGGAAGGGAGAATGAGTTTCCCAGGGGGTAGATCACATTCAGGCTGTCACCCTCGCTTAGCAATCTCAACTGGTGTGTCCCACCTCCTTTGACCTGGATCAGCAGCCGGATGGTGTTCCTGCTGTGATTAACCTGATGAATAGAGAAAGGCCTTCTCAGGAAGGTAGTCGGGGAGTTTTCTACCCGTACCTGTACAAATTGCCCCGGAAGGATTAGTGGTAACTTTTCCGGGGCAAGAAGCTCTAAGAGAAAATGTCTTTTGTTCAGGGAAAAATTGCTAACAACAGTCAGGTCCTGAACAGATTTTCTGATTTCCATGCAGTGATGTTGAATTAATTGCCCAAACGGCTTTGCATCTCTGAAATAATATCCTTGTATTCTTTTAATACCCGATTATACTCTTTAAAATATTCATCATCTTTGACGCTAGTTACAGGTTTCCCCGACTCTTCACTGATGATTTTAATCTTGTAACTGAGAGGATCGGTAGAGGCCAGTTTAATGATAACCCTTGTGCGGATTGTATTCCGAAGGAAATGTTCTGTTTCCCAGGCGGTACGCATGTAGCCGGTTTCCCGGTCAGTTACCTCAACAACATCCATGTAGTTAGTGACGATCTGACTAAGGAGTTTCCATGCTTCCAGCTCAGGTTTCATGGTTTTAATCTCAATATCCTCATTGACAATATCGAGGGGCACTGAGGCGTCATAAGCATCGTCTTTTAGCAGAATAAGCCGGAAGGCTTTAGGTATAGGATTGCTCTCCTTAAAGTTGCAGTATTCAATGAACTCTGTACGGTAGCCTGTTTTTTCCACCCGTACTTTGATACATTCATTTTTCTCTACAATTAGCTCAGCCATTCCCTCACCAACAAAATTGTCGTTTACATAGATCTTGGCATCGGATTCAGAAACCTGAAAGTCTATCTTTTTCTTTCCTGCCATTGCATCAAATCCATTGAACAGGATGAAAATAGCTGTAAGGAAAAATACAGAAGTGATTTTTGTTTTCATGTGGCTATACTTTTTCAGTTGTCACTCATTTACTTTTCTTCATTCAAAAACTCAAAGATACGAATTTCAATCCTCTTCAGGTTTCTCCTCGTCTGAAAAATCAAGAAGATCACTTTTCAATAACAGATTATACCAGGTCAGAATCTTTTTGATATCTGATGTATAGACCCGTTCCGGATCATACGCTGGCACCATCTCAGTGAAAAACTCCCGAAGTACCTTGCCATCTGTTTTGGAATCAATCGCCTCTTTCTCCTGCAGCTTGTCATGCATTGCTTTAAAAACATCTTTCAAAGGGATGTCTTCTTCGCTGGAGAAAATACTGATCTCTTCCAGCGTACTCATTTTCTCATGTCCGAATGCAGGAATCCGTTTTTGATCAACCAATGATTCAACAATGACGGCGTTTTTTGCCTGAGAGATCACTTTATAAAGGCCAGGCTTGCCCGCAATCGATAATATTTTACTCAACTCCATTCAACGATTTTTTCGACAAAAGTACAAAATTCAAACTCAAGACTCAAAATAGAAGGCTGAAGACTATGCCTTTAACCAACAATCACGTCCCACATCCCACATCCCACGTCCTACATCCCACGTCCTACGTCTCACGTCTCACGTCTCACGTCTCACGTCCCACATCTCACGTTAAACGATTATATAATTCTTGTACTCTCCAATCCGGATCCCGGTCTTTGTTTCAATTATATCAAGGAATTGATGTCGCAGGCTTTGGGATTTAACTCCGGTTTGAGGTTCAAAATCCCAGTTCTTCTTATGGATTCGGGGATGCATGATCGGAGGATGATCACCGGTGAATCGTGCAAGGGTATTGATGACAGAATAATCGTAGTCATCCTTTTCTGAAACATGTTTCCTGATCCACGCATTATCGTGCCAGTATTTGTGAAACTCCCGTTGTTTAGCCTGCTGAGTCGAGGGCGGTTTGACCCATCCGTAATGGTATATCCATGCATCCAGAGGTTTTACTCGAATCTTCTTACCTTCTTTTCGGAATCCCTGAGCATCTTTATATGAATGGATTCCGATTCCCGGTTTGATGATCCGAATCTCCCTTCGGTACCATTTTCGGGAATTTCCGGTCCAGTCATAGGATCCCCAGAAATGGAGGTAGTTGAAGAGTAGTCCTTCTACCCGTGGGTCTTCTCTCCACTGTTCCATTCCTTTCCGGATAGTATCAATATTTTGTTCATGAACGATTTCGTCGGCCTGAATGTAAAATGCCCAATCGGAATTGGGAGAGATAGCATTAAGCGCTTTGTTTGTCTCTTTTGCAAGCACCTCTCCCCCTTCATGAAGAGACTCATCCCACCTTGTGTCCAGAATTCTGACGGAAGTAGAATCAATTGACTCAATCAAATCCCGGGTTCCGTCGTCCGAGTCACCTACAGCTACAACCACTTCATCACACAGTGGCAGGATCGACCGGATTGCCTCGGCGACAGGGTAATCGTATTTGATGGCATTGCGAATAAAAGTGAAGCCGGAGATATGCATGGAGGTAAGCTATAAGTTGATTATCCCTGTGTAATTATCAGGGGTAATCTTTTTCATCTCTTCTTTGATACTTTTCCGGACGTTCAGATTATCAATAAACTCGTGAATGGTCTTTTTGTTGATCCTGGTTTTTCCACGTGTTAGCTCTTTCAGCGCTTCATAAGGGTTGGGATATCCCTCCCTCCGAAGGATGGTTTGAATGGCTTCAGATACAACTGCCCAATTGTCGTTCAGGTCTTGTTTGAGCTTCATCTCATTCAGGATCACTTTGTTGAAGCCCTGTAGTAGGGATTTCAGCGCGATCATCATCTGCGCCATTGGAACTCCGATATTCCGGGTGACGGTGGAATCGGTTAGATCGCGTTGCAAACGGGAGAGAGGTAATGTCGCCGAGAGGTGTTCAAAGATTGCATTGGCGATGCCCAGGTTTCCCTCCGAATTCTCAAAATCGATCGGATTGACTTTATGTGGCATGGTTGAGGATCCTGTCTCGGTTTTTTTTACTTTTTGTTTGAAATACTCCATGGAGATATACATCCACATGTCGCGGTTAAAGTCAATCAAAATGGTACTGATACGCTTCAGGTTATCTAGAAATGCAGCAATGTTGTCGTAGTGGTCGATCTGTGTGGTGGTTTGCTGCCGCTCTAACTCAAGACTGTTGTTCAGGAACTTGTTAGCGAACTTTATCCAGTCAATCTGCGGATAAGCTACATGATGAGCATTGAAGTTTCCGGTAGCGCCGCCGAATTTTCCGGAAAATGGAATCGTCTCCACCAGCGCCATTTGCTGTGAAAGGCGCTCCACAAAGACATAGATCTCTTTGCCCACAGTAGTAGGTGATGCAGGTTGACCATGCGTATGCGCGAGCATCGGAACGTGCTGCCATTCAACGCTCTTCTGGAGCAAGGAGTAATGGACCTCGGTCAGAAGTGGTTCCAGTACTTCCTCCCAGGCATCCCGCATGGCCATTGGGAAAGCTGTGTTATTGATGTCCTGGGAGGTCAGACCGAAATGAACAAACTCCTGATAGGCTCCCAATCCAAACTGATCAAGTTTTTCCTTGACAAAATACTCTATCGCCTTCACATCATGATTGGTTTCCTTTTCGATCGCTTTGACCCGCTGCGCATCTTCAGGCATAAAATTCCGGTAGATCTTGCGTAGTTTGGTGAAATTCGATTTGTTGAACTCTTTCAACTGAGGCAATGGAATACCACAAAGTGCAATGAAATATTCCACCTCCACCCACAAACGGTACCGGATAATGGCAGCCTCAGAGAAGTAATCGGATAATTTCTCGACAGACTTCCTATATCGTCCGTCAACAGGGGAAATGGCAAACAGAGAAGTATCCATAATGAAGAATATTAGCCAAATCCCAAAAATAGCATTTTTTTCGCTATTTCACTACTGTGCTCGCCCAGCTATTGGAATAGGCAGTGAAAAATCCGATCGCGCCATCACTGATATTGCCCACAACATTGGCAGGTGGACCCGTGAAAAAAGGAATATTATATCCAGCAATCTGTACCTGTGAAAGAAAATCAAAGTACTCTTTGGTGATGCCTGACATCTGCAGTGTTACTTTGTCGCCAGGCTTGAAGTTTTCCCAGTAGTTTTCATTGTTGATGTATACCGCCGTGATGCCATTGATGTAGTTGCCATTGAAATACTTATCGTCAGAATAGGCTATCTTCCAGATTGAATCGGTCATCAATATGTCATTCCGGTAGTAATGGAACATGTAATAATTGACCTCATCACCGGGATCCTTGGCGAATACCTTGATCTCCCAGAAACCTTTTTCCCCCCAGTCATCCTGAAATTCAACCTGGATGGAATCCAGTTGTGCTACTTGCATCATTTTACAAGTGGAGTAATAATTGGTATGATTATCGATCTGTTGGTCAAGCTGGACATCAAGACTATACGTCTGGTCAATCACGCCTGAAAAAGTTGAGTCGGTCTCATAAATGCCTGATTTCCCGGGTTCTGTTTCGGTTAACGGAAAAGTAGCAGTGCCATCTGAGATTGTGATTGTGGCATTCACTACACGCGGAGTTGGCTCATTGTAAAAATAGTCAGCTGTCTTCGATAGTCTAATCTGATAAGTTGCTGTATCGTTTGAAATCCCTCCGTCTACTACCAGACGTGTATACGATTCATCCAGAGTCAAATCAATGCGTTCTGTACAAGCCGTGGCCACAATGAAAATAAATAGGATATATGAAATTGTTCGTGTCATAGTCGTTTGTCGTTAAAAGCGGAAATTAAAAGTGACAGAAGGGATGATCCCGAACAAGTAGATCCGCTCGGCATAAGTAATATCAGGATTCTCTTTATCCATAACAAAATTGATCGACCAGGTGTTGTGCCTGTTGTAGACGTTGTAAACAGATAGGTTGATATCCCACCTGAATCTCTTCTTCGGATTGGATTTGGAGGAGAAGACAAGCGAGAAATCGAGTCTGTTGTAATCCCTGTACCGGAATTCATTCCGGTCGGAATAGATAGGGAGGATCTTCCCGCCAACCTCTGCACGTCCGGTTGGGAAAGTAACCGGATTACCGGTGGCATAGACCCATGTTGCCGACATTCCCCACCTGGGATGGATTTGATAGTTTGCTACGATCGCCAGGTTATGAGGTTTATCGTATGGTGCAGGATAGGGATTACCGTTGTTTATCTCCGGGATCTTTCGAATGCTTTTCGACAATGTGTAACTGATCCATCCGCCAAATTTCCTCTCGTTCAGCCTGACAAGGAATTCAGCGCCATAAGACCATCCTTTTCCTTCCCTGACTTCCCCTTCAATCTTTTCGTTGAGTAACAACTCTGCAAAATTCTTGAAGTCAATTACATGGTTCATATGCTTGTAATAGACCTCGACAGAAGTTTCAATCGTATTTTTTCTGAAGTTCCGGAAGTAGCCCAGGGCCACCTGGTCAGAAACCTGGGGTTTGATATTCGGACCGGCCGGAAACCAGATATCCAGCGGCGTTCCTGCTGTGGAGTTTTGAGCCAGTTGAAGGTATTGGTTCGTCCGTGAGTAACTTGCTTTTATTGACGACTTCTCATTGAAGGTATAGAGGAGTCCAAGACGAGGTTCAATACCGAAATATGTGTTGTAGAATTGTCCTGCAGGATAGACTGTGGAATCGATCGGATTGTATGCGGAATCGAAGTTGAAGATGGTTCCGGGCCCCACATTCTGGAACATGGAGAACCGAAGTCCGTATTTAAACGTCCAGTGTTCTCCAACCCGCTGCTCATTCCCTGCATAAACACCGGATTCCAGAGAGAAATTTTCAGGCACTTTAACTTCATTATATACTGTTTCGCTCCCAATTCCTTTGGCGATTCCCGGACTGATCATATGGTAGGTGCCGTCAATCCCAAAACGAAGCGTGTTTTTTGAATTAATATAATAGCTGAAGTCCCCTTTAACTCCGATATCTCGGAGGTTTGAGTTCCATTCAAATGATGAAGTATACCCTTCCGGGGTTCCCAGCATATAACGATAGTCGCTATAGATAAAAGTGAAGTTGGCAAACAGTTTTGTGTTGAAGAGGTGTTTCCAGCGAATGGTTCCGGTAGCATTCCCCCAGCTCATCTTGGCGAAGTCATTTTTAAAAACATCACGTCCAAAATAGCCGGAGAGAAAAATGTGGTTGTTTTGGTTGATGCGGTAATTAATTTTTGCGTTCAGGTCATAAAAATAGAGTTTGTTGTCGCGTAATGCCTCTTCACTCGAAAGAGCCAGAAACAGGTCGGCATATGTTCTGCGCCCTGAAACGATGAATGAAATTTTATCTCTCCAGATAGGTCCTTCAACGGTGAGACGCGAAGCAATGATCCCGATTCCTCCGGTCACCTCAAATCGTTTGGAGTTCCCCTCTTTCATCCGCACATCCAGCACCGAAGAGAGTCGTCCCCCATACCGGGGCGGGATATCTCCTTTGTAAAGCGTGACATCTTTAATCGCATCATTGTTGAAGACCGAAAAGAAGCCCATCAGATGAGATGCGTTATAGACGGTAGATTCGTCCAACAGGATCAGATTCTGATCCGGTGCGCCACCACGTACGCTGAAACCACTACCACCTTCACTCACCGACTGAACACCAGGAAGTAGTTGGATCGCTTTGATGATATCCACTTCACCCATCAGAGATGGGATCTTTTTGATGGTTTTCATGTCCATCTTAATGGTGCTCATTTCAGGTTGTACAATATTCTTGTTCGCTTGCTCACTTGTGATCTCAACTTCATTCAGCATCTCCTGAGCAGGTTCCAGCTCAAGGTGAAGGGTGATGTTTCTATTCAACCTCACATCTCGCGTAACTGTTTGAAATCCAATGAATGAGATCTGCAGGGTGTAGGTTCCTTCCGGTAATGTTAAAGAGAAGTTGCCATAGATATCTGTGACCGTTCCGGTTTTCAATTCTGCTACATAGATAGTTGTACCGGTAAGATCTTCCCCGTTGGATTTATCCCGAACGGAGCCGCTGATGGTCCATTTTTTTGGGAGCTCTGTTTCTGTTGCTGTGACAGGATGTTCACACAGGAAAAAAAAGGTAAGAAGTAACAGGTATAGAAATTTCATCAATGTAGTTAGTTTGCCTAGCATGTTGAACTGTGAACATTTTATCTCCGGATGACTTCAAACTCTCCATTTGCTCTTATCTTGATGATTGTAGAAGGTTTGGTTTCCCGGAGCGAATCATGTGCCAGATTTACCTTGTAATCCACCTGATTGGCAATTTCTTCAGGAATCCATTTGAAAACAAGTGGAGCTGGCTGCCCTGAAATATTAGCAGATGTGGAAACGATGGGTCTCTTAAAGTTTCGGATCAGTTTATAACAAAACTCATAGTTAATCACCCGGATCGCAATGGTTCCATCATCTGCAATGATATTTTTAGCCAGGTTTTTGGCTTTTGGATAAATGATAGTAAGAGGAGTGTTGACATTCTCAATCAGGTCAAGAATAACATTGGGAATGTCTTCAACATATTCGAAGAGCCGCTCCTTCCGGTCCAGAAGGACGATCAGGCTCTTACCCTCCATCCGTTTCTTGATCTTGAAGATTTTCTGAACTGCTTTGGGATTGGTCGCATCACAACCAATGCCCCAGATAGTATCCGTCGGATAGAGGATCGTTCCCCCTTTCCGCAAAACGTCCAGACAATTTTTAATCTCCTGCTTCATGAAAACAACTAACCAAACCTTTTAAAACCAACCTGCAAATATATAGAATAAGGATTATATGTTAATAACTTTTCTCGTTTGTTAAATGCGGGATACCAGTTGAGACACTTCGATCTGCATCGCACAATTAAAATGATCATACGGGCAACGTTTAAGCCCATGAAGTCCACATGGCCTGCATGTTAGGGTTTCAGTAACCTCAATGATTGCTGCATCGTCAGACAACGGTCCAAAACCGAAATAAGGTGTTGTAGAACAGTACACAACGGTAACCGGTGCGTTTACGGCGGAGGCCAGATGCATGGGTGCGGAATCATTGGTGAAGTTCATCTTCGCTTGCTTCATGAGAGCGGCGGATTCCAGCAGGCTAATCTCTCCAGCAAGGTTGATTATATTGAATGCCGGATACCGGATATCGGATACCGGATGCCGGATTTTCTCACAGAGATCAAAGTCCGCTTTCGATCCGAGCAAGTAGACAGTTGCTTCCGGAGGGATTTTACTGATCAACTCCACCCATTTTTCAACCGGAAACTGTTTGGTAAACCAGAGGGATGCGGGAGAGACGGTATAATAGATTTTCGATTTTTGATGTTCGATTTTCGAATGCATCCCCAAATCCCTTGAAGGGGGATATAACTTTGGTTTCTCCGGTTTCTCGTTTGTCAAATCAGCGATCAGAGCTTGATTCCGGTCTGTTTCGTGAATATCCGGTCCGATTTCATGACGAATACGTCTGGTGAAACAACGGGATAGTGGATTTTTATCGAATCCGACACTCTCTTTAGCTCTTGATAATACGGTCAGGAGCCCGGTGCGGGTGAAACGCTGAATGTCTACAACCAGATCGTAGTGTTCTTTTCGGATCTGTTTGATCAGCTTGAGGAACTCTTTTTGCTTCCCGGCCTTATCCCAAATAATGACCTGATTTAGAAACGGGTGATCCCTAAATAACTCTTCCATTCCCTTCTTAACCATCATGTCGAGATCTGCATCCGGAAAGTAGGGGTGCAGCTTTTCAAGAACGGCGGTAGCCAGAATGACATCCCCGATCGAGGCGGTTTGGATAACCAGGATCTTTTTCATACGGGTACGTCGAATTCCCGCAATGCCTGGTTTAATGATGTTTTGCGGTTGGTTGATTCTTTTCGCTGTCCAATGATCAGGGCACAAGCTACCTGGTATTCACCTGCAGGAAATGATTTTGTGTATGAACCGGGGATCACAACAGATCGGGGCGGGATGAATCCGTTGATCTCGGTGGCTGTATTTCCTGATACATCAAGGATTTTTGTTGATGATGTGAGAACAACGTTGGCACCCAGTACAGCCTCTCTCTCAATTCTTACACCCTCCACAATAATAGAACGGGAGCCGATGAAACACTCCTCCTCAATGATCACAGGAGCTGCCTGTACCGGTTCCAGGACACCACCTATTCCAACCCCTCCACTCAGGTGTACATTCTTGCCAATCTGCGCACAAGATCCGACCGTAGCCCAGGTATCAACCATCGTCCCGGAATCGACATAAGCGCCGATGTTGATGTATGAAGGCATCATGACCACTCCCCGAGCGATGTAGGAACCATAGCGGGCAAGTGCATGAGGTACCACCCGAACTCCTTTTTGTTCATAATCCTTTTTTAGTGGGATCTTATCAAAGAATTCAAGGGGGCCAGACTTGGATGTCTCCAGCTTTTGGATCGGGAAATAAAGGATGACTGCTTTTTTAATCCAATCGAATGTGATCCACTCTGTTCCATTAAACTCCGCTACCCGCAGCCTGCCTTTGTCGAGCAAGTCAATCACAAGCCGGATGGCCTGTTGTGTTTCACTTTTTTTCAACATCTCCCGGTCAACCCAGGCTGCTTCCACAAGCGCTCTGATATCATCTGTCATAATTCCCTGTTTGGTTGATCAAAATTATGGAAAAAAATTAAGTTTCTTACCTTTGCGCTCAATTTGATTATGGGACGAATCCTGGCAATAGATTATGGCAGAAAACGCGTTGGCCTTGCGGTTACTGATGAATTACAGATTATAGCTACGGGACTGGGTACAGTTCATGCTAATGATACCCTCGATTATCTGAAGCGTTATATCAAAGATAATGAGGTGGATTGTTTCGTGATTGGTGAACCAAAAGACATGAAAAACCGGCCATCTGAGTCGGAACGGTTTATTGCCCCCTTTGTAAAATCCCTGAGGAAAACATTTCCGGATATCCTCATAGAACGCTTTGATGAGCGCTTTACCTCCAGGATGGCTTCTCAGGCGATCATTGATGCCGGCGCTAAAAAAAAGGATCGACAAAATAAAGCGCTGGTAGATACCGTTAGTGCTACTCTGATCCTGCAATCATACCTCGAAACTACATGACATTACCGATTGTTGCTTATCCACATCCCATACTGAAAAAAAAGACGGTAGAAATTGAACCTGACTATCCGGACCTGGACGTTTTTTTATCCGACATGTGGGAGACGATGTACCAGGCTGATGGGATCGGACTTGCAGCCCCTCAGGTTAACAGATCCCTTCGTCTGTTTGTGATTGATGCCTCCATTCTGTCTGAACACCATCATCCTGAAGCTGACGGATTTAAAAAGACCTTCATCAATCCAACGATTCTGATCCAGGAAGGTGAAGAAGAATTACATAACGAAGGATGCCTTAGTTTCCCGGGTTTACATGAAGAGATCCAACGAAAATCGGTTATTCATATTCACTATTTGGATGAGAATTTTCAGGAGTTTGAGGAGAGATATGACGGCATTCTGGCCCGGATCATCCAGCACGAATATGACCATATTGAAGGGATCACGATGGCAGAACGAATCAGTCCGTTACGGAAAATGTTGTTAAAAAGGAGGCTGAGTGATATTGCTTCGGGAAATATTGACGTTCATTACAAGATGATTTTCCCATCAGTGAAGAAAAAGAAGAGTTGATGCTCGATGCTGGATGCTGGATGCTGGATACTTGATGACTGGATGTTGAATATGTATTATTTGTTTAAAGCGAAAATAGTGATGAAAAGAACATTTATTTTTACGACCCTGGTTTCGGCCATTTTGCTTGTTAGTTGCCAACCCTCCAGGGAGAACATGGAGCAACAGATTGCTTCCCTTGAAGCTCAGTTGTTTAATGCTGAGAGTGGTTTTTCCCGTGCAGGCGCAGATAGCCTCATCCAGGAATATCAGGAATTTGCGGAAGCCTTTCCCGATGACTCGTTAGCCCCGGTTTGTCTTTTTAAAGCGGCATCGATGATCATGAATTTACAGGATGGCCCCCGGGCAATCGCCCTCTTTGATAAAATCCAAACCTCCTATCCCGACTATGAGAAGGCGCCATTATGTCTGTTCTTTACCGGGTATGTACAGGAAAATGTTCTTGGCGACATTGATCAGGCTCGGGAGACGTATACGCTGTTTATTGAAACCTATCCCGAAAACGATTTTGTAGATGATGCTCAGGCTTCCATTAAAAATCTCGGTAAAACGCCGGAACAGATGATTCAGGAATTCGAAACCGGACAGCAACAGGCCGAAGAGGAAAAGTAATCCTCTCAGCCGTGTGTTAGTTGTTTTACCCTGAAACAATTTCCACCAGCTTGATCGCCTGAACTGCCTCCTTGATATCATGAGTCCGGAGAATCCCGGCCCCTTTAAGCAGTGCAATCGTATGGAGGACTGTTGTGCCGTTCCCAGCTTCGCGAGCTGTCACGCCAAGTGATTTCTGGATCATCGATTTCCGGGAGAGACCTGTGACGACCGGACAACCAAGGGTCTGAAACTCTGGTAGTCGCCGCAGAATCTCGAAGTTGTGGTCTAGCGTTTTCCCAAAACCGAATCCAGGATCGATTAATACCTGTCCGAAATCCATCTTCCGAAGTTTCGAAATCTGTTGTTGAAAGAAATAAGCAATCTCAGCTATAACATCCTTGTATTGGGGATTATGCTGCATGGTCTCCGGTTTCCCTTTCATGTGCATCATGATATAGGGGACATTAAGCCGGGCGATGGTTTCCAGCATGCCCTCATCATATCGACCCCCATAGATATCGTTGATCATATTTGCTCCAAGGTTCACAGCGTCTTTAGCTACGGAGGCATGATAGGTATCGATCGACAAAAAAACATCGGGGAAATAATGCCGGATTGCTTTCAATGAAGGAATGAGACGTTCCATCTCTTCGGATTCACTCACGTTGAGAGATCCCGGACGTGTAGAGACCGCTCCCAGGTCAATGATGGAAGCTCCCTCCTCCAACATCTGTTCCACTCGTTTCAACTGGATATCGATGGAGTTGTGCTTCCCTCCATCAAAAAATGAATCGGGAGTCAGATTCAGGATCCCCATCACTTTCGGGGAAGAGAGATCCAGGTGTTTACCGTTACTGATTAAGGTTTTTGGCATGACTTGATATGCGCAAAAATACAAATCTTATTGCTGTCTGTTACCAGAATTCTTCCTACTTTTATCCTCTCAAAGCAGTTCCTTTTATTATGGACTCCATTCAGCGTACCAGTGATCAGTTTGATGCCGTGATTACAGCTTGTCGGGAGGTATTTCTGATGAAGATGAAAGATTATGGTACGGCCTGGCGAATTCTGCGGATCCCCTCGATTACGGACCAGGTTTATATCAAAGCCCAGCGTATTCGGAGCATCGATAGCAAAGGAGCTCAGAAGATTGAAGAGGGCATCCGGCCGGAGTTCATTGGAATTATCAACTATTCGGTTATTGCACTCATACAGCTGGATATGGGATCGGCTGAGAGCATTGAAATCCTGCCATTTGAATCGGGAGAAGAACTGTACGACACCTGTATCAAAGCAGCAAAGGAGCTGATGCTCAATAAAAATCACGATTATGGGGAAGCATGGAGAAATATGCGGCTTAGCTCTCTGACCGATATCATCCTGATGAAGCTCATGCGCATCAAGCAGATCGAAGATAATGAAGGGAAGACCTTCATCTCGGAGGGTATCGACGCCAATTATTTCGATATCATCAACTACGCAGCGTTTGCACTCATCAAACTGGATTATGAAGACGGTTAGAACCCTTTTTCGGATAGTTACCGGAATCGTTTTCATCTTTTCCGGGTTTGTCAAAGGCATCGACCCGCTTGGTACGGTATACAGGATACATGACTATTTCATGGCTTTCGGCACATCCTGGGCGAATGATTTTGCACTCTTTCTGACAATCTTCCTTTGCGTACTGGAATTCACTCTTGGGATTAGCCTGCTTTTCAATCTCTGGATCCGGAAAACTGCCTGGGTGCTGTTGCCTATGATGACTTTTTTCACCATCCTCACTTTCTTTGACGCCTTTTTTAATATGGTTCCTGACTGTGGCTGCTTTGGTGATGCAGTGATGCTGACCAATATGGAGACTTTCCTTAAGAACCTTGTGTTGATGGCTGTTGTGATTCCGATATTCATCTGGCGAAATCGATTCAAGAGTCTGTTCAAGCCAGCCGGAGATAGGATCCTTCTCCTCTCCATTGTCATCCTGTTTACCGGACTATCAATGTTTTGTCTTTGGCATCTTCCGGTCATCGATTTCCGTGGATGGAAAGTTGGCGCACAGGTGAACCAACCTGTGGAATCTGATATCGATTTTTACGTGACATATAAGAATCGGCATACTGGAGAAACAGAGGAGTTTCTGGCCCCCGACTATCCATGGAATGACTCCACATGGCTGGCCGATTGGATCTTTGTCAGCCAACGTGTTGAAGATCCAAATCAGGGTGATATGACATTGCTGGCTGAAGATGTTGATGGAAATGACATGGCTCAGAGTCTCCTGAATATCCCTGATTACCACTTTTTTGTTATCGCCTATGACCTGGACAACACAAACCAGAAGGCTTTTCAAAAGCTGGAATCACTGTTTCAGAAAATCAATGATGCAGGATATTCCTTCATCTGCCTGACCAGCACTATGCCTGATGACATTTCAGCATTTAAAGAGAGGAGTGGAATTATGTTTGATTTTTATAATTCAGATGATGTGGTTTTGAAAGCAATGATCAGGTCTAATCCCGGGTTGATTTTGCTGAAAGATGGAAAGGTATTGGAGAAGTGGCACTATAATGATTTCCCGGAGTGGGAGTACTTGAAAGAAAAATTCCAGCTTCGAGTCATCGAGTAACGAGTATCTATGTTACGTTTTATCCTCAAGCGGTTTCTCTACGGACTACTGGTTCTCTTCGGCGTTGTGATGATAATCTTCTTCCTTTTCAACATTCTTCCCGGAGATCCTGCCCGCATGATGCTCGGACAGCGTAGCGACCTGGCTTCTGTGGAGGCCATTAATAAAGACCTTGGCCTGGATAAATCCCTCTCTATCCAGTTTATCAGTTACCTGAATGATCTTTCTCCCATCTCATTGCACAACCGGGCAGACTCTACCAACTACTGGTATCTCAACAAGCAGAAATACGGACATACAATCAACATAGCAGGTGCAGGAAAAAGTGTCATTGTTCTGAAGAAACCATATCTGAGGAAGTCCTACCAGTCAAAACGAAACGTGACAGATATCCTTTCCGAAGCCCTTGTCAACACCCTGATACTGGCTATTGTCGCCATGGCCTTCGCAGTAATCATCGGAATTGCCATCGGGATTCTCTGTGCATTAAAGAAGAATAGCATTACCGACCGGATCGCACTGGTCTTTTCAGTTCTTGGGATGTCAGTTCCTTCATTCTTCGCTGCCATTATCAACGCATGGATTTTTGCTTTTGTACTGGTAGATATCACACACCTCAACATGGTAGGTAGTCTCTATTCAGTTGACGATATGGGACGGGGTGAATACCTTAACCTGAAGAACCTGATCCTGCCCGCTCTTACACTGGGTATCCGACCTCTGGCTATTGTTGTGGAGTTGACCCGAAACTCAATGCTTGAGGTATTGTCACAGGACTACATCCGTACTGCCCGGGCCAAAGGATTAAGTAATTTCAAGGTGATTTTCAAGCATACGCTAAAAAACGCTTTAAACCCGGTTATTACAGCTATTTCCGGTTGGCTGGCATCCTTGCTTGCCGGAGCGGTATTTGTTGAATATGTCTTCGACTGGAAAGGGATCGGAGTTGTCATCGTCAACGCACTCGATAAATACGACTTCCCAGTCATTATGGGAGCAGTTTTGTTCATCTCAGTCGTATTGATCATCATTAACATTCTGGTTGATATTGTATATGGGTTGCTGGATCCGAGAGTCAGGATACAGTGATTGAGCATGATCGCCATGATATTGCCATGGATTGCCAT
>CAZTSX010000008.1:75166-101423 GCA_964616825.1 uncultured Prolixibacteraceae bacterium
GGATTGCCATAGTATTGCCAATTATTAAATGAAATTGTTGGCAATAGAAGTTCTATTTTGTCTTAGCAGCAGTGGTAGAATTTGTTGTTTGAAAATTCGTTTTCGTTTGGTTAATTCTAGCAGTTTTAAGGCTTTTAATAATAATCAGCATAAGTTCATTTGCTTCGGCAATCAACTCAGTGAGTTGGGTCTGAAGATAGATATGGGTTTCGCCAATTAACTCTAACCAGTAAATAGTCTCATCCAGTTCTTCTTCTACTAATTTTATTTTATAGATAAAGTCTTTTCTGGACTTTGATTTACAGGCTGCTCTGTAATTTGCTCCGACAGAAGTTGCTGACCTCACGATTTGATTGGCCATTGCCTGGGATGGATATACTTTTGGTAATTCTTTTACCATTTGAATAATACCAATAGCCAGGAGTTTTGTCCGTGTTGTAAGTTGTTGAGGATTCATAGGATTTTTCTCTTTGATCCAGAAAGAGGGGCAAAGGTTATATCCTCAAAGGGAAAAGTTATTAACAATACAGGACAATCCTTTTGTCAATCAATGGCAATCCATGGCAATATCATGGCAATCCTCGTATCTTTGCCAAAATCCCAAATCCTGATCCTTTATGCGCACCCTGCTTGTTACCGGTAACTGGAAAATGAATAAAACATTCCAGGAAGCAGAAGATCTGACTGTCCAAATCACCGATGCGGTGGAAAAACTGAACCTGGGAAACGTAGAGCCTGTGCTGTGTCCACCTGCCCCTTACCTGGAGATGGTTCTTGACCTCACCGACGAAACCCATGTTGCTGTAGGCGCTCAGAATGCGAGCGAACATGAATTTGGCGCCTACACGGGGGAGATCTCCGCACCTATGCTTCACTCTATGGAGGTTGAATACTGTATCATCGGCCATTCCGAGCGACGTAACTATTTTCATGAATCCAATGATCTGTTAGCCAGGAAAGTGGATGCTGTTTTGAAACAGGGTGTCTCACCGATATTCTGTTGTGGAGAGCTGCTGCCCGAACGGGAAACAGGTAACTATTTTGAGGTTGTTAAAATCCAATTGGAAACGTCACTCTTTCAACTGGAAGAGAGAAAATTTCGCCAGGTGGTTATCGCTTACGAACCCGTGTGGGCTATTGGTACAGGTATAAATGCTACACCTGAGCAGGCACAGGAGATGCATGCATTTATCCGGCAGCTGATTCTGAACAAATATGGGGAACGTGTGGCTCAGGAGGCCATTATCCTCTATGGTGGCAGCTGCAATGCCAATAATGCGTTTGTTCTCTTCTCCCAGCCCGATGTGGATGGTGGCCTGATTGGAGGGGCATCACTGAAAGCTGATGAGTTTGTTGCAATCATTAAGATTGCTATCGATTGCCAGTAAACCAACCCAATTCCCGGTTCTACATTATTCGACGGGTGGTGTAAATACCCGTTGCTTCGCTTCTCTGTCTAAAATAAATAGTCCGGAACCTTTCCCTTCCACAAGTTTCAGTTGGTCAAGAAGATCTGAAACAGTTGCTTCTTCTTCGACCTGTTCTGTCACAAACCATTGAAGGATACTGACAGTTGCATGGTCTTTCTCTTCCATTGCAACATTAACCAGTTCGTTGATTAAACCAGTCACTTTTTCTTCATGCGCAAGCACATCTTTAAACACATCCAGGATATCGTGCCACTCAGTTTTTGGCGCTTTAATTTCTGTCAGTGTTACCTTACCACCTCTGTCAATAATATAGTTGTAAAGTTTCAGGGCATGGAATTGCTCTTCTTCAAATTGCACTTTCATCCAATTTGAGAATCCGGACAGGTTTTTTGAGGCCAGGAATGCCGACATGGAAAGATAAAGATAGGCAGAGTATAACTCTGCGTTCAATTGCTTGTTTAATTCTACTTCTAATCTTGTGTTTAGCATCGTGATTCCTTTTGTTGGTTTGTTATTCCTTTACCTCTACCAGAGCTTCGTCGCTTTGCCACAAGCCGTGTTTGGTGCAAAAAGCATGAGCCATCAGGTTGAGATTTTTTTGTGGGACAACGTAAAAGTCGACTTCCAGGTTCCCGGGAACATTCCCCTGGGCGCCTTCTGTGAAGTTCGCCTGCGCAAGCATCTTCTCACCACTCCATAACTGAATCCAGGAGATGAAATGATCTGGATCATCGGGGTGTTGATATTGATCGCCAATTTTTACATTGACTTTAAACTTCTCTCCTTTTTTCGCATTGCTCTCACAATGGATAAATGCAGAGTGTCTGTCGATAAAATCTTTTTTTGCCTCGCGGTCAATTTGCGAGATGTTTTCATACTTATTTATTTTCATGATGGAACTGTTTTAATAATAAATGCAAGTTAATAATTCAATTTGGAAATTAATATTAATGTTTGCTTAAATAGTCTGATACTCCTTCCTGAGTTGCTTTCATCGCATCCTCACCCTCTTTCCAGTTAGCAGGACAAACTTCTCCATATTCTTCGAAATGCTGAAGAGCATCAACCATTCGTAACGCTTCATCAACGCTTCTTCCTAATGGAAGATCGTTTACAACGGAATGTCGAATTACGCCGTCTTTGTCAATTAAAAATAATCCTCTGAAAGCAACCGGTGCTCCGTTAAATATCGCAGAGCCATCGTCGGTATAATCATATTCACCTGCCAGCACGCCGTAGTTTTCAGCAATTGTTTTCGATAAATCTGCTACGATAGGATAGTTGACACCTTTAATGCCGCCTTTATTTAATTCTGTTTGTAACCACGCGAGGTGTGAAAATTCGGAATCTACTGAACACCCTACTATTGCTACGCTTCTTTTGTTAAATTCTTCAATCTTCCGCTGAAATGCCAGCAATTCCGTTGGACATACAAAAGTAAAATCCAGTGGATAGAAGAAAAATACAACATGTTTCTTCCCTTTGTACTGATCTAAAGAAAATCCTTCAACGATCTCGTTTCCGTTGATTACGGCATTCGCTTTAAATTCAGGCGCTTTTTTCCCAATTAGTGTTTCCATTTTTGTTTTTGTTAAATGATTATTTATTACATGATTTTTTATTACATGTTCCTTTAAAATTAATATGATGTTCGAAAATTGTATAGTCCAGTAATTGATCTCTATTCATGTTCTTGAGATCCAGGTTGATATCTGTAATTGTTCCACAGTTGATGCATTTAAAGTGTCCGTGTATTTTAGTGTCTGCATCATACCTCAACATGTTATCTTCAATAGTTAAGGGACTAACAAGATTCCGTTTAATAAATAGCTTCAATGTATTGTAAATAGTTGTTTTCGAAAGCTTTGGCATCTCTTTCTTCAAGTCACTAAATATCATATCAATATTGGGATGGTTCTTCTTACGAAGAAGATATTCCATGATCTTGACTCGTTGATATGAGGGATTTACATTGTTTTCCAAAAGATATGTATCTGCTTTATTTATCATAGTATTTTTTTCTGTGTAATCATTATAAAAGATGTAATCGTTGCAAATATACAACATATTACATAACAAGTCAAGAAAAATCTCAACATTCTGTACCTTTGTTTGGAATTGAGTCTTAAATATGGATGAAGCCGGAAAACATTATCGATATATGGAAGTTGCATTTACTTCGGTTCCGGAAGCCATGAAAGAGATCGTTATGGCTGAACTAGCTGAGATCGGCTTCGATAGTTTCAATGAAGAGGAGTATAGACTGCTTGCATATATTCCAGAGGAATTTTTTATTGAACCTGCTGTCCAAAAAGTAATCGAAAAGTACAGGGAGTTGAGGGCGGTTTTCTGGACCGTCAAACGGATGCCGGATAAAAATTGGAATGAAGTTTGGGAAAGCTCTTACGAACCTGTCTTCATTGCCGGAAGATGTTACATCCGTGCCCCTTTTCATAAGTCGTTTGAAGATTCTCAAAACGCACCGGCTCATAAACTCACAAGTTCGCCAGTTCACCAGTTCACCAAGTGTTATGATATCATCATCGAACCCAAAATGTCTTTTGGAACTGCGCATCACGAGACAACCGCACTGATGATCGAATGGCTCCTTGAAGAAGATGTTTCCGGGAAAACGGTGCTTGATATGGGTTGTGGAACCGGTGTGCTTGCCATCCTGGCTTTTCAGTTGGGGGCGGCTGAGGTTTTTGCTATAGATAACGATAAACGGGCGTTCGAAAATACGACCGAGAATGTGCATAAAAATAAAGCGCGAGAAATTCACGTTATTCATGGAGACGTAAATGAGATCCCGGAGAAGAAAGTTAATCTGCTCCTGGCAAACATAAACAAGAATGTGCTTCTGGAACAAATTCCTGTTTATGCAAATGCCCTGTATGAAGGAGGGACCTTGTTTCTGAGTGGATTCTATTCAGATGACCTTCCGATGATCAGGGAGAAAGTAGAGGAGCAGCATCTAAAATTTGCCGGAGTGCGGAAAAAAAACAACTGGATGGTTGTAAAATTCAACCGATGAAAAGATTTACCTGGTTACGCTATTTCTTTGCCATATGCTTTGTTGTGTCTGTTTTCACGCTTCAAGCCCAGCAACTCCGCAGGTTCTCGGGCGATTCCACAAAGTTTATCAGTGAGCTGAGTCAGCTCTTCTCATTTTTGAGTAAAAACGATCAGAAGATCGTTGAGAAAGTGATGATCCCCTTCCTGCAGAAATGGGAATCCGAGCAATACAGCCCGTCAAAAAAACAGATCATCTATTCAGTCTGTAACAAGATGCTCAAAAAGCGTATGCGGGTGTTTCCCGATTTCTACAATTACATCTACGCGCTAAATGTGTTTGTTGATTCCCATCAACCCGACCAGTACTTTTACGATTGGTCGGAAATCATGGAGTCGTTGGCAGAGACGAAATATAGCCGTCATTACCTGAAATTCCTGGAGTTCAGCATTCACCTTTTTGAAGAGGATATGATCTATCACTCCGCCTCAACGGAATGGAAGCTGATAACTCCAAGCTACCGGTTTTACAATGATTCGGTTCCCATGGTAGAGGTAATGCCTACCGATATTATCTGTTACTCCAACCGCGACAGCCTGACAATCTATCAGACACAAGGATTGTATTATCCGCTGGAAACCCGGTGGTATGGTCGCGGCGGGCGAATCGACTGGCGGCGGGCGGGATTAGATCCTTCAAAGGTCTATGCTGTTCTCTCAGTGTATCAAATCCAGATGAAATTTTCTAAGTATGAGGCTGATTCCATGCTTTTCTTCAATAAAGACTATTTTTCAGCGCCACTACCCGGCAGGTTGATTGATAAAGTGCAGGCTGACGTGGTGGAAGAGAAAGCCACATACCCAAGGTTCTATTCATACGAAAGTTTGATAGGTATCCGGGATGTTTTTAATAACGTTGACTATATAGGTGGATTCTCTATGGAGGGAAGAAAAGTTATTGGATTCGGCTTGAAGAACCGGGATGCAGAGGTGATCTTCAAACGAGATAACCTGGAGTTCTTAACAGCACGTTCCCGAAGGTTCATCATACGCCCCGACAGGATCAACTCCGGTAATGCGTCAATAACAATTCATCACGACAAGGATTCCATCTACCATCCCGGATTAATGATGAAATACTTTGATCAGACCAAGGAACTCTCTCTCCTCAAAGATGAACGGGTGGCTATCATCAGTCCCTGGTTCGACACCTGGCACAACATTGAGATCTACTGTGAGGCGCTCTACTGGAAACTCAATGAGCCAAAAATCAATTTTGAAGCAATGCGGGGACCCGGTTCGACAAGCAAAGCGATGTTCGAATCCAGCAACTACTACTCACTGGGCAGGTATGAGCGTTTGCAGGGAATCGACGTTTTCAATCCACTGCATGTCATCAAGAAGTATACTGAGCGACGTAACTCCAGGGAGTTTACACTGAATGAATTGATCGAATACTGGCGGATGCCACCTGCCCAGGTGGAGTCGCAGTTGATTCTCCTGAGTGCGCAGGGATTTCTGATCTACGATACGGATGATAAAAAAGCTGTGGTCAAGGATAAACTGATTCATTATGTAGATGCGAGTCATGGAAAAACCGACTATGATGAAATTATCTTCAGCTCAGAAATGGACGGGGAGTCCAATGCCGTTCTCGACCTGGATAATTTCGATTTGAAACTAAAAGGAGTACTTGGTATCTATCTGTCTGATTCACAGCATGTATACATTGAGCCTCGGAATCATGAAATCATCCTGAAACAGAACCGTGATTTTGTATTTTCAGGCAAGATCGAGGCCGGCCTCTTTGATTTTTACGCAAGTGATTGCTCGTTTGAGTATGACAAATTCAGGATCAACCTGCCTGCCATCGACCTCCTGGAGTTTTATGCAGTCAGCAGAAAGATAGACCCTAAAACAGGAAGGTATCCGATGAAGAAGGTTCAGACAGCTTTGAATGACCTAAGCGGATTTCTTCTGATAGACAATCCGCAAAACAAAGCCGGGTTGAAGAATTATCCTGATTATCCGATCTTTACTAACAAAGATACAGCTCATGTAAACTGGGATAAACCCTATATCCATCAAGGAGTATATGATAGTGAGAATTTTTATTTCGACGTACTTCCATTTACTATGAATAGCCTGGACTACATTGATACGGATAGCCTACAGTTTAATGGTCAACTTGTTTCTGCCGGAATCTTTCCGGATATCACTGAGCCGTTGAAAATCAGGCCCGATTTCTCTCTCGGATTTGAAAAACAATCAGATGCCACCGGATTCCCGATCTATGGAGGTAAAGGTGTCTTCGTCGCCAAAGTTGACTTGAGTAACAAGGGATTGATAGGGGAGGGACAACTCAACTATCTAAACTCCACATCAGTATCTGACAATTTCATCTTCTACCCAGATAGCATGAAGACTGTTGCTCAGGGATTTGTGATAAGAGAACAAATGACGGGGATACAGTATCCGGCTGTGACAGCAGATAGCGTAACCGAATTTTGGATGCCATATCAGGATTCGATGAGTATTACATCTACGACCAGAGATATCGCTATGTTCAACCATCAATCGCTGTTTGCAGGGACTCTTGGCCTAACACCTTATGGAGTACGTGGCGCCGGGACAATGTACATTGAAGATGCTGAAATGGATTCGAAAGGTTTTAATTTTCAGCAACACACGTTCGATGCATACATCGCTAATTTCCGGATCAAATCATATGACATCAATGAACTGGCTATCTCCACAAAGAATTACCGGACCCATTTTGATTTTGAAGAGCGACGGGGAGAGTTCAGGTCAAACCTCGGGATTTCTACGATGGAATTTCCGGTTAACAGATACATTTGTTCGATGGACAGGTTCGACTGGATGATCGACAACGATGAGATCATGCTTACCAATGAAGAGAATTCTAAATATACTCTCCCCGACAACCTCAGCCTCTCTCAGCTAATCGATGTCGGATATACCGGAACAGAGTTTATCTCCATTCATCCACAACAAGATTCACTCAGGTTTTTTGCGTTGAGAGCACGTTACAACATTCGCTCAAATGTGATTAATGCTGAAGAGGTGAAGATTATCAAGGTTGCAGATGCAGCAATCTACCCTGATAGCGGAATCGTTCAAATCCAGAAGAACGCTGTGATGAGCGAGCTGACAAATGCCAATATTATTGCCAATACCTCCTCAAGGCATCATAATTTTTATGATGCAAAAGTGAATGTGCTGGGAAGAAAAAAATATATGGGGTCCGGAACCTACGATTATTCGGATCGAAAAGGAGATCATCAGAAAATCTTCTTCAGCCGGATTTCGGTTGATACAACAGGCAATTCAGTGGGAAAAGGAACGATTCCAGGCACTTCCGATTTCATGTTGAACCCAGAGTTTGCTTTTGCAGGAAATGTGGAGATGAATGCTCCAGTCAGGGATCTGACCTTTACGGGGGCTTTCAAGCCGCAGACCGATTGCATGAACCTCGGAACCAACTGGGTGAAGTTTTCAGCCATCATCGATCCGAACAATGTTATATTGCCGGTTAGTGACCCAATCAAAAACCGTAACTCTGAGAAATTACTCCTCGGCATGGCTTACTCAAATACTGAAAACATGATCTATCCGGCCTTCTTCACTCCTCGAAGGAGTTTCAGTGATACAGTGATGATCTCCACAACCGGTATGATGACTTACAAGGTACCGTTAACATCTTTCAGGACAGCTCCGGAAATAGATCCTGCTGCTCCTGGCAAGTCTGGGTCCGTTGTCACATTGAATAACTTCAATTGTCAGATGCATTCCGAAGGCAAGATAAATTTGAGCCTGAACTCCGGACCTCTTTTTATGGAGACATTTGGCAGTATGGACTACTATATTATTCCCGGCTCTACCAACTTCCGTTTGGGTATGATCCTTGATTTTCCTTTTGAGGAGCAGGTGATGGAAAAGATTCGCGACCAGATGACAGCCACCAATCTGCCTGGGATTCAGCTCTTCAACACAGGTTTCAATTTCATCTTGTCGGAACTGATCGAAGAGGATAAGCTGGAGAATCTGAAGTCGGAGCTTGAACTGGTAGGAAAATTCCGCAGGTTCCCCGATGAATTGGACAAGACTATGATCATTGCCGATGTGAGGATGAGTTATGATACGATCAGACGGTCATTTATCTCAACCGGATCTATCGGGATCGCCACCATCAAAGATGAGATTGTGAACCGGTATCTGAAAGGGAAGATCGAGATGACGAAGAAACGAAACGGAGATGAATTCACCTTCTACCTGGAGATTACTCCGAACGACTGGTTTTTCTTCAATTACCGGAATAATATCATGCAGTTTCTCTCGTCCGACCTGGATCTCAACGACAAGATAAAAGAAGCTCAGCTCAACCGTAAGGAATTTAAACGGCTGAATAAAATATGGAGAGGCTACAGGTATACCCTCTCTACCGGCAGAAAGAAGCGAGATTTTATAAGGCGTTTCGGGTTGGGAGAAGAATAAATGTATATACCTTCATGCCTGATAAAAATCGTTAATCGTAAATCAAATTAATCGAAAATTGAATGCTTTGGATTGAAATCACACTCATGATCATTGCCGCTTACCTGGTCGGGTCAATTCCAACTGCTGTGTGGGTAGGAAAGATTTTTTATGGCATTGATGTAAGGGAGCACGGAAGCGGCAATGCCGGCGCGACCAATACCGTGCGCGTACTGGGATACAAAGCAGGGATCCCTGTCATGCTTTTCGATATCTTTAAAGGGTGGTTCGTTGTTCAGGTAGTCGCCTGGCTCTCAATTCCGGGCCTAATCCCGAACGGAGTCACCTATGTCATGATCGGTTGTGCAATAGCAGCTGTCCTGGGCCACATCTTTCCTCTATACGCCGGTTTCCGTGGAGGGAAAGGGGTTGGCACCCTGGCAGGCGTTGGACTGGCTCTCTATCCGTTAGCGTTGTTGATCGTATTGGGTGTTTTTATTGTCATACTGGCAATCACACATTATGTCTCCCTCTCCTCAATTCTCGGCTCAATCTCATTCCCTTTTATCGTATATTTCATTACGGGGGAGAGGCATATAGCGCTTCTCGTACTAGCTATCCTTGTCGCTATTTTTGTTCCTCTTACGCATCGGCAAAATATCAAACGCTTGTTGAAGGGGAAAGAAAGCAAGTTTCAATTCCGCCGGAAGAAAGTTAATAAAGAGTAAAAACCCCTCCTTTGCATCTATTGCTTATCCAAATTGAATATTGTATATTTGACCCGATTTTAAAACTGTAAGGCTATGAAGTTTATCATCTCGAGCTCACTTCTGCTGAAGAATCTGCAGGCCATCATAGGTGTGATCAATACCAACAACACACTGCCTATTCTGGATGATTTTTTATTTGAACTAAAAGAGGAAGGATTGAAGGTGACATCTTCAGATCTCGAGACTACAATGAGTGTAACGATCAAACCGGATCGCGCTGAAGAACCGGGTAGCGTTGCCATACCTGCCAAGATCCTGGTTGACACCCTGAAAACCTTTCCGGATATTCCTCTCTCCTTTGTCATTAACGAAACCAATCAGTTGGTTGAGATCTCCGCCGGTGAGGGGAAATATAAGCTATCAGGACACAAGAGTGATGAGTATCCCAGAACACCCCTGCTTGAAGAGACAACATCGATCGAGCTCCAATCGGAGATGCTGGCAGAAGCGATCAACAAAACACTGTTTGCCACGGGTAATGATGAATTGAGATTGGTTCTCTCGGGTATTTTTTGCGAACTCTCTCCAGATGATATCACCTTTGTAGCAACCGATGCTCACAAACTTGTGAGATATAAGCGTACAGATGCCAAATCGACAGATTCGGCTAACTTCATCCTGCCGAAGAAACCACTAAACCTGCTCAAGAACATCCTTGTTACCGAGGAGGTACCTGTAAAACTCGAATACAACAAAGCCAATGCCTTTTTCTCATTTAGTAACGTAGAACTGGTTTGCCGGTTGATTGATGGGAAATATCCCAATTATGAGGCGGTGATCCCAACCAATAATCCGAATAAGTTAACAATCGACAGGCTCTCTTTATTGACATCAATCCGGCGGGTTTCAATTTTTGCAAACCAATCAACTCATCAGATCCGTTTTAAGATCTCCGGCAAAGAACTGGTGCTCTCCGCAGAGGATATCGATTTCTCGAATGAGGCCAAGGAAAGGCTTACCTGTGCATACGAGGGAGATGACATGGAAATAGGTTTCAACTCCAAATTTATGGTGGAGATGCTGAATAACACCGAAACAGCGGAGGTTTTGATCGAGATGTCTGCATCTAACCGGGCCGGCATTCTCCTGCCCGTGGGTAATGAAAATAAAGATGAAGAAATATTGATGCTGGTTATGCCCGTCATGCTGGCAAAGTAGGGACAATCCATGTAAGGGCGACCGGTTCGGTCGCCCCCCCCCAAAAAAAAGTAAGGGCAATCGAAACGGCTGCCCTTACTTTTTTGCATCAATCGTAGTAAATACTATGCTTTCTTTACATTGATTGCTTTTTTGCCGCGTTGGTCCTCTGTAATATCAAACACAACATCGTCATTTTCTTGAATTTTGTCGATGACCCCGCTTACATGAACAAAGAGGTCCTTTTGACTTTCGTCATCAATGATGAAACCAAAACCTTTTCTCTCATTGAAAAATTTAACTTTACCTGTTGACATAATAGTATTTAATTAAAAATTAGATGGGCGCGAAGATACAAATAAATTTCACAACCAGAAAATTACGCAAATAAAATTCATTTTTGTTTATTCGCAAGTTGTGCGTCAGCCACTGCAATGGTAGTCATATGAACGACTTCACGTACACTGCATTCCAGTGGAACTACATGGATAGGCTTGTTGATTCCCATAAGAATAGGACCAATCACTTCAGTGCCGCCAATTTCCTGCATGATTTTATAGGCGGCATTCCCAGAGCTTAAATTTGAAAATATCAATGTATTCACGTCGTGATCGGCAATTTTTGAGAAAGAAAACTTCGATTTGAGCAAGTCCTTGTTTAATGCAAAGTTTGCTTGCATCTCCCCATCAACCAGTAAATCTGGATAATTTTGATGCAAATATTGTGTGGCTTGTCGAGCTCTGGCCGGCCCAAGCGTATGTTCTGAGATTTTGATCGAGCCAAAGTTAGAAAAGGAAACCATTGCAATAACCGGTTCTATATTAAACGAACGAATCGCATCTGCAGTCAATAATGCAGTTTCTGCTAGCGTTTTCCAATCAGGATCCAGGTTGACAGTGGTATCGGCAAAGAAATAAGGTCCTTTTTTGGTAAACACGACATACATACCTGCAATACGGTTTAATTTTGGCCTTGGGCCGATGAGTCTCAAGGCAGGCCTCATTACAGCTCCGTATTCACTGGTAATGCCCGAGACCATGGCATCGGCCTGACTGGTTTCGACCATCATGATCCCGAAATAGTTCCTGTCGAAGGTCAATTCATAAGCTTCATCTTTGGTAATTCCTTTCCGTTGCCTTTTTTTCCAGATCAACTCCGCAAATTGGTTTCGGTTCTCTTCAACCTCCTTGCTTCTCGGATCAATAATCGGAACGCCATTGAGATCCAGGTTATTTTCAGCGATCAGTTGCTTAATCTGTTCCGCATCACCCAGGAGAATTGGCTTGGCAATCCCTTCGTGATATACCTCGTTAGCAGCTTTCAGGATTTTCAGGTTATTACCTTCGGGGTAAACGATCCTTTTGGGATCCATCTTTGCTTTCTGGGTAACAACACGTAACAGCTGATTTTCCATACCCAGACGCTGGCTCAACTCAGATTTATATGCATCCCAATTCTTGATTGGCTTCCGGGCAACACCGGAATCCATGGCCGCTTTGGCCACGGCAGGCGCTACGGTTGTAATTAGCCTGAGATCCAATGGTTTAGGGATAAAATACTCCCGACCATAGACCAGATTCTTGACATTATAGGCTTCACTTACATACTCGGGGACATCCTCCTTGGCCAGTTCTGCCAGGGCATATACGGCAGCGGTCTTCATCTCTTCGTTGATGCAGGTAGCTCTGACATCGAGTGCACCCCTGAAGATAAAAGGGAATCCCAGAACATTGTTGACCTGGTTTGGGTAATCGGACCGTCCTGTGGCCATCATCACATCTGGCCGTGCTTCCATCGCGTCATCATAAGTAATCTCAGGATCAGGATTGGCCATGGCAAATACAATTGGATTCTTCGCCATAGAACGGATCATCTCTTTGGAAACCACATTTTTAATGGATAAACCTATAAACACATCAGCTCCCTCCATGGCCTCTTCCAATGTGTGGATGTCACGATCGGTCGCAAAGAGCTGTTTGTATTTATTCAGGTTCGTTCGATCCTTGTGTAACACCCCTTTGGTATCGAGCATCACAATGTTTTCCTTTTTGGCACCGATAGATTCGAGCAGTTTGGTGCAAGCGATGGCAGATGCACCGGCACCATTTACTACTATCTTGACATCTTCCTTCTTTTTTCCTGCAATCTCCAGTGCATTGATCCAGCCAGCTGCCGTTATAATGGCCGTTCCGTGCTGGTCATCATGCATGATAGGGATCTGCAGCTCTTTTTTCAGGCGCTCTTCAATTTCAAAACATTCAGGTGCTTTAATGTCTTCCAGATTTATCCCTCCAAACGTAGGCGATATTTGTTTTACAGTTTCAACAAATTTGTCGACCTCTTTGGTTTCGATCTCAATATCAAACACATCAATATCCGCAAAAATTTTGAACAACAAACCTTTCCCCTCCATAACTGGCTTCCCGGCCTCCGCACCGATATCACCCAATCCCAGAACGGCTGTTCCGTTAGAAATGACTGATACTAAATTTCCTTTTGAAGTGTATTTGTTAACATCCTCTGGCGTATTCTCAATCTCCAGGCAGGGAAAAGCAACTCCCGGAGAGTAGGCAAGTGATAGATCTCGTTGAGTTCTGTGTGGTTTTGTAGGAATAACTTCCACTTTTCCGGGACGACCTTTAGAATGATACTTTAACGCATCTGCTTTTGTAATTTTTTCCATGGCTATTTTTAGTTTAATATTTTCAGGGAACAATAATCAAAATACACTTGACCAGCAATTTGCTTTTTTTTCTTTACCGTTTCAGGTATATAGCTATAATGAAGATGAAATTGTGTAAAGTGGGTTTCCCTTTAAGTTCTATCGATTGTTGATTTTCATCACGCAAAATTCGCTGCAAATCTAAGAATTAAATAGATGCCTCTTGTAACCTTTTATGAAAAAATCGTAGCTTCGCACCAAACAACTGTTTTGTTTTGCAGAGCCTGTAGAGAAGACATTAAGAGAAGAAATTATGACAAAGAAAAAGCCAGTACTCGTTGAACTCGGGAAAGAGGAACTCCTGGAGAAGATGTGGGCGGCAGACCCGGTTATTAAACAGATGTTGATCAACTCGGAAAACCTGGAAAAAGCCCGGGATCATTTCTTTATCTACCTGAACGAACTGGAGAGAAGTTACTTCGATATCTATACCGATAAGCCTTACCTGGGGATGCACCCGGTTGAGAAAAACATAGCCAAAGAGTGTATTCGCGTGTTGAAAAATGTAATCCGGACAGAAAATGAAGTGTTGACCAAGGGATCGGCATTAAAACATCTGTACAAGATTGCCAATAAAAGAAAAGGAGCCTTTAATTCGGTGGAACCAGGATTTCTCTCCGAATTCCTCTATCTCTTTCGTGGAATCCACGGAGATCTTAAATTACCTGAGAAGGTTGACTTGTTGGAGGCCAATGGCAGAAAAGCCGGTGAAGAGAGATCCCGGCAGCTTGATAAATATTCCGGTTTCCTGATGAAATACTACAAGAGGATGAGAAGCGGCCTGGATCAGAGTGCGATCAGGTACCAGCAGAAAATGAAGCATAAGATCCTGAACTATTTTCAAGCAACAGAAGAGGATTGGAAGGATTATCAATGGCATCTGAAGCATGTGATAAAGGATCTCAAAACCCTACAATCATTGGTAACGCTTGATTCTGAAGAGATCGAAGGGCTAAAACTGGCGATCCAGTTTAATATCCCCTTCCATATTACTCCTTTCTACCTCTCCCTGTTCAGTCAAAGTGGACGTTCCCGGTATGATAGGGGAATCCGTGCGATGGTCATGCCGAGTGTAACCTATTGTCACAATGTCAATGAGAATCGCCTGAAGAAAACTGATATGGATTTTATGGGTGAAAAATCTACAAGCCCGATTGATGCTGTCACCAGGCGCTATCCTCAGATCGTAATCCTGAAACCTTTTGACACCTGTCCGCAGATCTGTGTCTATTGTCAGCGGAACTGGGAGATCAAAAATATCAATGAAGCTACAGTTACCAGGTCAAAGATCAACAAAGCAATTAAATGGATAAAAAATGATCCCTATGTGACCGAAGTACTCATCACCGGAGGAGATCCCCTTACGTTGAAAAATGAAACGATCCTGGAGATCGTGAAAGCGGTAGCTGCCATCGACCATGTGGAACGAATTCGAATTGGAACACGTACATTGATCACGCTTCCCTTCCGCTGGGATCAGGAGTTGATTGACACGCTGGCAAAATTCAATGAATACGGACGCCGGGAAGTATGTATCATCACCCATTTCGAGTATGCCATGGAGATCACACCCGATATCCTTGAGGTGATTGGCCGGATCCGGAAAGCGGGAATGAGCATATACAACCAGGAGGTCTTTACCTATTACAATAGTAAGAAGTTTGAGACTGCATTCCTTCGACGGATGATGAAATTGTCGGGTGTTGACCCATACTACACCTTCAACACCAAAGGGAAAGCCGAGACAATTGATTTCCGTGTCCCTATGGCCAGGATTCAGCAGGAGAGGAAAGAGGAAGCACGCTTACAATCAGGTATCGTCCGGACAGATGAACCGGTTTTCAATGTTCCCAAACTGGGCAAAACGCATCTCCGGGCCTGGCAGGATCATGAACCGGTGATGATTAAGCATTCAGGTGAACGAATCTATCGATTCTACCCCTGGGAGTCGAGGATTGCTATTGTCGACGATTACTTGTATACCGATATCCCCATCTACGACTACCTGAAACGTTTGCACGAAGATGGGGAAGATATCAGAAAATACCGATCAATCTGGTACTACTTCTAAAATATTCCCTCTCCGCAAGTTTTTTATATATTTGTAGTCTTATTATTAGAATTTTTTTCTAATGCAGAACCAGATTAGACAATTCAGTATCATGATTTTCGCAGCCGTAGTACTTTTCAGCACCACTGGTGTCACTATTTATCATCATATTTGCGGCTGTCCCTCTCCCATGATCCGGACTACTCAGATATCTGATCAAGGCAACTCGTGTTGCCATGTTCCTGAAATGCCGGTATGTTGTGAAGAGGGAGATCATTCAACATGTAACACTGAAGATTCCAGCGATTGCACCAACGAGATGACCTATTTCAAGTCCCCCATTATCTCTACAATACCTGCTCAGGAACTTTCCCTTTCGGTATTTTCTTTTGAGATACCGGATACCCGGATGCCGGATGCCGGATTAATTGAGGAATCGCTTTGTGATAAATCCCTTATTCATTCCTGTGTGTTGCCTCCACGAGCGGGTAGACCGCTTTTCATTTTTCTTCAGCAAATTAAAATTCCTTCCCCGGAAGAT
This sequence comes from uncultured Prolixibacteraceae bacterium, assembly GCA_964616825.1. Classification (GTDB taxonomy): domain Bacteria; phylum Bacteroidota; class Bacteroidia; order Bacteroidales; family FEN-979; genus QYOJ01. The sequence continues at coordinate 91,323 of CAZTSX010000008.1, forward strand.
CATTGTTAAAACTTTCTCCAAAATTTTACGGAGATAGCTCCTTCATGCCCGTTGTAATATCTTTGGGTGGCTGAGTGATTCATTTATTGAATATATATATAGCAATCCATTTAAAATCAAATAATTGTGTTAAATAAGATCATTAAATTCTTTCTGGAGAACAAGTTGATCACATTTCTGTTACTTTTCTCATTGATCGCATGGGGTATTGTGACAGCTCCCTTCAACTGGGATTTTGACTATTTCCCCAGGGATCCGGTCCCCGTCGATGCCATCCCTGATATTGGCGAGAACCAGCAAATTGTTTTCACTGAATGGCCGGGCAGATCTCCGCAAGATATCGAGGATCAGATTTCCTACCCGTTGACAACCGCGCTGCTTGGAATTCCTGGGGTAAAAACGATCCGTAGCAACTCCATCTTTGGGGTTTCCAGCATCTATATCATCTTTGAGGATGAGGTGGAGTTCTACTGGAGCAGGACAAGGATACTGGAAAAATTGAATTCCTTGCCTGCCGGAACATTACCTGAAGGGGTTACCCCGGCGTTGGGACCTGACGCCACAGCGTTAGGTCAGATCTTCTGGTATACACTGGAAGGCCGGGATAAAGAGGGAAATCCGGCCGGGGGCTGGGACCCTCATGAACTGCGTACCATCCAGGATTTTTATGTGCGTTATGCATTGACTTCTGCCAAGGGAGTGGCTGAGGTTGCTTCAATCGGAGGATTTGTCAAAGAGTACCAGGTTGATATTGACCCGAATGCCATGAAGGCACATGGAATAGATGTTGGTCAGGTCATGCAAGCCGTTAAAAAGAGTAACCTGGATATCGGTGCCCGAACCATTGAGTTTAACCGGGCTGAATACCTTGTCAGGGCCCTGGGATATGTGAAATCGCTGGAAGATCTTGAAGAGAGTGTGGTGACGGTCCGTGACAATGTCCCTATCCGGATCAAGGACATTGGAAAAGTGAACTACGGTCCGGCCACAAGAAGAGGGGGACTCGACATGGGAGGATCGGAAGCGGTTGGAGGAGTGGTGGTTGCCAGGTACGGTTCAAATCCCATGGAGGTGATCAACAATGTAAAAGGTAAAATCACTGAGATCTCCAAGGGATTACCTATAAAAACAAATGATGACGGGACCGTTTCCAAAGTAACCATCGTTCCGTTTTACGACCGCACAGGTTTGATCAAAGAGACTCTTGGAACCCTGGAATCAGCGTTGACCGACGAGATCATCATCAGTATCATCGTCGTGATTATCCTGATGATGAACTTGCGGGCTTCACTGTTGATATCCAGCTTGTTACCCATTGGTGTCCTGATGACATTCATCATGATGAAGCAGTTTGGTGTAGATGCCAACATCGTGGCTCTCTCCGGAATTGCTATCGCTATTGGGGTGATGGTCGATGTGGGGATAGTCATTACAGAAAACATTATCAGGCACCTCGACATGCCTGAAAACATTCATGCCCGGGGCAAAAAGCTACTTCAGGTTATCTATACATCCACCACCGAGGTGGCCTCGGCTGTGATCACGGCACTCGCCACGACTATCGTTAGTTTCCTGCCGGTTTTTGCTATGGAGGCGGCTGAAGGGAAGCTCTTCCATCCATTGGCACTGACGAAAACATTTGCACTGGTCGCTTCTTTGGGGATCGGTATTTTCTTCATTCCTGCACTGGCCCACGTGGTATTTTCTATTCGCTTCGATGTGAAGAAGATCAGAAGAATGTGGAACTACAGTCTGATCGCTGCCGGTATAGTTCTCTTTATTGTCTTCCACACCTGGGTTGTGCTGGCACTCATAGGATTTGGAATCAATAACCTGCTGGAATATCGCTGGCCTGAGAATAAGCGGAAGTTTGTAAATCTGATAAACATAGGGATCACATTGCTTATCGTCCTTTATTTTCTGACCAAAGAATGGATGCCCTTAGGCTCTCAGAGCAGTATTTTTGTAAATATTCTCTTTGTTACAGCGATGATTTCCCTGGTGCTGGGTGTGCTGATCTGTATCGTCTATTTTTATACTTCAATCCTGAAATGGTGCCTGGCAAATAAATGGAAATTTCTGGGGATCCCGATCGTAGTTGTATTTTATGGAATCCTGATATGGCAGGGTGCCGACCGGGTATTTGGTTTCATCCCCACCGGAACAGAGAAGATTGGATGGGATCTGCGCAAAACGCGATTCTGGAGCGGGTTTCATGGCCTTTTTCCTGGAATAGGGAAGGAGTTTATGCCTACCCTGGATGAAGGCTCGTTCCTCTTTATGCCCACTACAATGCCGCATTCCGGTATTGAAGAGAACATAGAAGATATCCGGTTGGTTGATAAACGGGTAACATCGATTCCTGAAGTAGAGAGCACGATCGGGAAATGGGGTCGTGTGAATTCAGCGCTGGATCCCGCTCCCATTTCCATGTTTGAAAACCTGATCAACTACAAACCAGAATATATCCTGGATGAAAATGGTCACCGGCTCAGATTTAAGGTGGATCGTGATGGTGACTACCTGTTAACAGATGGAAGTAATTACGATCCTGCTGAAGATGGCTTCCAACTGGTTGAAGAAGATCAGTTGATCGTTGATCCGGATGGAGAGTATTTCCGGCAATGGCGTGACCACATCAAAACACCAAACGACATCTGGGATGAAGTTGTCGCCTTAACGAAAGTCCCGGGACTGACCTCTGCCCCGAAACTGCAGCCGATACAAACTCGCCTGATCATGCTTCAAACCGGGATGCGAGCCCCAATGGGTGTTAAAGTCTTCGGTCCTGACCTTTCATCAATTGAACAAGCTGGTTATGAGATTGAAAAATATCTGAAAGAGGTCCCGGGAGTTGAGACTGCATCTGTTTTTGCTGATCGGGTGGTAGGTAAACCATATCTCGAGATCGATATCAACCGGAAAGCCATTGCACGCTATGGCCTCACCATCGAAGATATCCAGAGGTATCTGGGAGGTGCCATTGGAGGGATGAAATTGAGCACAACTGTTGAGGGGAGGGAGCGATTCCCCATACGGATGAGATATGCAAGAGAGTTCAGAGACAATCCGGATGATCTGAAAAAGGTATTGATCGCAACACCTTCTGGTGTTCAGGTTCCTCTCGGTGAACTGGCAGAGTTGACCTATAAAAGAGGACCTCAAATGATTAAAAGTGAAGATACCTTCCTGGTTGGTTATGTGATTTTCGACAAGAAACCTCAATTTGCAGAAGGCAATGTGGTGGAAGATGCCGAAGTGCTCCTGCAAAAGAAAATTGATGCTGGAGAACTAGTTCTTCCGGCAGGTGTCAGCTACCGGTTTACAGGAAATTACGAGAACCAGATACGCGCCACGAAACGTCTTTTGGTGGTTATTCCGATCTCTTTGATCATCATCTTCCTGATCCTCTTTTTCCAATTCCGTTCAGTGACTACTACATCACTCATCTTCTCCGGTATTTTTGTTGCCTTTGCAGGAGGATTTCTGATGATCTGGTTATATGGACAGGGATGGTTCATGGATTTCTCTGTTGCAGGGATGAACATGCGGGAGCTATTCCAGATGCAGACCATCAACCTGAGTGTGGCAGTTTGGGTGGGATTTATCGCCCTTTTTGGTATTGCCACCGATGATGGTGTTATCATGGGCACTTACCTGATGCAGGTTTTCAAGAAGGAGAATCCTACCACTGTTCAGACTGTCAGAAAGGCTGTTTTGTCGGCCGGTACGAAACGAGTCAGACCTGCAATGATGACTGCGGCCACTGCCATCATTGCCCTGATCCCGGTTCTGACATCAACAGGTAAAGGAGCAGATATCATGCTGCCGATGGCCATCCCTCTGTTTGGGGGCATGACTATTCAGTTGATGACGATGTTTGTCGTCCCGGTGTTATACAGTATGTGGAAAGAAAAAAGTTTAAAAAAGAATCCAATAACATCCAACTAACGATGAAAGTACAACACAATATAAAAATCGTTTTATTCACCTTACTGTTTGTTCCCGGCATCTTTTTGCGGGCGCAGGATATGCTGGACAGCTATCTCCAGGACGCAGCGAATCATAATCCTGAACTGAAGAGCCGATTCAGTGAATACATGGCGTCCTTGGAAAAAATCCCACAAGTTGGGACATTGCCTGATCCAACGGTTGCTTTCGGATACTTTATAATGCCTGTCGAAACAAGGGTAGGACCCCAGCGTGCGAGAATATCAGCAAGCCAGATGTTTCCCTGGTTTGGGACATTGGGAGCACGGAAAGATGTAGTTGCTGAAGTGGCTAAGTCGAAATACGAGGCTTTTCAGGAGGCGAAATCGAAATTGTTCTTTACGATTAAATCAGCATGGTACACCATCTATTTTACTGAAAAAGCAATCGATATCACACTCCACAACATCCGGTTGCTACAAACTTTCAGGAAGCTGTCGCTGATCAAAGTGAGATCGGGACTGGCCTCTTCGGTAGATGTGTTGCGGGTGGATATGGAGATCGCTGACCTGGAGAACCAGTTACTGCTGCTGAAAGATAATCTCAATAATCAGCAGGTTGCTTTTAACAATCTACTTAATGTGGAAGAGCAACGGGAAGTAACCGTTCCGGATACTTTATCTGAAGCAGGTTTCAACATGTCATTTGGTATGATACTGGATAGCATAAAAAGAGGGAACCATCAATTGCTTCAACTTGAGTTCATGGAAGCATCCTACATGGAACAGGAACGGGCAGCAAGAAAAATGGGAGCTCCCGGGTTTAAAGTAGGGATCGATTACATCGTTGTTGGAAAGAGCAGTAATCCCACGCTCAGTTCATCTGAATCGGGCAGAGATGCTATTCTTTTTCCGACTGTGGGGATCACACTTCCTCTCTACCGGAAGAAGTACAATGCAATGGTCAGGGAGGCTGTGTTGATGCAGGAAGCCACAGAGTATAAAAAGGTTAACCAGGTAAACGTTCTGGAGACCACCTTCGCCAAAACAAAGAAAGAGTTTAATGATGCTGAAAGACGCATCCCCTTCTACCAGGGACAGCAGGAACTTGCTGTGAAAACAATGAATATCCTGGAAACGGAGTATGCTACGAGCGGGAAAAATTTTGAAGAGATACTTAGAGTGGAACGACAGCTACTGAAATATCGCCTTCAGCTTGAAAAGGCACGGGCAGACAAACAGGCTGCTATCGCATTTATCAATTATTTAATGGGTCAATAAAAAAAAGAAAAGATAATGAAAACAAAAAAGAAAATGTGGATAAAATTCAGGTTTAATAAAAGAGATATCCTTTTGATCGCTATTCCGCTGATCACGGGTTTATTCTTTGGATGGCTATTTTTTCATGGAGCAGGGAGTGGACCAACTGCTTCAGTAAGTCAGGTAGAACAAGAACATGGGAATGAAGAAGCCACCATCTGGACCTGCTCCATGCACCCGCAAATTCGGATGGATCACCCGGGTTTATGCCCAATTTGTGCGATGGATCTTATACCACTGGATAATTCTTCACAGGATAGCGAAATCTATAGCGCTGACGAGATCCTGCTAACAGAATCTGCCATGAAACTGGCTGATGTTCAAACCATCCATGTCAACAGAACCTATCCGGATAAGCAGGTCTTATTATTGGGAAAGGTAATGGCTGATGAACGGAATATCACAGAGTTAACAGCAAGATTTGGTGGAAGGATTGAGAAGTTATTCGTCAACTTCACCGGCCAGAAAGTCAACAAAGGAGAGAAACTGGCTACGATCTATTCTCCCGACCTGGTCACAGCACAAAGAGAGCTTCTTGAGACCCTGGAGTATAAATTGACTAATCCTGAATTTTACAAGGCTACAAGAAACAAATTGAAACTCTGGGATCTGACCGAAGAGCAGATTACCGCTATTGAAGAACTCGGGGAGCCACAGAGTTTCTTTGATGTGCTTTCACCGATCTCAGGAACGGTTACCATGCGGCATGTAGCTCTCGGTGACTATGTAAAAGAGGGAAGTGCCTTGTTTCAGGTCATCGATCTTACGAAGGTATGGGTCATGTTTGAAGCTTACGAGAGCGATCTGCCCTGGATTTCGTTAGGCGATAAGATAATCTATACAATCCAATCGATCCCTGGAAAACAATTCAAAGGAAGAATTGATTTTATTGAACCGTTTATCAACCCAAAAACCAGGGTATCCATGGTAAGGGTCGAACAACGGAATCCCGGACTAAAATTAAAACCAGGGATGTTCGCTAATGGTGTCATCACCTCGCGAATTGCATGGAACCGAAAGGATCTTGTGATACCGAAAACGGCTGTATTATGGACTGGAAAAAGGGCTGTTGTCTATGTGAAAGCTCCTGGACGGGATCAGCCAACCTTTCAATACCGTGAAATCATACTTGGACCTGCAGCAGGTGACTTTTACGTTGTAGCAGAAGGGCTCAAAGAGGGAGAAGAGATTGCTGTGAATGGTGTGTTTAAGATCGATGCTGCGGCGCAACTGGCAGGAAAACCTAGCATGATGAATCCGTCAGGAGGCAAAGATCCTCGGTTTGCAAAACAGATTAAAACTGTCTACGATACCTATATTAAAATGAGTGTTGCCTTTGTGAATTCAGATCCTGACAAGGTGAAGCAACTCTCATCGAAGGTTCTTGAAGCAACGGAAAAGACGGATATGAAATGGCTGAAAGGTTCATCTCATAACATCTGGATGAAACAACTCCCGGTTCTTGAAAATACCCTGGAGAAGATTGGAAACAGTCGTGAACTGGAAACGCAGCGGGCAGCTTTTGCAGGATTTAATCTTGCATTTTATAAAGTCATCAAAGCGTTTGGACTGGGAAACAATACTACCTATTACCAGTATTGCCCCATGGCCCTTGGCGATAAAGGAGCATATTGGTTTAGTAATACAAAGGATATCCGTAATCCCTATTTCGGTGATGCGATGCTGAAATGCGGGGAAACGAGGGAGATAATTAAATAATTACGAAGTACGATTTTCGATTTTCGATTATCAAACATCCAACATCCAATTAACTCTAATACAAACCTTTAAATTTAAAAACAATGAAAACAAAATCAATGATGTTAATCGCAGGGCTGCTGTTTATCGGCATGACCTCACTGTTTGCCAGGGATGGCAAAACGGAGAAAATCACTGTGCACGGTAAATGCGGCATGTGTAAAAGCCGGATCGAAAAAGCGGCCAAATCAGTTGAAGGTGTGGCAAAGGCCTCATGGGATGCTGCGGAGAAGGTACTCACCGTGAAATATGATGCAGGCACGACAACTGTTCTGGAGATCGAACAGGCCGTGGCCAAGGCCGGACACGATACAGAAAATGTAAGAGCTGATGATAAAGTCTATGACAAATTACATGGTTGCTGCAAATATGAACGTCCTGACTTCAAAAAGAAAGTTGTAAAAAAAGGACATGAAGGTCACACTCATTGACCATCACAGGAATTTATAAACACTCTGGAATAATCCTGATCACGGGTGTACTGTTTCTGCTGACCTCGACTATCGGTCCGGGTTTGCAGGGACAGTCTGTCCATGGTTTTGTCTATGAGCAAAACGACCGGAATCAGCAAATTCCATTGGTTGGAGTGAATGTTTACTGGTTGGGGACAACCCAGGGAACGTTTACTGATGCCGAAGGAAATTTTGTTCTCTCCACTGGCGGAAATACCGATCACCGGCTGGTTTTCAGCCTGGTTGGATATACGAAAGACACCATAGCAGTTTCGACAGATTTTCAGTCTGTCGAACTCGAGATGCATCCTGATGAACTGTTGCTTGGAGAGGTGGAAGTTGTTGGAAGAATAGAGGATTCCTACCTTTCTAGACTCAATCCGCAGTATACCCAGGTGATCACCGGTGGGGAGCTTGAACGGGCAGCCTGTTGCAACCTGGCTGAGAGTTTTGAGACTAACGCTTCTGTGGATGTCTCTTACAGCGATGCTATTTCCGGAGCCCGGCAGATCCAGTTGCTTGGATTGTCTGGTTTATACAGTCAGATCATGACGGAGAATGTTCCGTTGATATCCGGACTGGCCGCACCTTATGGCCTGACCTACATCCCAGGGCCGTGGATGGAGTCGATCCAGATATCCAAAGGCTCCTCAACAGTGGCAAACGGGTACGAGTCTATCACCGGTCAGATCAATGTGGAATATAAAAAGCCGGAAGATAGCGAAAAACTGTTCTTGAATCTATATGGGAACAGCAACCTGCGAGTAGAGCTGAATGGAAACGGAACCATCCGGATCAATGATAAACTCAGTACCATGCTGCTGGTTCATGGCAGCGACAGACGCCACAAATTTGACCGGAATGGCGATGGTTTCATGGATCTGCCTCTCTCTACCACGTTGACGGCCATGAACAGGTGGGACTTTATCAATCCCGGAAAATTCAGTTCAAGGTTTGCTGTCAAATACCTTTACGAAGACCGCAACGGTGGTCAGATGGCATTTGATCCCAATTCTTTCACCTTCGATACATCCGGGATCAGCAATAACAAAAAGAAGTACGGTATTGGCATCACCACCAATCGCCTGGAGATGTTCTGGAAGAATCGATTCTTATTGGGTCAATTCGGAAACACATCCATGGATGTCAATTTCTCCGGTATCAACCATCATCAGGATGGCTATTATGGGATCAACAAGTACCATGGACATGAACAACGATTTCATGCGATGGGCGCCATCTCCACAGGATTCAACGAGAATATGCACAAGATATCTGCTGGCATCAGTTATTCCCTGGATGATTATTCAGAGAACTATGCCCAGCACCAGCTTTCCTATGATAAATACTTATCGTCAGGAATGATGAGTAATGGACTCTATCCAATAACAAGGGATACATTAGTCAACTTAAATATGGACCGTACCGAGTGGGTCGCTGGAGCTTTCCTGGAATACACGTTTGACCTCTGCCCTCTGTTTATCCTGATTGCCGGCGTTCGGGTGGATTATAACAACCTGTATGGTGTGCTTTTCACGCCCAGATTGCATCTCAGGCATCAGATCAATGAGTCCATGATCATCCGCGGCTCGGTGGGAAAAGGCTACCGGACAGCGAATCTGCTGGCAGAAAATAGCAACCTGTTCGTGAGTCAGCGGGTATGGCATTTGAACGAAACCCTCGATCAGGAGGAGGCGTGGAACTTCGGATTCAATCTCGCCAAGGATTTCAACCTGTTCAAGCGTGATGCGCAAGTCAGCTTCGACATCTATCAGACCAGTTTCGTGAACCAGGTGATTGTGGATGTGGATAGCATCCCGACGGAGGTCTTTTTCTATAACCTCGATGGGAGCTCATACTCAATCAGCTTGCAGACTCAGCTTACAGTAAGGCCCATAGAGGGATTTGTGGTTACGGCCGCCTTCCGTCTCAACGATGTAAAGGTGACCGAAGGGGGAAGGCTGAAAACCAAAGCCATGGCGAATGCATATAAAGGACTTTTATCATTGTCCTATACCACATTATCAGAACAGTGGGAGTTTGACCTGACAGGCCAGTTGAACGGTCCGGCCCGGCTTCCCGATTCCGATAAACTTCCTGAAGAGTTCAAGCAGTCATCTTATTCGCCAGTATGGTTTAACCTGATGGCTCAGGTCTCCCGAAAAATAAATAAGTTTGAGATATATGTGGGAGGAGAGAACCTGACCAACTTCCGGCAACTGGATCCGATCAGACAATATCAAGCACCTTATCGTCCCTATTTTGATGGTTCCATGGTTTGGGGCCCGATTACCGGGATCTCGGTTTACGCAGGTGTAAGGTATACGTTGAAGTAGGAGGTAAGAGGATTTTTCTTCATGTTATGTGTTGCAATATTTATCAGGATTATCCCTAATATATCCTCGAATTACTTCCAACTCTTTATCATTCCTGATTATTCTATCGTAATAATTTCTTTGCCAGATAATACGCCCACATTCCCTGGACAATTTGTTGATTCGTTTTGTTGTTTGTGTTTTGAATTGGGCCATGATTGCACCAACCGAACCGGATTGAGGTCCCCGGGGACGGAATTGGGTTGTAGGGGCGACCGGTCCGGTCGCCCCTACGGTTGTATTATTTTCCATCCCGGTCGCCCCTAC
>CAZTSX010000008.1:101523-105484 GCA_964616825.1 uncultured Prolixibacteraceae bacterium
CCGGTCGCCCCTACGGTTGTATTATTTTCCATCCCGGTCGCCCCTACAGATGGTTTTGGGAATAATGCAATGATCCCATGAAAATGGTCAGGCATTACAATGAATTCATCCAGTTTCACATTACATCGGATAATTGGTGTTTTCAACCATTCATCTTGTACAATTTCACCAATTTCATTCAGGATAATCTTCCCATTTGTTTTCACCCCAAACATGATCTTACATCCCTGGCATGTGACAATTGTGATGAAATACATCCCTGGCCGGGTATAATCGTACCCCCTTAACCTGATAGATTTTCGATGATGAATTTCAGGATTAAATTTTCTGATAAAATACATGTGATATTTTACCCTTAATCCTGTTTTCTATGAAAAGGTTATATGTTATGTTCGAAAAAATGTTGATCAATCCATTTGTAGGGGCGACCGGGCCGGTTGCCCCTACAAATGCCATGACCTTCGACCTTCGATCCTTTTTAATTCCGCGCGGCCTTTCTCCTCGCTTTATTCTATGCTTTTTTCGCTACTTTCCTTACAACTGCCTGTGCGGCGGCTAAGCGTGCAATGGGTACGCGGAATGGAGAGCAGCTCACGTAGTTGAATCGTTGCCTGTAGCAGAACTCGACAGATGCCGGTTCGCCACCGTGCTCGCCGCAGATACCGATCTTCAGGTCGGGGCGGGTCTTCCGCCCTCTTTTTACCGCGATCTTGATTAGTTCGCCAACCCCTTTGAAGTCGATAACCTGGAACGGATCAACAGGTAGAATCTGTTTCTCCAGGTAGTCGGGGAGGAATCCGCCAATATCATCACGTGAAAAACCAAAGCTCATCTGGGTGAGGTCATTCGTTCCAAATGAGAAGAACTGGGCTGTACGGGCGATCTGATCAGCCGTAAGACATGCTCTCGGGATCTCAATCATTGTACCAACAAGGTGAGGGATATCTTCGATCTTGAATTTACCACATACTTGTTTGTAGACATTCTCAATGATTTCAAACTGGTTCTTGAGCTCATTTTCGGCACACGTTACCGGTATCATGATCTCCGGGAATGGATTTTTCTTCTCCTTCAGTAGTTCTGCAGTAGCTTCAAAAATAGCTCTTACCTGCATCTCCGTGATCTCGGGATAAGTAACGCCCAGCCTGACACCACGATGTCCCATCATCGGATTGCTTTCGCTCAATGCTTCGGCTCTGCGATTGAACTCGGTACCTGAAATGCCCAGGCTTTCAGCCAGCTGTTTCCGCCCATCCTCGCTATGAGGGATAAACTCATGAAGTGGCGGATCAAGGGTGCGGATGGTTACCGGGTATCCGTCCATCGCTTCCATGGTCCCTTTCATATCTTCTTTCACAAAGGGGAAGAGCTCATCAAGTGCGGTACGGCGCTCGTCTGTCGTTTTGGATGCGATCATCTTCCTCAACAGGAAAAGTGGTTTCTCAGCATCCTTTCCGTAGAACATATGCTCTGTCCGGAAGAGACCGATCCCCTCAGCGCCAAATGCCCGGGCTTTGGAGGCATCTTCAGGCGTGTCGGCATTCGTACGGATCTGCATGGTACGGATGCTATCGCAGAGTTTCATGAATGCCTGAAAGTTGGGATTCTCTTCAGCAGCTTTGATCATTTGCATATCCCCCTCGTAGATGTACCCCTTCGATCCATTGAGGGAGATGAAATCACCCTCTTTCAGTGTTTTGTCGTTGATGGTCAGTGTCTTTCTGTCTGCTTCGATCTTCAATCCACCGGCTCCAACAATACAACATTTTCCCCAGCCACGGGCAACAAGAGCAGCATGACTCGTCATTCCGCCACGGGCAGTCAGGATCGCTACGGCAGCACGCATCCCTTCGATATCTTCAGGATTGGTCTCCTCTCTGACAAGGATGACCTGTTTACCTTTTTTCTCCCACTCCACGGCAGCTTCAGAGGTGAAAACGATCTGCCCGGTGGCTCCTCCAGGCCCGGCAGGCAAGCCTTTGGCCATGGGTTTTGTAGTAGCTTCAGCAGCAGGGTCAAGGATTGGGTGGAGCAGCTCATCCAACTGATTTGGCTCCACACGCATCACTGCCTCTTCCTTCGAGATCAGCTTCTCGTTGTACATGTCGAGGGCCATCTTTACAGCGGCCGGACCATTCCGTTTCCCAACACGGCACTGAAGCATATAGAGATCCCCATCCTGAATTGTAAATTCGATATCCAGCATGTTTTTATAATGCTTCTCGAGATTGATCTGGATCTTGTTTAGCTCTTTGTATACTTTCGACATGGCTGTTTCAAGTGACTCGAGATGTGACGTGTGTTCGTCTTTTCCTACTTCATTGATTGGATTTGGTGTCCGGATCCCGGCAACTACATCTTCTCCCTGAGCATTGGCAAGCCATTCACCGTAAAAGTAATTTTCGCCGGTAGCTGGATTGCGTGTAAGGGCGACACCGGTGGCAGAATTTTCGCCCATGTTTCCAAAAACCATCGATTGTACGTTAACAGCAGTACCCCAATCGTCGGGAATCCCTTCAATCCGGCGGTATGCAATCGCGCGTTTGCCATTCCAGCTCTTGAATACCGCTCCGATAGCCCCCCATAATTGTTCCATCGGATCTTCGGGGAAGGGTTTTCCCAGTACTTCTTTGATCTTCTTCTTGTAGATATCAATCAGCTTTTTCAGGTCATCAGCCGTCAGTTGTGTGTCAGACATGTATCCTTTCTCTTCTTTCATCGTGTGGAGTTCGTGCTCAAGCTGAACACGAATACCGATGCCCCCTTTCGGCTCAATACCAGCAGCTTTCTCCATCACGACATCGGAGTACATCTGGATTAACCGACGTTGCGAATCATAGACAAAACGCGGGTTGTTTGTTTTCTTGATAAAACCTTCACGGGTAATGTCGTTCAGTCCGACATTCAGTACCGTCTCCATCATACCAGGCATCGAAGCACGGGCACCGGAACGGACAGACACCAATAAGGGATTGTCTTTGTCTCCAAAAGTGGCTCCCATCTCTTTCTCAGTCTTCTTAAGCTCCTCTGCTACCTGGTTTTCCAGCTCAGGAGGATACTGGTTCTTATGATCGTCAAAATATGTACAAACTTCTGTTGTGATCGTAAATCCTGCGGGTACCGGAAGCCCTATATTAACCATCTCAGCAAGGTTTGCACCCTTCCCGCCAAGGAGGTTTTTCATTTTCGCTGTACCGTCTGCTTTTTCGCCTCCAAAAAAGTATACGTATTTCTTTTCTTTCACTTTTTCTGTCATAGTAATTCTATTTATCGGGTCTGTTAAGTGCGCAAAAATACGAAAAAAATCGGGTGAGAGAATTTGCCTAATCTGCTATCTTTGTGTATTTGCAATTTGCCGGATGGTGGATGGCTGGATGGCTGGATGGCTGGATAAATGGATAACTGGATGAAAATAACTATCAGGAAGGAACGAGAAAGCGATTTACTCGTCATCAAGAATATCAATGACATGGCATTTGAACAGGACAATGAAGGGATTTTAGTTGAAAAATTAAGAAAACGACCGGAGTTTATTCGTGAACTTTCACTTGTTGCGGAGTTTCAAGGGGATGTCGTTGGCCATATCCTCTTTTTTCCAATTTCAATCAAAACAAAAACGGGATTCTACTCTACGATCTCTCTTGCACCAATGGCAGTCATCCCTGAATTTCAGAATCAGGGGATAGGAGGTCAATTGGTAAATGAAGGGTTGGCAAAGGTTAAAGAACTGGGTCATAAATCAGTGGTTGTGCTCGGTCATCCTGAGTATTACCCGAGGTTCAGATTCCGGAAAGCGAGTGAATGGAAGTTAACCGTCCCGTTCCCATGCCCTGATGAAGCGATGATGGCATTGGAGTTTGAGCAGGGTACGTTAAAGACTGGAATGATCGAGTTTTTACCGGAATATTTTGAGGCACTCTGACTCCGTTCAAGGTACAAGACTCAAAACTCAAAACTCAAA
>CAZTSX010000008.1:105584-129229 GCA_964616825.1 uncultured Prolixibacteraceae bacterium
ACTCAAAACTCAAAACTCAAAGACTACGATTAAGTAATACTTCCCCACTCTCCTTCTCACCACATCTTGGATTAAAATTCTCCCTGAAGGATTTTTCCTGTATTTCCAGGGATAAAGAAATGTTCGATGGGTTGAACATAGATAGCCAGTGATGAGAATGGGATTTGCTTGATCGGTTTATCTTTGTTGAAAATCGTCAGGTAATCGGTGGATGCTAATATCTCTGCGTGCTTATTTGATTTTTCACCGGGCCGGATGATCAGCCTGGCCCCGGTGGTATCAGGATTGACGATTTTCCAGTTCAATCCCTGTAGCGCCACTGAATCGACACAAAAGTAGTTGGAAGTAAGAGAGTCAAGATTGGGAGAGTCGAGGACCTCTGTCAGGTAATGATGAAGTTCCGTGTTTTTGATTACGCCGGACGGACGGTAATTCGCTGGGTGATAAGCCGCCAGCATGACATCCTCACCGGTATGGCCATGCGTAGTAAATCCAATAAATGTGTCTCGGCTTATAAGTTGTGCTACAGTGACAGGCAGTAGGTATTTGTCATCTGAACTAACGGCATTGGCCACCTTTTCTGTTTCTTCTTCAGAAAGCCTGATACCGGTATTCTCGAAAAAAATGGCTCTGGCATCTGATGGATTCTCACGTATCAACATAGTCAATCCTTCAGCTGTCATTTTACAATTACGCAGCGGTTGAATTAAATCACTGATCGCCATCACATCATACATGCGGTTCGACCGGCTATTTCCGAGGCTTATGCCACTATTCCCATGATCTGGAACAATAACAACCGCTGTATAGCCGTCGCGGTTGGCAAAGTCCATGGCTTCTTTTACAGCATCGTCGAAGGCAAGGTATTCGGTGATGACGCCTACAGGATCATTGGTATGAGCCGACCAGTCGATCTTACTTCCCTCAACCATCAGAAAGAATCCGTTAGTATTGGTTGACAGTGTTTTGATGGCTTTACGTGTCATTTCCGCCAGGGAGGGGGCTTTTTCAGAATTTCTGTCGAGCTCATTAGGCAGAAAGCTATCGGTAAACAGGCCAAAAACCAACGTGTCAGCAGGAGTGAGTTCATCGAACTGCTCAACGGTTGTCACCAGGTTATAGTTTCGGGAACGAAGCGTTGAGAACAGATCCAGGCCATCTGCCCGTTTGTCCGGGTCGAGGTATTGCAAACCACCGCCAAACACGACATTCAATTTGTTGTGCACCATCTGTATAGCAATCGCATCCTGGTCGTCTCGGTCTGGTGTGTGTGCAGAAAAATCGGCTGGGGTAGCATGAGTAAATTGTGAAGTCATTACGATACCGGTAGATTTCCCCTGAAGCTTTGCTGCTTCCAGGATTGTAAAAAGGGGGTGATAGGCACGATCCAGATCTACCTTGATGAGATCTCTCTCTCCGGACGATATGGGATAAGTTGCTACAAAGCCTGTATTGGACAGGTAGCCGGTTGCATAAGTGCTTCCGGCAGGAGCGGAATCGCCGATAGGGGAGTCGGAGTTATAGGTGGAGACCATCCCGCAGATATGTGGATCGATAGCTAACCGGCAGTTGTCGGCAGCACAGGTGCCAAATTTATACCAGCGGGCAATCGATAGGATTTCGCTGCTGGTTCCATCCGGGATCATCAGGATCACGTTTTTCACCTTCACCTGGGCGAATACCGATGAGACAATCGCAACGACAAAGCATATGATATAGAGTTTTCGTTTCATGGCAGAGAAAATTTGTGCTAAATTACAAAGAAGCTAAAGACTCACTGTAAAATTATCAGGTGATAGTTGCCTATAGATAGTTTAAATTGCGTATATTTACAAAAAACAGATGCTATGAAGAACCAATACAAAATTTTCATTCCGGTCGTAGCAGTAGCATTCGTCTTCCTGATGGCGAGTTTCGGAGGAGGGGATGGCTCAAAATATCCGATCGGAGCCCCCCCGGGTTATACAAACTCACCCGGCGATGGCAAGAATTGCACTCACTGTATGGGAGGGACAGCCGTTCCTGTTGCCGATTGGATTACCTCTGATATTCCATTGTCCGGCTATGTTCCCGGGATAACTTATAACATCATGGTTACAGCAACCGGGACAGGGTACAAGGGTTTTGAACTCTCTCCTCAGAGCCAGGATGGTTATCTTCTAGGAACTCTGATCTCAGGGATGGAAAACAAACTTGTTGGCTCGGGTAAATATGTGACTCACAAGAACTCATTTTCGGAGAACCCGATGAGCTGGACCTTTCAATGGACTGCACCGGATCCCGGAGTGGGAGCCATCACATTCTATGCATGCGCTATTGTTGGAATGTTAAATACCAAGACCACAACGATGATTGCTCCACAAAATACGTTAGGGATAAATGATCAAAAGACCATTCCTGTCAGGATCTATCCGAACCCGGTGGTGGACAAGTTAACCGTTTCATTCTCGCCCAATGGTGCTGAAACGGTTAAACTGGAGTTACTCTCAATCGATGGCAAAATGATCTCCAATTTATTCCAGGGAGCCTATTTTGCAGGAGAACAATCCTTGGTATTTCCAATCGATCTGGAGGCAGGGATCTATTTGTTGAGGATCCAGACAGAGAATGAAAACCAAATCAGGAAACTGATCGTCCTCTAAAATTGGTTCCTTATTTCTTCTTTTTCTTTGACGATTTACGAATTGGCGCTGCTATTCTGCTGAGGATTAATCTTTTATAAGCTTGATTCTGATCACTTTATTGTCTGTGGAGAATCTGATGATGTACATTCCTCTTGTCAGACTGGTAACAGGAATAGTGGTTACTCCCTCCAACACATTGTAAACCCCTATAATACTACCCCGAATATCAGATATGATTAGTTCGCCTTCGGTTTCGCTTTTCAGGTTGATGAAAGATGATGCAGGGTTGGGGTAGAGTATCAATCCTGCATCAGCGAGGTTCTCTTCCAACCCAACGTATGTAATCTCGAAAGTCTGTTCCGGTCCAAATTCAGATCCGCAGAGTGAGTGATCCAACGCTTGCACACTCCAGTAATAGGTGCCGGCCTGTAGGTCTTTGATTATCCACCCGGTGTTCTGGTTGGTATTGCCGATTGCATAAGCTTTGACGAACCCGGTTGTTGCATTCGCCAGGGGAGCAAATATATCGAAGAAAGCTGGTGCATGATTGCCCAGGTAAAGATTGTAGGTCAGGGCAGCTGAAGGGGTATTATCATCATCGGCTGGTGACCAGCTGAATGTGACGTCGTTGAGGTCGATTTCAACCGATAGGTTCTCAGGATCTTCTGGCGGATTATTTGGTCCGAATGTGTTCGATCCCCAGCTGTTTCTGAAAATTTGTGTAACCGGAAGCCCGGTGGTCATCTCGGCGAGCCCGGTGAGTAAAATGTCAGCATCGCCGTCGTTGTCGAAATCCCCAAAACGGATCTGGCTGAAGGTTCTTGGAGGGAGGTCGGTTTCATAGAGAGAGAAATTGCCGTTTCCGTTATTTTTATAAAGCTCGGTCAGGGCGTCCCCGCAACAGAGGGCTCCGGTGATGGCTAGGTCCGGGTCTCCATCATTGTCGAAGTCTCCGGCATCAATCTGTCCAACCCACTCACCTTCAATTGATTGTGGTATTTTTGTAAAGTTCTCGTTACTATCATTCCGGTAAACATTTGTGATATATTCACCGTAAAGGTCAGATCCCATGTAGACGATATCCAGATCCAAGTCGTTGTCAACATCGAGAAAGATCATATCCCCATAAGCCACACTGTCAAAAATTATCTGAGTATCTGTGAAACTGCCTGCATTATCGTTACGGAATAATCGTGATGCATAGGTGTTTTCATAAAAACCGGTAATAAAGATGTCATCGTCTCCATCATTGTCATAATCGCCTGCCGTATAAGATGAACTCATCGAAGCAGGCAACTTAGTGTCTACGTAAGAGAAGGTTCCATCACCATTGTTGTGGTAGAGATTTGTTACTGGTGTGTTGTACATGGTATCTCCGGCAACCAGAACATCCAGCCAGTTGTCGCGGTTCTCATCCAACCAGAGGACACGGCCATCAGCTATACCAGTAAAAGGAGTTGCCACTTCAATGAATGTGCCATTATCATTCCGAAAAAGATATGTAGCGCCCTCTCCCATGTCATTCATTCCACAAAGAAGCAGGTCGAGGTCATCATCATTGTCAAAATCGCCCCATCTGGCCGATCCGCTGAATAGTGATGGAATCGAGTGTGTAACTTCGGTAAACTGACCATCAATATTCTCCAGGATAAATGTGGCGCCTGACCAGTCACTTTGCTGTCCGTTCAGCACGAGATCCAAATCACCATCGTTATCAAAGTCGCCCCAGCAACTTCCACCATGGTTGACATTGGGAAGAGAGATAGGAATTTCCTGGAAACTTTGACTGATGACAGTGAAGCTTGCTAGAAAAAGGAAGATAACCAGGAGATATCTGATTTTCATATCATGAAAGTATATATGTGCATAGATATATTTACAAAGATATCACTTTTTTGGGAAAGGGTGCTGGATGCTGGATACTCGATGCTCGATGCTGGATCCTTTAACCTTGAATCCTGATTCAAACTGGGATTTGCATCGTATAAACAATTCCTTTGCCAGGGGATGATTCGATAGAGATCGTGCCATTAAGGAATTTCACACGCGACCAGATACTTTGCAGGCCCATTGACTTTTGTTCACCTTCCTCTTCCACTTCAAACCCTTTACCGTTGTCAGAAAACCGGATATCAAGCCGTTCGGGAAGAACATCCATGTGTAGTTCAACTTTCGTGGCTTCAGCATGTTTGAGTGTATTGTTCGCCATCTCCTGGATGATACGATATAGCATGATCTCTTTGTTCTCCGGCAGTCGCTCTTTCGCTCCGTTTATTTCGCACAATGCCTGGATATCTTCGGTATCGGACAGCTTTTCGAAGAGATCTTCCAGTGCTTCATACAGGCCAAGTTTGGTAAGCAATCCGGGCATCATGTTGTGTGATATTTTACGCACATCTCCGCTTGCCTGTTCCAGGAACCGGGTTGCTTTTTCGATCAATGGCTTGTTCTTGGGGCTTGTGTCCTTGATGGCAGAGAATTGCATTTTTGCCACAGAGAGCAATACCCCCAGCCCGTCGTGAAGCTCTTTGGCAATTCGTTTGCGTTCCTCTTCCTGGCCTTCGACGAGGAAACGGGCAGCCAGCAGTTTCTTCTCTTCTTCCAGCTGCCTGATCTTCTGACGGGCGATGATCTTATCTTTCCTGGCTTTATACCGGAAGAAGATGAACAGGAACATGATAAGGGCGATGATGCCTAGACCGGAAAAGAGAAAGATGTTTCGTTGATACGTTCGTTTACTTATGCGTAAATCCTTTGCGAGGATCTCTTTCTGCTGGGTTGCTATATGCAACTGGTCTTTTTCTTTCTCGTATTTCAGCAATAGATCAGCGATTTTTTCGCTCTTTTCAAGATCAAATATACTGTCCTTCAGGTCGTAGAAACGTGACTGAAATTCATATGCTTTTCGCAGATTTCCTATGGAATAGTAGGTTTTTGAGATACTTCCAAGTATATCCCTTCGTCTGTTTAAATCACCGTATTCGGTCGCCAGGCGGAGGCATGAATCATAGAGAATCAGTGCACGGCCGTATTTTTTCTGTTTGAAGTATATTTCAGCTTTCCCATGCCACGCGGCAACATTTCCCTCGGCAAGACCTTGTTCCTGGTAGTATCCAAGTGCTTTATTGTAATGGTGGATGGCCGGGCCATATTTTCCTTGTTGCCGGTATACGTCACCAAAGTTGAGATGAACATTATGAATCCCTCTTGCATCATCCATTTCACGGAATAATGAGTCGGCGCGCTCATAGTATCTCAGGGCTTTGCGGAAATCATTCTCTTTATTTACCAGGCCGCCAAGCTTGTTGTATGTTCGGGCCATGTTGACCTTATCCGGGTATTTTTTATCGTATTCAATGCTCATATTAAGGTATTTCCTGGCATTTTCAAATTCTTCGAGCATCATATATACTTTCCCTAAGTTACTGAATAAGGTTCCCAGGGATTTTTCACGTCCGATCAAATCACACAGTTCGATGGCCTTATGGTAATATATGGCAGCTGAGTCATAAGCAGATGTTTCCAGAAAGTAGTTTCCCAGGCTGTTAAAAAAAACTGGCATACATCCTGATCGTATCTTTCGCATCTAAGAAAATCCGGAGACTTTTTTTGTAATAATCTAAAGCGGGTTGCTTATTACTGGCGTTTCTGGTCAGATTGCCGAGATGATAATAGGCTTTAGCCAGGCGCATGTTATCCTGCAGGGAATCGGACAACTCCATGAACCGGGTGGCCGCAGCAATGGATGCATAATACTCTCCTTTGGACTTATGGATCCTGCTTATCTTATAAAGGGCATCGGCCATTCCTTCCAGGTATTCCAATTCCGTTGCAAGAATGAGCGCCTGTTTGCCAAACACCATGGCAGTGTCCAAGTTCTCATAGAGGTAGTATTGGGTAAGCAGAATAAGGTTATCTGCCTTCTCCGTATTATCCTTTTGATTTGCGACAAGCAGGATGAGGCTGTCTGGATCAGATAAAGCTGGTCCCGCATTGCAGGGTTGGGATCCCCCAGCCAGAATGAGATAGACCGTAATGATAGCAACGTATTTCAACATCCTTTCCGGTTAATCAAGTTCAATATCTCCGTTTGTGGAGATCGTGGTTTTTACTTCGCCTTCAACAGCATCACCTTTTCCTACTTTCGTAGTTACTGTATATTGGGCACCTTCTTTCTCGCTATCTTCATTGGGACTGCCCCCGAGATCTTTCACAATCTGTATATCTCTTACATACCTGATCTTGTCATTCATGATTTGCAATGATACAATCAATCAATGCCCGATCTCTGGCTGAAAACCACTAAAAAAAAGGCAGCCGGTTTCCGCCATGAATCAGAATGCAACAAGCTATACTTTTGAAGTATAAAGATTTTGATAGAAAATGTGGTCTTTAATAGTAGGCGGAAGGATTATTAAGATATATCTTGAACAGACCCTGACAGAACCATATGTGCACCTATAACTTAAGTTATTCGAAATAGTCGTTTTCAACGGCCCAGCGTACAAGGCCGGCGGTATTTTTCACGCCGGCCTTTTGCATTAAGTTGGCCCTGTGGCTTTCAACCGTATGGAAACTAATAAAAAGTTTCTCGGAGATCTCCTGGCTTGAGAATTCCTGGCAGATCAGGTTCAGAATCTCAACCTCCCTTTCAGTGAGTTTAGGAAAAAGTGAACGGGTGTTTTCCTGTTTTAGTTCCTGGGTCAGTAATCTTACGGAGAGTTGTTCACAATAATATGTTTCCCCGGCATGTACTTGTCGAATTGCTTTTTCCAGGATATCGATCCCGGCATCTTTTAATATGTAACCCGAAGCTCCATTTTTCACCATCAACTTCACAAATCTTTTTTCGTCATATTGTGAAAGGGCGATGATCTTTACATCAGGAAACTTTTTTTTGACCATTTTGGTGCATTTCAGTCCATCCAGTTTAGGCATGTTGATATCCATCAGGATTACATCCACATGAATCCCTGATTCCAACTTCTCCAAAACCTGGTAACCATTGCTGGCTTCGGCAACGAATTCAAAATCCGTTATGTCATTGAGGGTCGCCTTAATCCCAGTAATCATAAGCTGATGGTCATCGGCGATAAGGATATGAATCATAATTCCGCAGATTAAATGAGATATAAAGGTAATGAAATTCAGATACTAAGCTAAAAAAGGATGGTCATCGAGCCCGGTTTGATGGAGATGGCAGAAAACCACTAAAAAAATGCTGACCGGATTCTACTATGGATCAGATAATGACCTGGTATACTTTTGAAAAGTGAAGATTGCAATAAGTAAGACGGTCTTCTTGAGAAATAACTGGATTATTAATCGTTAAAACAGGAGGAAGTCATGAAAGCTATTGCAGAAACATGTCAAATGACCCTGTTCTTGGTTTACCCTATTTCCATAATCGTAATCACAATTATATCAGTCGTCTAGGAGGGGCGACAAGTGGATTAGGGTCAGTAGCAGGTGCAAAACAGGAGAGGCTGTCTCAATTTTTTGAGACAGCTTTTTTCTATGCTATATGGACATGATTGTGGGCATCCCTGAAAACTACTAAAAAAAAATGTGGCCACATTCCGCCACGAATCAGAATGCTGCCTGGCATACTTTTGAGACATAAAAATTTTTACAGAAGACGAAAAGCGGTCTTCACCAAAATGAACCAATTATTAATTAAAAAACGGAGGTTATTATGAAAGCTTTAAAATTTGTTATGATCACTGCAATTCTATCCTTTGCCGTGATGAGTTATGCAGACAATGCAAAACCACCTTCTGCGGTAGAAGCCAAGGTCACGAAGATCTCACTGAGGCAGGCCCTGACTAATCCTGAACTGGTTTGTGTAATGAATCAACAACTGACACCTGCTTTTTTGATGGTAGAAGACCAATTCTTGTACCATGCTAGAGTAAAGTATGAGTCAAGAATTGTTGAGATTTATGGAAAACGTGGAGAATGGTTGAAGTTTTTCAGCCTTTACCCTGGGGGATGGACAACGATTTCTAACTCGGATTGACTTGCTTGATTTCTTAACGAAAGTCAAGTAGCCAAATTACCCGGAACCCGCCATAATTGGCGGGTTTTTTGTTAGAGAACCTTCTCAAACACCTCTATTAACTGTTTCGCCTCATCAATCGTATTATAATGCACCAGGCTGACGCGGATTATTGGTCACACGAAATTAGAAAATTTATCCGCACCCTCACACCCTCACACGTCCTTCGCCAATTTCCGGATCATCCCTTTGAAAACCGAACGATGGATCAACATCCAGAGGTACCAGTACATACGCCCCGACAGACCTTTGGGTCTGAAGGTGGCTGTTTGGGTCAACGTGTTGTTTTTGATCTTAAACTCTAACCATGCTTCACCCGGAAGCTTCATCTCGGCATAGAGCAAAAGCCGGTGGTTTTGTTTGTCAGCAACCAACACCCGCCAGCAGTCGAGGGTATCGCCCGGGTTGATCCTGTCTGGTGACCGGCGTCCACGAGCCAATCCAACACCACCGATCAGCCTGTCGGTCATGCCTCTGAGCTGCCAAAGCCAATTAGCATAGTACCACCCTTTATCACCACCGATCGACCAGATCCTGTTGGTGACAAGCTCAATGTCTTGTACTTCTTCAAAACGCTTATCAATGAAACAACCGTGCTTCGGGATCTTAACGTATTTGGAGAGTTTCGGGCTTAACCTGTTCCGTGTAAGTGCGTCGGTCCAACTAGAGATGATAGAATTTTGACGGATATTGACAAAGGCTGCTTCTACTGCTTCATAATAGGTCATCGGGCATACACCCAGGAGCCTATGAAGCCTGTCGTCGCGAGCAACAACCTCTACCCGCATGCTATTCACCAGATGCTGTGCCAGAGGGAATGAAGCAGGGGTGAACAAAAACAGCCAGACAGAGTAGAGGCGCGGAAACAAAACAGGAATGGCATATATCCGGCGTTTTAATCCGCGAACCCGGGCTAACTCCATTAGCATCTCTTTGTATGTCATGACATCAGGACCACCAATGTCGTAGTTCCGGTTGAAGCACTCTTTTTTGAACAGGACTTTATCAAGACAATAGATCACATCATGGATGGCGATAGGTTGTGAGCGGGTTAACAACCAGAGTGGTGCTATCATGACCGGCAGTTTCTCTACCAGGTGACGAATGATCTCAAAGGAAGAACTTCCTGAACCGATGATAATTCCTGCTCTGAGCGTTGTGAATTTAAATTTTCCCTCGTTCAGGATATCCTCTACGTTTTTCCGGGATGCGAGGTGCATTGAAAGTTTTGGATCGTTAGCAATCCCACTCAGGTAAACCACATGTTTGACCTGGGTAGTGTTCAGATAATCTTTGAAATTGTGCGCTGAAAGTGATTCCGCGAGATCGAAGCCCTTGGTTGTAGATGTCATAGAGTGGATCAGGTAATAGGCCCCGTCAATATCTTTCGGAATCTTTTTTAACGTCTGTTTCAGGAGGAAATCAACTTCAACCACTGTGATCCGGTCAGCCCAGTCAGGATCTACCCTCATCCTCTCTCTGTCCCTGACACAACAGACCACTTCATGTCCCATTTCAATCAGGACTGGTAACAATCTTTTTCCGATATAGCCGGTAGCGCCGGTAAGGAGTATCTTCAAACGTAAAGGATTAATTTCTACATCAAAGGTATAAAAAATAAACGTAAATATCTATATTTTTTGCATGTTAATAAATTCACAAATTCAAGACTCAGCGCCTCCGCAGAGTAGCTTCAGCGCTCGCGGAAGACTCGATTAAATAGGTTAGATAGGTTGAACAGGTTAGGCCGATTCTGGCATTCCTCTATTCCTGCATTCATTCATTGATTAACTTTGGATTTATTTTGAAAACTGATGATGCTATGAATAAAGTCAACATTTCCGAAAAACTAAATTTGATCCACGATCATTGGAATCCACGAATTGCTGGTGAGCTGAATGGTCAGCAAATCAGGTTGGTTAAAGTGAAAGGAGAATTTCCTTTTCATAAACACGATCATGAAGATGAGATGTTTCTGGTTATCAAGGGCTCCCTGATCCTGGATTTTAAAGAGAAGCAGGCTGATCTGACTGAAGGAGAATTTATCATCGTACCAAAGAGGATCCTGCACAGACCGATTGCAAAGGAAGAGGTGCATTTGATGATGTTCGTTACCGCAGAAAATGTAAACACAGGTGATCTGCAAAATGATCGAACCCTGCCTGCTGATTCGCTGGAGAAGATTTAACTTTTACGGGTATGAGGGCATGAAACCATCAAGGAATCAAAGCATGAAGTCACCAGTTCACTAGGTTCTGGACATCTGTTACACCAGGCAGGGGATGGAGGATTGCAAAAAGTGCTACCTTTATTGCATGAAAACAACTTTTGGCCCTAAGAGAATGTTATTTCCGTTGCCGACAGCGCTTGTCGTAACCGGGACTATGACAGAAGCAAACATCATAACCATTGCCTGGATCACCATGCACACAGGAAAACCCCCGACACTTGGATTAGCCGTTGGTACGAGGGGATATTCAGGGGAGCAGATCAGAGAAAATAAGAATTTCACTGTGAATATCGCTACCGTCGATATCATGAAAGAGGCTGATTTCTGCGGGATCACTTCAGGGCGGGAGGTGGATAAGTTTAAAGTAACCGGATTCACCAAATTAGCCTCAATCCATATTGATTCACCCATCATCAAAGAGTGCCCGATCAACCTGGAATGCAGACTGGTGGAATCAAATAGGATTGGACCTTCCAACCACTTCATCGGAGAGATCCTGGAAACTCACATCGATACAGATTATCTCGGCGACAAGCATGACCCGGGTACTCTTGATATCCGTGCTGTTAACCCATTGATCTACTACTCAGGGGTCAGGGAATACTGGAACCTGGGAGAGAAGGTGGGAGATGCTTACGAGATAGGGAAGGGACTGACAATTTCTGGTCATCATTCGAGATGAACGTTAAAACATCCATCGAATTTTCCGAAGCCTTCCCCGGAATACTGAATCCGGGAACAAGAGTGGTGATCGTTGTTCCGGTGGATTATGGGAGTGAGCTGGAGTAGCCGGCAGGCCAGTGCCAACCAGTTATTCAGCATCAGGCATCCGGCATCCTAGATCAAGTATTCCTTACCTTTCCCAATCTCTCCAGCCCTCAATCAATGTTAAAAACTTTCTTTTTACGAGTATAACCTTTTGCTCTAAAACGGATTAATAGGGAAAATTCTGTTTAATCCTTGAATCATAATTTGTGGTACGATAAAATCTGTAATATGAAACAGCAAAAGTTAGGAATAATACCAGAAGAAACGATAATCAATAAAATCTACTTAATCAGAGGGCAGAAAGTCATGATAGATCGTGATCTTGCTGAATTATATGGAGTAGAAACAAAACGATTAAAAGAAGCTGTAAGGCGAAATATTGATCGTTTCCCTGAAGATTTTATGTTTGAATTGACAAACGAGGAGCTTCAAAATTGGAGGACGCAATTTGCGTCCTCCAAATCAGACATGATTGGCTTGCGGCATGCACCTTTTTGTTTCAGTGAACAAGGAGTTACAATGCTTGCTTGCATTTTGAATAGTCAAAGAGCAATCGAAACAAGTATCCATATTATCAGGGTGTTTACAAAGATGCGGGAAATGTTACTAACTCATAAAGACTTATTGTTGAGATTGAAGGAATTTGAGCACCAGGTAACAAGAAATAGTGAAGACATTCAGTTGATATTCGAAGCCCTGAAACAACTACTGAATCCACCCCAGGAATCCAGAAAGCAGATTGGCTACAAGCGAAATACAGAGGAATAACAGAGCAGTCTACAAACATCCGGCATCCGGTATCCGTCATCCAACATCCAACATCCAACATCGAGCATCGAGTAACGAGTATCTTTGAAATCTCAACCCCTTTTTTTACTTTTGCCGGGTACTAAAAACTACTCGATCTATGACTAAACTGATAGGCATCCGTCACGAAGATAAATACGCGATGGAACGGCGAGCACCCTTAACGCCGAAACATGTGAAAAGACTGACTGATCAGGAGAAACTTGATATCCTGGTTCAAACTTCTGACAAACGGATTTTTACGGATGAGGAGTACAGGAAAGCCGGGGCAAAAATTGGCGGTGATCTGAAGAATTGCGATGTGATCTTTGGGGTGAAAGAGATCCCGGACGATTTCTTTGAGCCTAAAAAAACCTATGTCTTTTTCTCACATGTCATCAAAGGCCAATCGTACAACATGCCGATGCTCAAACGCATGATGGAATTGAAGTGCAACCTGATCGAGTATGAAAAGGTGGTGGATGAACAGGATAATCGACTCATCTTTTTTGGACGTCATGCAGGCCTTGCAGGCATGATAAATTCCTTATGGTCGTTGGGTTTGCGCCTGCAGGATTATGGTTTTGAAAACGAATTCACAAACCTGAAACAAGCGAAAGATTACGACTCCCTGAAGGAGGCCAAAGAGGCGATCTCTGATGTCGGAAGGGCGATCGCCGAAAAAGGGATCCCTTTAGAACTTAGTCCTTTCGTTGTTGCATTTACAGGATACGGGAATGTTTCGCAAGGAGCACAGGAGATCCTGAGCTGGCTTCCGGTGAAAGAGATTACTCCTGAAAAATTACTGACTCTTGAGAGTCGCAAAAATCTACCAAATAATCTGATTTACAAAGTGGTCTTCAGAGAGGATGATTTGGTAGAGCGTATTGACGGGCAGCCATTTGAACTGCAAGACTATTATACGCACCCCGAAAATTACCGAAGTAAATTCGAGCAGTACCTTCCCTCAATTTCGATGCTGATCAATTGCGTTTACTGGGATCCCAAGTACCCCCGACTGGTGGCCAAAAAAGCAGTTAAAAAGCTGTATGCAAGCGGGCGTCCGAAACTGACTGTCATTGGAGATATCAGCATCGACGTGGAAGGCTCAATTGAATGTGCTCTCAAACCGGCTACCATCGAAAAACCGATTTATGTTTACGATCCTGAGACAGAGACGATCAGCGATGGTCACGATAAAGAGGGACTTCTGATGATGGCCGTCGACATCCTGCCGGCTGAGCTCCCCCGGGATGCGTCGGAGAGTTTTGGTGATGTATTGATAAACTTTATTAAACCGATTGCCGAAGCCGATTTTAATAAAACTTATGATGACCTGAATCTGCCACGGGCGATCAAAAAAGGACTGATTCTTCTTAATGGGAAACTGACGCCGGAATACAAATACCTGGAACATTACCTGCAATAATTCAAATTCCAAAAAACAAAAAACAAATATCAATTATTCATTATACTTTTACGTTTTATAATTCACGATTCACGATTCACAATTCAAGATACACTGCTCACAGCTAACTCAACTAACCTATGAAAAAAGTCCTCATCCTCGGCTCCGGCCTTGTTGCTCAACCCATTATCCGGTATCTCCTCAACAGGAATTATCACCTGACTGTTGCTTCTAACACACCCGATCGTGCTCAAGAGATGATTAACAGACATCCCAACGGCGAGTCGATCAATTGGGATGCCTCGGATGAGAAAATGCTGGCAGAAATGATTGCCTGTAATGATATTACTGTAAGCCTGCTGCCTTTTGGATTTCATATTGGCGTAGCTACCCTTTGTCTGAAATACAGGAAGAGCATGGTGACTACCTCCTATGTTAAACCGGAGATGAATGCGTTGGATGAAGCAGCCAGGGAGGCTGGCGTGATTTTATTAAACGAACTTGGCCTGGATCCCGGTATCGACCATATGTCAGCCATGCGGATCATTGATTACATTCATGAAAAGGAGGGTGCTGTGCTGGAGTTCTACTCATTTTGCGGAGCCCTGCCTGCACCGGAAGCGTCAGACAATCCCTTTGGGTATAAGTTTACATGGAGCCCGAAAGGGGTGTTGATGGCCGGCAACAGCGATGGAGTATACCTTCGGCATGGCAAAGCAGTAAATGTTCCTACAATTGATCTGTTCAAAAATCCATTTATCGTTGAATGTCCCCGTGCCGGAACCCTGGAGGTATACCCCAACAGGGACTCACTGATATACATCGATCTATATGGGATTCCGGAAGTGCAGACCATGTACAGGGGTACATTCCGTAACCAGGGATGGTGTGAGATCCTGGATGAGATGAAACAGCTGAATCTCTTCTCATACGATCCTATCGATATGACCGGCATGACGTATACAGATCTGATGAAGTACCAGTCACGAGTCACGGATCACGAGTTCACCAATTCACTAGCTCACCAAGCACTAAAGTGGCTCGGCCTGCTTGATGATACACCAATCAACCGGGGGATGGCATCACCCTTCGATGTGGTATCTGACCTGATGATCCGTAAGATGAGCCTGAAAGATGATGAACGGGATATGATCGTACTGCAACATACATTTCTGGCCGGTTTTTCTGATGGCCGGAAGGAGGTGATCCGGTCAAGGATGATTGATTTCGGAATCCCTGGTGAAGAGACCTCTGTGGCACGAACTGTGGCCTTGCCGGCGGCGATTGGAGTGGAAATGATTCTGGATGGAAAGATAACCGCCACTGGGGTTCACATTCCTGTTATCCCGGAGATCTATACGCCCATCCTCGAGCAACTGAAAACGCTTGGAATTAAGATAGAAGAAGAATATAACCTGCCTCCTTCTGAAAATATTCATTAATCATTTCGTGAATCAGAAACAGATAGTGAAGCATTTAAGAAGGTTAGGTTTAATAAAACGATGATATGAACGTGTCAACAATTATCATTCTGGTTGTAGTCGGAATTCTTGTCTATGCGCTGTTTAGTATGCGAAAAAAATCCTCAGATGAAGAGAGTCAGCAAAGTGGAGAGGACCAACAGAAACCGGATCATGATCCTCGTTCCTCCCGGAAGCGGAGAGGGTATGGGAAATGGATCGGAGGAGGTCTGGGTTGGGCGTTTGGCGGGCCGATAGGTGCTATTCTTGGATTTGCACTCGGATCAATGTTTGAAGGCATGGGCTCAGGCCAATTTGCTTACAGAGGTACTCCCCGTGGTGATTTCGCCATGAGTTTGCTGGTGCTTTCAGCAGCGGTCATGAAAGCCGACCAGAAAGTGATGAAATCTGAGTTAGAATATGTCAAGAGATTCTATTATCAGAATTTTGGCGAGGTAGAAGGCCAAAAACTAATTCAGATGCTGGGTGAGATCCTGAAACAGGATATTGATGTAAGGGAGGTAAGCGCCCAGGTTGGACAATTTATGGATGACTCATCGAAGCTTCAATTAGTGCATTTCCTCTTTGGTATTGCAGCTGCCGATGGCTTATACCATCCTGAAGAGGTGGCTGTGATTGAAATAATCTCTGGATATATGGGCGTGTCGAATGCCGATTACTATTCAATTCACGCCATGTTTGTGAAGAATCAGAACTGGGCTTACGATGTCCTGGAGATTACCAAAAACGTTACGGATAGCGAAGTGAAAAAAGCATACCGGGAGATGGCAAAAAAGCATCATCCGGATAAAGTAGCTCACCTCGGTGACAACATCAAAAAGGCTGCGACGGAAAAATTTCAGCAGATCAGCGCAGCCTATGAAGAGATCAAGAAGCAGAGGAGTTTAGCTTAATGAATGTGAATACGGGAGATGATTTTTACTAAAAAATGAAAGTAACAGGAGGTTTTTCTTCCATCAAATATTCTTTGGGTGTAGCCAGGCAGGTTGGTCCCATCAAGTTGATGAGCACGCTCCTGTCAAAAAATAGCTGCAAGACATGCGCCGTTGGAATGGGCGGAGTGGATGGCGCTATGAGAAATGAAACAGGAGACTTCCCCGAAGTGTGTAAAAAAGGGATCCAGGCTCAACTGACTGATATCCAACCGGAGATTCCATCCGAGTTCTTCCACCAGACGAGCATTACCGGTATGCGAGCTCTCACTCCCAGATCCATCGAAAGATTGGGCCGGTTGAATACCCCCCTCTATAAGAAACATAATGACACACATTATTCACCTGTTTCATGGGATGAAGCTATTTCGGTAATCAGCGGGCGTTTGCGAATTACAGATCCCTCATCAACTTTCTTTTACAGTTCAGGACGTGCTTCAAACGAAGCTGCATTCCTCTTGCAACTCTTTGGCAGATTGCTTGGCATCAACAACATTACCAACTGCGCCATGTATTGTCACCAGGCTACCGGAGTCGCACTGAAGTCGACTGTCGGCACCGGGACTGCCACAGTTGAGTTGACTGATTTGAAACAAGCCGACCTGATCTTCATTTTTGGCGCGAATCCGGCATCAAATCATCCGAGACTCCTCAAGGAATTGATCAAGTGCCGCCGCCGGGGAGGAAAAGTAATAATCGTAAATCCCATCAGGGAACCAGGCCTCATTCGTTTCGCATTACCCAATGACCTTCGCTCCTTGATGGCAGGTGGATCTCAGATCGCTTCAGTATATATTCAACCCCATATTGGTGGGGATGTAGCATTCATCCTGGGAGTTTGCAAGGCTGTATTGGAGGCGGGAGGAGAAGAACAACAATTTATAAATGCTCATACGAACCATTTCGGTTCGTTCAGGAGTGAAGTCCAGACAGTTTCCTGGGATGAAATTACCATGAAATCAGGCGTACCTGAAACGATGATAAGAGAGGTTGCGTCACTGTACCTGCACTCTTCAAAATCGATCTTCGGCTGGGCGATGGGTATTACCCAACAAACACATGGAGTTGAAAATATTGAATCCATTGTCAATCTGGCACTACTTCGTGGCATGGTCGGGAAAGAAGGAGCCGGATTGATGCCTATCCGTGGCCATAGCAATGTACAGGGGATTGGATCAGTTGGCATGACCCCTTCGCTTCAACCAACAATTGTCAGGAATATCGAAAAACTTTTCCATGTCATGTTACCTGCCACTGAAGGACTGGATACGATGTCGTGTATGAAAGCTGCTATGGAAGAGAGGATCACGTTTGCATTAATGATGGGAGGCAATCTTTATGCTTCCAATCCAGATAGCCGGTTTGCTGAGAAGGCATTGGACCAGATCCCATTCAAAACATATATTGCCACCACATTAAATCAGGGGCATGTGCATGGAGTAGGGCAGGAGGTGGTAATCCTGCCTGCAGCGGCCAGGGATGAAGAGAAACAGAGTACGACACAGGAATCGATGTTCAACTTTGTCAGATTAAGCGATGGCGGGATCATCAGGCTGGCTCATGTTCGATCAGAGGTGGATATCATTTGTGATATTGCTGTTAACGTTCTTGAAAAGGAATCGATAAATTTTTCCAGGTTCAAAGATCATGATGAGATTCGGAAAACTATCTCAGAGGTCATTCCTGGTTTTGAGGAGATCAGACATATCAAACGAAACCGGGAATTTCATGTAGATGGAAGGGTATTCCATCAACCAGTGTTTCCAACCCCCGGTGGGAAAGCGAACTTTTCAAGTGTAAAAATACCGGAATTGAAAGGGGAAAGTGGTCAGTTTCGGATGATGACAATTCGCAGTGAAGGACAGTTTAACTCGATCGTCTACGACGAATTTGACTTGTTCAGGGAACAGTCAGAACGATGGATTGTACTGATGAATCCGGAAGATATGCAACGACTGGGAGTTGATAAGAATGAAAAAGTGACTCTCGAGAATGAAACAGGGAGAATGGAAGGGCTAAAAGCCCGTCCATTCAATATTACTGTGGGGAACGTTGCAACCTATTACCCCGAAGGGAACTTGATTGTTCCTTCAACAACAGACTCACGCAGCAAAACACCTTTCTTTAAATCTATTGTGGTACGTGTGATCAAACATTAAC
The DNA here is from genome assembly GCA_964616825.1 of uncultured Prolixibacteraceae bacterium. GTDB lineage: Bacteria > Bacteroidota > Bacteroidia > Bacteroidales > FEN-979 > QYOJ01. The sequence continues at coordinate 124,032 of CAZTSX010000008.1, forward strand.
CAGGATTAATTGGATTTCACAACCCGTTTGGTTACACTAGTTTCCCCGTCTTTCATCCTCACAAAATAGACTCCTTCAGCAAAACTACTGATATCCAGACGGTAGCTGGTGTTTCCCGATAACATCTCCGACTGCAATGTTTTGCCGGTGAAATCAAGAATATGCAGTTCCATGGTGATGTTGGATATTTTTCCGGGAACCAGGTTGAAAACACCTGATGTCGGGTTCGGGTAGATCCGGAAAGAGATTTCTTCTTTGGAATCCACTCCTACACTGGATCCATCTTGTGTAACTGAAACCAGATCATTCATTGTTCCTTCACCGGCTATGGTAATCCACGCTGTACGTTGAGTAACCGACAGATTCTCAGTAAAGGTTGCCGTGATGATTCCGTTACCGGATCCTGATGGAGTTACAGTACACCAGGATCGATCGCTGATTGCGGTCCAATTCGTGTTGGATGCAACGTCAAATGTTGTGGTTCCATGAGAGAACGTTACGTTCTGGTTGTCAGGGGTTACAATCAAAAACAAGGGTACACTAACTGCGGTAAACGAACCCATCTGAATAGATGAATGGGGAGTGCATTTGTAACTATAGGTTCCAGGCATGGTTACCGTATATTCAAACACCTGATTCCCAGTATTCATCGGAGCATCCCAGCTGGCTGCACCTGATGGAATCGTCGTAGATGTGGTTGTGTGATTTCCTTCTACCCATTGCCATTTGATCGTATCGCCCACCTGCACATCAGTGATTACTGAAGGATTAAAATAAAAGTTGCCAACAAGTATAGTATGAACGGTTGCTGAAGCGTTGCTGGCAACCATTGAAACCGCCAGCAGCAGGGCGGAGATAAACGTTGTATATGTTTTCATGGTTGTAATTTTAAAATTAATTTAGACTAATTATAAACAAAGATAAATAACAATTCCGGGTTTGCAAGAAAAAAATGAAAAAAGTTATAAATTCGTTTGCTATCCAACTCTCTAAATCGGACTGAGACATATGGAAACTCCTCTTTTTACTCCAGCAAAACCGGGCCCTTTACTCCTCAGGAACCGCTCTATCCGGGCTGCTGCTTTTGAAGGAATGTCGCCCGGGCACATGGTTTCCAATGACCTGATCGATAATCACCGGGCGGTCTCTGCCGGTGGAGTCGCAAATACAACAGTTGCCTATGCACCTGTATCCCAAAGTGGATTATCCTTTGATCACCAAGAACAGGGAGGAGATCAAGTCAGTTTCTCTCTCTACACGAATAAAAGAAAAGACGAATATAGTGGTTCCTTTGAGAACCGGATTCGTTTCATGCGGGAGGTAGTGCGTGAGGTAATGACTGAAGCCGGAGCCTTTTTCGGAAGGCTATTTTCTTGAAGATGCCTTGAAGGTTCGGGATGCTGTGAGCCTTCCGTTAATCTATGTTGGTGGACTTGTTTCACTCGAAAAGATCAATGTACTCTCAACGGCTACCAGGATTGCGTTCTTCACTGATGAGACCTGTACCTCTCCGAATCTCAATATGCGATTTTCGAATTGCCGGAATTAAATTGCTTTCTTTGGCAGGGTGAAGTAGAATATACTCCCTTTTCCAGGTTTGCTTTCAGCCCAGGTCTTACCTCCATTTTTCTCAACAAACTCCCGGCAGAGTTTAAGTCCCAGTCCACTCCCTTTCTCCAGGCCTGTACCTGATTTGGCTCGGGTGGTTCCGTCACTGAAGATGATGTTTAGATCATTGGGATTCATCCCGATCCCATTATCTTTTACCTCTACCAGCAACAAATTCTCAGGATCCCTCTTGTAGTCTTTAACAGTGATGGCTATGTTTCCTCCTTCCCGGGTGAATTTAATTGCATTGTTGATCAGGTTCCGGATCACAACGCTGATCATATTGGAATCAAAGAAGGCTTTTTCAGTCGCTGAAAAATTGCTTTTTAATTTAATGTTCTTAGCTGTGGCGCTTGCTGTCATCAGTTTGATTGACTCTGCTATGATCTTCTTCACATCTTTCATAGCTGGCTCATACGAAATATCACCCCGCTGGTTTCGTGCCCAGAAAAGAAGATTCTCCACAAGGGTATAGGAGGACTCAATGCTATCGCGGATACTCTCCAATGATTCCTGCAGTTTATGGTGGTCCAGGTCCTCGTAATGCTCCATGATGAAATCGAGGATCTCTTTGAGCGTTCCCATTGGGGCACGCAGGTCGTGACTGATGATAGAGAGTAGTTTGTCCTTTGTGGTATTCAACAAAAGCAACTCATCATTCTTTTCAGCCAGCGACTGGTTCTTCTGTCCTAATTCATCTTTTATTAGTTTTAAGTGAAGATGAGTTCTAACTCTGGCCAGCAATTCTGCAGGTTTAAAGGGTTTCGACACTTTTAAAGATTTTGATTTCAAATCGAAAAATATTTCAAAGAACTTCAATCCCATATATATTCAGCCTTCCCAGACTTTTATATCTTTGTTAACCGGACAGTAGTGATACTAATTATTGAATCATTTTTCTGCGGGTTCAAGCTTAAAGCACAAAATTCAAGTAGAAGAGAGACTGATATTACTAGTCCCGGCATTCCTTCATTTCTGCATAGATGCATTGTTGAGTTTAGTCATGAAACCGCCAGCTCAAGCCGAATTTGAATGCGGCATCTGGCATTGGATAATTTGGCACCATATAGTAGTTGCGTCCCATGAAGGAAGCATTAAAGTGGGAGTATGTGACATAGATTCGGGCACGCTGGATCTTCACATTTAAAAAGACATCCATGTAAACGTAGTTGCCTATTTCACGCTTATCCTGCAGGAAGAACATTCGGGTTGCTGGCATATAGCTTTCAGCACCATAGGATGTGTTGTAAAAGAAGTTCAGACCGGGCTGAATCACTGCAGTTCCTTTGAAAAGTGGTTGCGTGAAGTAGATTGTCAGGTTTCCCATAAAGGCAGGGACACGGATTACGTTGGATCCCTGAACAGTCTGGTAGGCAAATTGTCCTTTGAATTTGAATCGCCAGAGGTCGATGTCGGTGTTCAGCCAGGCACAGATATATCCGATTCCATCAGTTTCCTGAGCTGGCATGGCCAGTGAATCGAGATAAACAAAGTTAGTAAGCCGGCTCATACTCCCTCCAAGAGTCAGAAATTTGTAGCGATATATGGCAGATGCGGAAATGAGTCCCTGTCGGTACCAGGTCGTATCCCAGACGAAGTTATTGCCCAGGTAATGTTCATAAAACCAGCCCGGTTTCTGGTATTTGTAATGACCAAGAAGGCTGATCGTTCCTGCATTCTTTCCCTCTCTGCCTAATACCTGACTGATTCGAACCATCCCACTTAAATCGCCTTCATTGTAATCACCAAGTACATAGTCAACGTATGCTTCTACGCTAAGGGTCTTAAACGGACGAAATGAGGCCCATCCGGAAGGGATAACCTGGTTAAAGTATCGTTTCAGGGAGTGGTTGGTTACCTCGATATACTGGTATTTGATCTTTCCTTCAAGTTGCAGGATTCGGTATCTCTTTTTTGGATTGTGGCTGGGATTGGTCCAGCTGATTTCGTTGATGATCTTCTGAACAGTGATGGAATCACGTGTGTCCAGGGTATCGATGAGGTGGTTATTCCGAAAAAAACCAGTGTCGATATCGCTATCCAGAAAGTTGAATGTCTTGCGATTGTACTGAAATGAATACATAATCCGCCCAAAGTCTAAACGCTTTCCTTGTTTGATCAATGAATCGGGGCGTTGTGGATCTTGATGGGTCAGGTCGAAAAAATGTTTCATATAAAACCCAGACTCTTTCACCCTGTTCTGTGCAGCTTGCAGATTTACCGGGATGACCTGCCTGTTTTTTTCGATATTTTCTTCAAAGAGACTGTCTTTTTTAATACCACCATTCTCTTCATTCTTGATCCGGTTGATAAGGAAGTTGGCTATCACACCATACCGCTTTGTTTTAGAGAAGAACTGGGCTGTAAGGACGAAATTGATCCTGTTTGTTTTCTGTCTCAGGTAGGCTCCCGGAGCGTTTGAAACGTGAAAATCGAATCCCAGGTTCAGGCTTTTCCAGAGATTACGGCTGAACCTTGCAATGAAATTAAGCTCTTTGTGAGCTCCCTGAACATACTCCAGCTCTGTATAGGTTTTTACCAAACGGTAATATTTGACACTATCATTCTGGTAAAGATAGTTGTCGAATGTATGAATCCCATAGTCAAACCCACTGCGTTGCCAGAAGGGATAGGGCATCAGGTTGTTGTAGGCGGATCCTATATTACCCAGTGTTGCGTAAAAGGCGTCGTATTTTGTTAACAGGTCGTAGTTCTGGAATCCATAAATCGATGTATCGAGGGTATGGAGTTTCATACCACCTGTCCGGCCGACGTCATTGTAAAAGAAAGAGATTTTGGCTGAGTCCAGAGGAACGGGGTCAGGATCAGGAGCATGAACAGGAACAGAGTCAGGTTGTGCATTCTGTGCAAAGGGTGACAAGTAGCAAAAGAGAAAAATGAAAAAAGGAGTGAGACGTTTGCACATATGAGACTCAAATTGCCTATAAAAGTACGAATTACCCACGAAAATATTGTTTTCTCTTTTCAGGAAAAAAAAACCCCGGACAAAAGTCCGGGGTTTAGAAAAAATCGGCAACTACATACTCTTCCGCTTGGTATAGCAGTACCATCTGCGTGAGTGGGCTTAACGACTCTGTTCGGAATGGGAAGAGGTGAACACCACTGCTATAGTCACCGTAAAACCGTTATGACAATATATGAAAGAAAACACAACCAAAATCTTCAAATCAACACAGTAGAAACGTGATTAATTGCGTCTCCGAAGAGACGCAAAACGTTTCACAAGTAGAAAGCATACGGGTAATTAGTACTGCTCGGCTTTGACATTACTGTCTTTAGACCTGCAGCCTATCAACGTCCTAGTCTTGAACGACCCTTAAAGGAAGTCTCATCTTAGTCTGAGTTTCGTGCTTAGATGCTTTCAGCGCTTATCTCATCCGAACGTAGCTACTCTGCGATGCAGTTGGCACCACAACAGATACACTAGAGGTTCGTCCAACTCGGTCCTCTCGTACTAGAGTCAGGTGACTTCAAACTTCCAACGCCCACAACAGATAGGGACCGAACTGTCTCGCGACGTTCTGAACCCAGCTCGCGTGCCACTTTAATGGGCGAACAGCCCAACCCTT
>CAZTSX010000009.1:0-114832 GCA_964616825.1 uncultured Prolixibacteraceae bacterium
GTATCTGTTTCGATATATTCAAGCAAATTAGTCTGCGCCTGATCCGCCATGTTGAATGTCAGAAAGACGCTAGTCTCGCCAAGAAAAACAGTTGGATCACCCGGGAATGCCTCTTTCCCCTGCCGAATGATTTCCAGCGCATTTTCTACATCTTCCTGACTTCTGTAAATATCTGATAAACTGACGAATATAGCTGGTGTCTTATAGCCTGCTTCCAGGAGCATCACATAGTACTTCTTCGCACTCTCGAGATCCTCACCGAGGGATGCACAGTAAGCAGTATTTAACATGGCGACAGTATCAGCCAGGTCTGCTACTGCAATCACGTCGACAGCGCCGGCAAAATAATTCATCGCAGCAAGGTAATGTTCCCTGGCCGCTTCCGGTTGATTATTATTCATCGCAGTGGTTGCCTGATTGTATGAATCCACAGCCTTGTTATACAAATTGTTCCTCTGCCAGTTTAGCTTGTTAATAATATCCTCATAGAAATTCTTTTTCGTATCATACTCTATCGCCTTTCTATAGGATTCAATTGCTTTGGGCAGCGGGTCAGGATCAAGCGATGAATATTTCTCATTTGTTGAATTAGCAATCTCCAGATAGATGTTTCCCCTGATAAACCAGGAACGCGCATCCTGAATAGTTGAAGGATTCTCAACACATTCATTGATCGCTGTTACAGCTTTGTCTAATTTGCCTGATCTCAGGTAGTTAGAAGCAGTCTGACGAACATTCTTTTGTCCGAATGCAATGGAAACGGCTAATACCATTACCATTAAAATTGCGATTTTTTTCATAAATTGTAATTTGGGTTCCGGTTGGTTCCAATTATTGATCAATTGCAAATTTATAAAAATGAAATCTTTAATTGTTAACTTCTTATCAATTATTTTCTGATGGCGAATCCTCTCCGGTACTATTATCCATACTTTCCGGTCCCTCTTCCAGGTCGTCGGGATCTTCCACTTCAACCTCAACTTTCGCTACGGCAGCGATCTGATCACCCTCTTTGATTGTGAGTAACCGGACACCTTGTGTAGCCCGGCCAATCACTCGAAGGTTGACCACACCCATTCGGATGATGATTCCGCTACGGTTGATGATCATCAGGTCATCCGTGTCAGTTACCTGCTTGATAGCGATCAATTTTCCGGTCTTCTCTGTAATATTGATCGTTTTCACTCCTTTTCCGCCCCTGTTGGTTACCCTGTAGTCCTCAATATCAGAGCGCTTTCCATACCCATTTTCAGAAACAACCAGAATCTCGCACTTTTTATCCTTAGGAATGCATATCATTCCAACCACCTCATCATCTTTTCCAGAAATCCTGATTCCACGTACCCCTGCAGCATTCCTTCCCATCGCACGCACCTTCTCTTCGTTGAAACGTATAGCCCTTCCCGATTTTAATGCCATTACAACTTCATCATCTCCGTTCGTTAACCTGGCTTCCAGCAACTGATCTCCCTCATTAATAGTTATGGCGTTGATGCCGTTTTGCCGTGGGCGGGAGTAGGCCTCCAGGGTAGTCTTCTTGATCGTCCCCAGTTTGGTTGCCATGGTGATGAAATTGGAGTTGATATACTCCTCATCTTTCAGGTTTTTCACATTAATGTAGGCTCTTACCTTATCATCTGTCTCAATATTCAGGAGATTCTGAATGGCTCTCCCTTTGGAGGTCTTCGCCCCTTCCGGGATCTCAAATACACGCAACCAGAAGCACTTCCCTTTCTCAGTAAACAAAAGGAGGTAATTGTGATTGGTTGCAACAAATAGATGCTCAAGGAAATCTTCATCGCGAATTTCGGTTCCTTTATGCCCCTTCCCTCCCCGGTGTTGCCTGCGGTACTCCGAAAGTGGTGTTCGCTTGATATATCCCAGGTGTGAGATGGTAATTACCACATCCTCATCAGGAATGGTATCTTCAATCCGAAAATCAGAAGCGGCGTAAACAATCTCGGAGCGTGATTCATCGCCATACTTCTCTTTGATCTCAAGCATCTCATCCTTAATGATGCCCATGCGTATCGATTCATCAGCCAATACTTTCTTATAGTATTCGATCTTCTGCTGCAGCTCATCATATTCACTCCGGATCTTCTCACGCTCCAGTCCGGTCAATCGTTGCAAACGCATATCCAGAATCGCTTTTGCCTGAACCTCAGATAGGTTAAAGCTCTCCATCAGCCCTGTTCTGGCCTCATCAGGTGTTTGAGATGCCCGGATCAATGCAATTACCTCATCCAGATTATCAAGTGCAATGAGCAACCCTTCAAGAATATGTGCCCGTTTCTCGGCTTCGCTTAGCTCGTATTTAGTCCGCCTGATAACAACTTGATGCCTGTGAGCGACGTAATGTTTGATCAGATCCTTCAGGTTGAGCATCATTGGACGCCCCTTAACAAGGGCTATATTATTGACATTGAAGGAAGTCTGAAGAGGTGTGTACTGATAAAGCTTATTTAAAACTACGTTGGTAATCACCTCTTTTTTTAATTCGTACACAATACGGACACCGTTACGATCCGATTCATCCCGTATGTCTGTGATCCCCTCGATTCGTTTATCATTGACCAGGTCGGCAGTCTTTTTGATCATTTCCGACTTGTTTACCTGATAGGGTACGGAAGTTACAACGATCCTCTCCTTATCGTTCTCGTCAGTCTCAATCCTGGCCTCTCCGCGCATCATGATCCGGCCCCTCCCGGTTTCATATGCTTCCCTGACGCCATCATGGCCATAGATCACTCCGCCAGTAGGAAAATCTGGGGCTTTGATAAACTTCATCAAGCCCTTAATGGTGATCGAATTGTCGTCAATGTAGGCGATCGTACCATCAATTACCTCCGACAGGTTATGGGGAGGCATGTTGGTAGCCATACCAACAGCGATCCCGGAGGCTCCATTGATCAGGAGATTTGGTATCTTTGCCGGCATGACAGTCGGCTCATTCAATGTATCATCGAAATTAAGCTTGAAATCTACTGTCTCTTTGTCCAGATCAGACAGCAGCTCTTCTGCGATTCTCCTCAGTCGGGCTTCGGTGTATCGCATGGCCGCAGGATTATCCCCGTCGATCGAGCCAAAGTTCCCCTGACCGTCTACCAAAGGGTACCTCAGGCTCCAATCCTGGGCCATCCGTACCATGGCATCATAGACAGAGGTATCGCCATGAGGGTGATACTTTCCAAGCACCTCCCCTACTATTCTCGCCGATTTTTTATATGGTCTGTTAGAAAAAACACTCAACTCTGACATGCCAAAAAGTACCCGGCGATGGACTGGTTTCAATCCATCTCTGACGTCAGGTAAAGCCCTGGCAACGATAACCGACATCGAATAATCGATGTAAGCTGTCTTCATCTGGTTCTCAATGTTTACCTGAACGATTTTTTCTCCCGTTTCACCCATATTTATATAAAATTAACTGTCTGATAATCTGAATAATATATTATGAAATATATAACAACGAAAATACCAAAATTTCGTGAGAAAACCAGGATTTTTTAGATCTTTTTTTGATGATTATGAACATCTTCCTGTTAATAATTATCAGACGTCCGGACAGAGGGTCCGGGTTTCGGTCGTATTTTTGGTTTTCAGTCATTTTTACAGGTTTATCATGATGGTTTGATTTTTGTATATTTGAACCGCAGGCAATTTAAAAAGAGCCGAAATGGAAGCAAAATTTTCACAACGCGTCAAAGACGTACTGATATATAGCCGGGAAGAGGCTCATCGACTGGGTAATAACTACATCGGACTTGAACATCTTCTATTGGGAATCATTCGCGAAGGCGAAGGTTTGGCTGTCAAAATTCTCCGCAATCTTGGTCTCGACCTGACAGATATGCGTAAACGCCTTGAAACATCTGTTGCCAACCACACGGAAAAATCGATCTCAGGAGACCACATCCCACTCATCAAGCAAGCTGAAAGAGCCTTAAAGATAACATACCTGGAAGCTAAAATATTCAATAGCGAACTGATTGGGACGGAACACTTGTTGCTGGCGATCCTGAAAGACGAAAACAACCTGGTTACCAAGACATTCTCCGGATACGGAATCTCATACGGTGCCGTCTCAGAAGAACTGAAGTCCATCCTGACCAATGTCCGTGGAGAAAGCATGTTTGAACCCAAGGACATCCTGCCGAAAGATGATGATGAAGAGGAACCGGAAGAGAGCGGAAAAGGATTCAGTAGTTCATCGAAACGACCCTCCGAATCAAAATCAAAAACCCCTGTCCTTGATAATTTTGGCCGGGACATCACCCGTGCGGCCGAGGAAGACCGGTTGGATCCAATTGTTGGTCGCGAGCTGGAATTGGAACGCATCTCCCAGGTCCTGAGCCGACGGAAGAAGAACAATCCGATACTTATAGGTGAGCCGGGAGTCGGAAAATCTGCTATCGCAGAAGGTCTCGCCCTTCGAATCGTTCAACGGAAAGTCTCCCGGGCTCTTTTTCATAAACGGATCGTATCGCTTGATTTAGCCTCTCTTGTCGCAGGCACCAAATACCGCGGGCAGTTTGAAGAACGCATGAAAGCAGTGCTGAATGAACTGGAAAAGAATCCTGACATCATTCTATTCATCGATGAGATACACACCATTGTCGGAGCAGGAAATGCATCCGGCTCTCTCGATGCTTCCAACATGTTCAAGCCTGCCCTTTCCCGTGGCGACATCCAATGCATTGGCGCCACTACGCTGGATGAATACAGACAGTACATTGAAAAGGATGGAGCGCTCGAACGCCGTTTCCAGAAAGTGCTGGTAGATCCTACAACAGCGGATGAAACCCTGGAAATCCTGAAAAATATCAAAGAGAAATATGAGGATCACCACCTGGTCAACTATACAGATGATGCAATAGATTCCTGTGTTTCACTAACAAACAGGTATATTTCAGACCGTTACCTCCCCGACAAAGCCATTGATGCAATGGATGAAGCAGGCGCCCGGGTTCATATCTCCAACATCCATGTTCCGCAAAATATCATCGATATTGAGAACCGGATTGAGGTAGCCAAGAAAGAGAAGGTCGATGCCATCAACAGTCAGAAGTTTGAAGAAGCTGCCGACCTCCGGGATAGTGAGCGGAAGTTGCAGGAGACTCTGGAACGTGAGAAACGGAAATGGGAAGAGGAAGCAAAAATCAACCGGCAAACCGTCGCCGAAGAGAATGTAGCCGAAGTGGTCGCCATGATGACAGGGATTCCTGTGAAACGAATTGCCCGCAACGAAGGGGAACGGTTGATTAACATGGAAGAGGAACTTGATCAATCTGTGATAGGTCAGAAGGAGGCGATTAAAAAGGTTGTCAAAGCAATTCGCCGAAACCGGGCAGGATTGAAAGATCCTGCCAAGCCAATCGGAACGTTTATCTTCCTTGGCCCTACAGGCGTCGGAAAAACACACCTTGCCAAGGTCCTGGCAAAATATCTTTTTGACACCGAAGATGCCCTGGTAAGGGTTGATATGAGCGAATACATGGAGAAATTCGCTGTCTCCCGCCTGATTGGTGCTCCTCCGGGATATGTCGGTTTTGAAGAGGGCGGACAACTTACTGAAAAAATCCGTCGTCGCCCCTACTCTATCGTTCTGCTGGATGAAATTGAAAAAGCACACCCTGATGTTTTCCATCTCCTGCTGCAGGTTCTCGACGACGGAGTGCTAACAGATAGTTACGGACGACGTGTTGATTTTAAAAACACCATCGTGATCATGACCTCTAACATCGGTTCACGCCAGCTGAAGGATTTCGGACAGGGAGTTGGATTTACCACCTCAGCCAAAAAGTCCTCTTCAGCCGAACACAACCGGAGCGTGATTGAGAATGCACTGAAGAGAGCCTTTGCTCCTGAATTTTTGAACCGGATCGACGATGTAGTCATTTTCAACGCCCTCGAACGAAAAGGTATCCATAGGATTATCGACATCGAACTGGCTCAGCTGTATGAACGTGTGAAAGGAATGGGATACAGCATTGAGATCACACCGGAAGCCAAAGACTTCATTGCTGAAAAGGGATGGGACTCACAATTTGGTGCCAGGCCCCTCAAACGAGCTATCCAGAAATATATCGAAGATGAACTGGCAGAAGAGATCATCAAAACCAAGTTGAAGCCAAAAGATCATATTTCCGTAGGGTTTGATAAGAAGAAAGAAGAGATCACTGTGAAGATCTCAACCCCGGGAAAGAAATCCGGCAAGAAACCGGAAAAACCGGCTGAATCAAAAACGGTTCAATAGCTCTTCCTGAATCATTGCTTTTTTAAACGCCTTTCCGTTCTCATGAGCATGGGCAAATACATCTTTCATGATCTCGTTGAGATGATCATCCCCACGGTATAAGTACTTCACAGCTGCAAAGAACCCGTTATCGTGATAATTCAACATATTTCCCTGCGGCCCAAGAATATAGACTGTGTCGCTTTTCAGCGTCTCCCCGTCAAGGTATTTCTGGGATAGCGCTTCCTTCACCTGAGTGGGATCCATGCGGCGCGTTTCTGAGAAGATAAATTCCCCCATCACAAACTGGTCATCTATAAAATAAAAGAGTGACTTCATCTTCTTCTCCTGGAATTTCTCATTATAACCCACCACCTTTACGCGGGACTGGTTGAACCGCGCGATGTTGATGCATTGCGGTGTGCCAAACTGCTTGACCAGCTTACGGAATGTGATCAGGTAGGGTACATCCTTGAACTCGATTGGAATATCGGTCTTATATTGGCTGGCCTCTTTCAGGAGCTTGAAAAAGACAGAAAAGTGTATTGTGATCTCATCCCTGATGCAATTATTCAGGGGATTTCGGAGATCGTGCTTCTTGAAGAACTCCAGGTATTCGAAACTATATTTACCACGAAAGACCCTGACATACATCAGATAAAATATCGGAAAAATTCGCTTTCGCAGGAAAATAACAAGTAGTGTGATGACAAATATCAGGATAAGGGCTATGATCAGCGTCATAAACCCTCCTTCAAATGCTCCACCTCCAGCTAACAGGATCATCTTTTCGGTTAGAATTTATATTGGTTATCCTCTATCAGCTTATCTGCGATAGCCCTCCTGGCCTCTTTCACATTCACACCATTAACCGTAGTAAGCATTTTGATCGCATCAATCAATCCGGCAGTTTGATCTTCTTCAGCATAAGAATACACGGCATCGAATCCGCTTTTCATAATGATTCCGGCTGCGTCATAGATCAATACATCCACAATATGCTTGTAGATTGTTACAGCAACCTCTCCCTTTATAGCTTCCATTTTCTGTACCCGCAGAAGGGTAGATTCGGCCACGTAGAGCATCGTGATCATATCCGACAGGTTCATGAGTACCTCCTGTTCATGAACCAGTTTCCGGCCATAGGCTTGTGAAGCGCCATTGATAACCAATAAAATGGCACGCTTGTAGTTGCGTATATAGCGCATCTTCTCGTGAAAATAATCCTCATCATCTCCTTGGGTATCAGCTACATGCTCTAGATCAGCAGTCAGTTCTCCTGCTTTTCCAAAGAGGTCAAAGTCACCTTTCATCGCACGCTTCATAGCTGTATCGACAACAAGAAGACGGTTGATCTCATTGGTTCCTTCAAAGATCCTGTTGATACGCGAGTCGCGGTACCCGCGTTCAACTGCCATTTCGGCAGAATACCCCATGCCACCATGAATCTGAACAGCCTCATCAATCACGTAATCAAGCACTTCCGAGCCGTATACTTTTAAAATAGCTGCTTCAACAGCATAATGAGCGATACCATCAACTGAAGCCCGGCCTTTATCCATCCCCTCTGCTTTGACCTTATCAATTTGCTTGTCAATATCCCGGCTTACCCGATAGTTAGCCGACTCCAGGGCAAACGTGCGGATCACCTGCTCTGCGAGCTTGTGTTTAATGGCACCAAACGTGGAGATAAGCACATTAAATTGCTTCCGTTCGTTAGCGTATTGAACCGAGTCGTTGATCGCTTTTTTAGCTGAACCAAGAACATTGGCTCCCAGCTTGATCCGGCCCATATGCAGAATACTGAGGGCAATACGAAATCCCTCTCCCCGTTTTCCAAGGAGATTCCCAACGGGGACCTTCACATCGTTGTAAAAGATCTGTGCTGTGGATGATCCTTTGATACCCATCTTCTTCTCTTCAGGGGCTATGACAACACCCGGATAATCCCGCTCAACAATAAATGCACTGAGAACCCGGTCTTTATCAATCTTTGCAAATACGGTTTGAACATCGGCAAATCCGGCGTTAGTGATCCACATTTTCTGTCCGTTCAGTATATAATGTGTGCCATCCTCAGAGAGTGTGGCATTGGTTTTTCCCGAATTGGCATCGCTACCGGCACCCGGTTCAGTCAGACAATAGGCCCCCAGCAACTCACCGGTGGCCAGTTTTGTGACATAACGCTGGCGTTGATCTTCATTACCATAATACATGATGGGTAACGTTCCGATGCCACAATGCGCCATAAAAGCAACAGAAAAGGAGTATCCTGCCCCTACAGTCTCTGCAGCAAGCATCTGGGTTACAAAATCTTGTCCGAACCCCCCGTATTCTTCCGGCAACGAAATACCCATCAGGCCCAGTTCGCCTGATTTTTTGAGGATACTCTTCATCATCTCCAGATCCGGGGAGTCAATCTGATCAAGATTATCATACAATTCAGTATCCAGAAAATCCTTTATTGTTTGCGCAATCATCAACTGCTCCTCGTTGAACTCTTCCGGAATAAAGATGTCATTCGCATCAACTTCGTGAACCAGAAACTCACCACTTTTCAATACTTTTCCTTTTTCCATTGTTTAGTTTTAAAGTTCATTATTGCTTCCGCTACAGATCCAGCGCCTGAACAACTAATTCAGCCACATCCAGGTTCTTGATCTCCTCTTCTTTATTTTTATATTTTAATCCGTCGGTTATCATAGTCATACAAAAAGGACATGCTGTCGCAATCACTTCAGCCCCGGTTCTGAGCGCCTCTTCAGTCCGCTCCATATAGATCTCTTTCTCTCCTTCTTCTGCCTCCTTGAAATACTGTCCTCCCCCACCTCCACAGCAGAGCGCAAAACTTTTATGTCGCTCCATTTCGACCACACCGGGAGTCAAATTGTTCAGGATCGACCGGGATTCTATGTAATGATCATTAGCCCTGCCCAGGTAACAGGGATCATGGAAGGTAACGGAGATATCGTTGAGCAGATCGGCTTTCAACTTCAACGTCCCGTTCTTCATCGCCCGGTTCAGAAACTGGAGGTAGTTGATCACTTCATACTCTCCTCCGAGGTCAGGATATTCATTTTTGAAGATGTTGTAGCAATGAGGACAGATAGTCAGGATCTTGCTGATCCCATATGATTTAAACAACTCAATGTTTTGCAAGGCCTGCATCTGGTAGAGCATCTCGTTGCCGGCGCGGCGGGCCGGATCGCCGGTACACGACTCCTCTTTCCCAAGGACAGCAAAACTGATATCCAAATAATTGAGGAGTTTGGTGAATGCGCGAGCTACCTTCCGGTATCTGTCATCAAAAGCTCCGGCACATCCAACCCAGAAAAGAAATTCAGGTTTTTCTCCTTTGGCAAAAAGGTCGGCCATCACAGGTATTTGCAGCTCCTGGCTCTCTGCCCACTGCAGGCGGTCTTCAGGTGAGTATTGCCACGGGGCGCCATTGTTCTCGATGTTGCTGAAAACGGTTTTAATCAACCCTGGTGCATAAGCCTCCTCCATCACCAGAAATCTCCTTAGATCCAGGATCAGGGTTGGATGATTGATGTTGATCGGGCACTCTTTGGCGCATGCATTACAAGTTGTGCATGCCCACAACTCTTCAACTGAAATATAGTCTTTCAACAACGCTTTTTGATCTGAATAATCCCGGCCATTCTTCACCATGCCGGGTCCTTTCTCTTTCATCCGGGCACGGACATCCATCATGATTTTCCTTGGAGAAAGTCTCTTGCCGGTCAGGTTAGCCGGACAAACAGCAGTGCAACGGCCACACTCTGTGCATGAAAGGGAGTCGAAATAGTTTTTCCAGCTGATATCCTCCACATCTTTCACCCCAAACCGTTCAACAGGCTCATCTGCAGGTTGAGCAGCAAAAGCCGTATTTGGATCGAGCATCAGTTTCACCTCTTTTGTTACATGATCCATGTTGTCAAGTTTCCCAAGTAGCTCCAACCTGGAGAGAAACACATTGGGTACCGACATAAACACATGGAAATGCTTTGAGTAGGGAAGCATATTGGCAAAGATGAATATCAGCAGGATATGCGACCACCAGAAGACTTCATAGAGGATATGCAGGCTCTCTTGCGACATCCCGGAAAAGATTCCGGTCATATACCGGCTTACCGGGTAAATACCATAGACTGTTTCCCTGGAAAGGTGCTGATAATCAAGATATGCGATATTCATGCCCAGCAGGGAGAGCATCAGTAAAAGGATCATTGTCAGAGCCACATTGGCATCGATGTGTGAGATCGGTTTCATCTCAATACCCTCAAATCGCTTGATATGCAAGAAGATGCGGCGAAAGAGAAAGACGAGGATAGAGATCGCTACAAGCAAAGCAAAAATATCGCCGGAAGCCATGATCACATTATACACCGGGCCCATGAATGATAGAATCCGCTCAGTCCGGAACAGTCCCTCGATGACCATTTCAATGCTTCCGATAAGGATTACGCAAAAGCCCCAGAAAACAAGCGCATGGAGGAAACCCAGAACAGGCTTGCGAAAGATCTTTGTCTGGCCGAAAGCAACAGCCAGCATAACTTGAATGCGCTTCCCGAAGTCATGGACCGGAAAATTGGCTTTGGTAAACTTGAAATACCGGATGATCCTGCTGATGGTATATGCAAAAACGCCTGCAGTAATCAACAGGGTAAGGGCAAAGATCAATTGTCTGGTCATCCCTATTTTGATTTTATCTCCCTGAGCGCTTCTACCAGTTTCGGGAGCACCTTCAATGCATCGCCAACGATGCCATACTGCGCAGCTTCAAAAACCGGTGCATCTTTATCGGTGTTGACAGCTACGATATATTTGGAGGCGCTGACGCCTGCAATGTGCTGTGTAGCACCTGAAATTCCAAATGCGAAATAGAGGTTAGGGCCGATGATTTTCCCGGTCTGACCGGTATGCTCTTCGTGAGGTCTCCATCCTTCGTCCGAAACCGGACGGGAACAGGCAGTAGCAGCGCCAAGGAGGTCAGCAAACTCAACCAGGGGTCCCCAGTTGTCAGCTGATTTCATCCCTCTCCCACCGGAAACAACAATCTCGGCATCAGTGAGCAGAATTTTGCCGGTCTGTTTCTGTACATCCGTTACATTTGTTTTTATCAGATTGTTATCAACCTGCACCTCAATTGTCTCAACGCTGGCTTCATTAGGTGTTTCGATTACATCGAAGGAGTTTTGCGACAAAGTTAGGATCCGGATATCCGATTTGATTGAAACATTAGCAAATGCATTCCCGGAGTAGACCTTTTTATATACAATAAATGGATCGATGCTGACTGGAAGTTTGCTAACCCCTGAGCCGATTCCGGCTTTAAGACGAGCAGAAAGACGGGGAGCAAGCGCTTTTCCGGTGTTATTGTTAGAAAGAATCACAACAGTTGCCCCCTCCCTGGTAGCAACATCGGCTATTACTGACGTATATGCCTGGTTGTCAAGTGTTTTAAGATTTCCATTATCAATGTGAATGACCTTTTTTACACCATAGTTGCCCAGCTTATCAAGCTCGCTGGATTCAACGGATCCGATTGACAGGGCAATCGAAGTAGTGTTCAACATCTCAGCTATTTTAGCTGCGTAAGAGACAAGTTCAAATGTGAGTTTCTTGAATTTTCCGTCCCAGTTTTCGACGAATGTTATGACTGACATATTTTGTTTTTTTACGTGAATGAAATCAATTAAATCAATTTTGCCTCATTCTGCAACAGCTCAATAAGTTCTGCAGGGTTTTCGGCATCAACAAACTTACAGGCTGCACGTGGCTTAGGCATTTCATACCCAATAATCTCTGTCATAACCTCTACAGCAGCGGGCTCTATTACAATGATAGGCTTTGAGCGGGCCATCATGATTCCCCGCATTGAGGGAATCCGGGGCTCTTTGGTAATCCCCTTCTGTACGATAGCCACGAAGGGCATTGGAACAGTGACGGTCTCGTTCCCGCCGTCAATTTCACGGGTGATGACATCCTCTCCATTTTCAAGATTCAGAGCGGAGACAGCGGAGACAGAAGGAATTCCAAGAAATTCAGCAAGCATTCCTCCTACCGTTGAACAGTTAAAATCACTCGATTCGATACCACACAGGATGATATCATAAGGATCATTGTTCAGGACTTCAGCAAGCTGAAAGGCTACAAAATAGCCATCTGTGGCATCTGCGTTTATCCGGATGGCATCGTCAGCGCCAATGGCCAGCGCTTTCCGGATAGTAGGTTCCGATTCAACAGGTCCGACATGAGCAACGGTCACTTTCTCAATTCCGTTGGCCGGCTCATCTTTCAACTCCAGGGCACGGGTGAGTGCGAGTTCATCCCATGGATTGATAATCCATTGGATCCCGGTTTCATCCAGCTTTTTGAGATCATCAATAAACTTGATCTTCGTCGTAGTGTCAGGAACATTGCTGATACAAACTAATATTTTCATAAGGTTCTCTGTTTAGTTAGGTGTGCAAATTTAAAAGAAAAATCATTCATTCTCATCCAGAGATTTATTATACTGAGTCATCGCACTCAGGCTCATTCCCATACTTGAAAAACCACCATCGTGGAAGATGTTTTGCATGGTGATCTTCTTAGACAAATCGGAAAACAGAACAACACAGAAGTTGGCACACTCATCGGCTGAAGCATTCCCCAACGGGGACATCCGTTCAGTGAAATCCATTAAGGCATCAATCCCTTTCACTCCGCTCCCGGCTGTAGTAATGGTTGGGGATTGCGAGATGGTGTTGACCCGGATTTGTTTCTCCCTTCCATAGATATATCCGAAACTCCGTGCAATGGATTCAAGCATGGCTTTGGCATCTGCCATATCGTTGTATCTGTATAGCGTCCGTTGGGCGGCGATATATGAGAGCGCCAGCACAGAACCCCACTCATTAATGGCGTCCAGCTTTTTGGCAACCTGCAACATCTTATGGAACGACATAGCAGAAATATCAATGGTTTTCTGATAAAAATCATAATTCAGATTATCATATTTCCTGCTTTTCCTGACATTCATTGACATGGCGATGGAGTGCAGAATAAAATCAACTTTGCTTCCCAGGATTTCCATGGAGTGCTCAAACACCCTCTCCAGGTCATCCACGCTTGTGGCGTCAGCCGGAATGATCTCAGAACCACAATGTGTTGCCAACTCCGACAGTTGGCCAAAGCGGAGGGCTAAAGGTGTATTGGTCAGCGTGAAGGTAGCGCCTTCCTCGTGAGCCTTCATCGCAACCTTCCAGGCAATAGATTTTTCATCCAGCGCCCCGAAGATGATCCCTTTTTTCCCTTTTAACAGGTTATGTGCCATTGTTTATCAACTCTTTTGCCGTTTGAAATGAAGCCTTGGTTACCCGGTCGCTACTTACCATCTTAGCGATCTCTTCTACTCGTTCATCCATGTTCAGTTTCCTGATCTTCGAACAGGTTGTTTCGTTGTCATCCTCCTTAAATACCCAGTAATGCGCATCTCCTTTCCCGGCAATCTGAGGCAAATGAGTAATGACGATGACCTGCATAGGCGCGGACATGCGCTTGAGAATAGTTCCGACTTTTCCTGCAATATCCCCGGACACCCCACTGTCGATCTCATCAAATATAATCGTTGGCAATAAGTTCTTCCGGCTGATCATCGATTTGATGCTCAGCATGAGTCGCGACAACTCACCACCGGAGGCTATTTTTGCCACCTCGTTCGTGGCAACACCTTTATTGGCGCTGAAAAGGAACTTTACGCGATCAATCCCATCCTGGGAGCACGTGGTCTCCTGTGCACAACTAATCTGAAACTGCGCAGAGGGCATTCCAAGCTCTTTCAGTGATGCCAGGATCTCTTTTTCAAAGGAGGGGATCGCTTTGACCCGGATGGCTGACATTTTACTGGCCAGTTCAAATAACTTTTTTCCGGCAGTTTCAGTTTGCTTTTGGAGTTTATCGATCACGCTATCCAGGCTTTCTGTTTCGACCAATCTGGCAGCGAGATCCTCTTTGAGTTGGATCAGTTCCCCGATTGTTGAGATCTGATGTTTTTTCTGCAGCCTGAAGATCGTATCAAGGCGACCGCTTACCTCTTCAATCTCTTGTGGATCGAAATATACGTCATCATTGAGCCGCTGCAGTTCTCCGGTGATATCTTTGACATCTATCAGGTTGGTTTCCAGCCTGTCGACAAGATCGGCTACCGGGCTATGAAAACCGGAAATGCCTTTCAGTGAAGCTACAACTTCGGTAAGCATTGAAATAACATTCGATTCAGTGCTGTCGAGGATCATGTTGGAACGTGAAAGTCCGGCTTTGATCTCCTCGGCATGGGATAAGAGCGCTAGCTTCTTTTCAAGCTCTTCCTGCTCGCCATTTAATAAATTTGCCTTCTCGAGCTCGTCAAATAGAAACTTCAGGTAATCGGATTCGTTCCGCATACTGGCCTCACTCGCCTTCAACTTTTCCAGCTTGTGAACCATCACCTGATGGTCGCGATACAGTTTTCGGTAGGCCAGAAATGTATCCTGGTTGTTCGAATAGTCATCCAGGATCTCAAGCTGGTAGTTAGCCTGGTTCAAGGTAATGATTGAATGCTGTGAATGGATATTGACTAACCTGTCGCCAAGCGCTTTTAACTGCGACAGATTCACGGGTGTGTCATTGATAAAGGCACGCGATTTCCCATTCGGGGAGATTTCACGACGAAGGATAGAAACATCATCGTAATCAAGTTCATTTGTGATAAAAAACTCCTCCAGACCGTAGTTTTTGACCTGAAAAGAGCCTTCAACGATGCACTTTGCTGCCTTATTGAATAAGACGGAACTATCGGCACGCTGACCAAGGATCAGAGAGAGAGCGCCAACAAGGATAGACTTCCCGGAACCGGTTTCCCCGGTAATCACAGAAAATCCGCCGGCCAAATCGATGTCCAGCTTTCGTATTAAAGCATAATTTTCAACAGTAAGCTTTAATAGCATGAGCCAGTGTGTGTTAATAACTATTTTCCTTCGAGTATCGCCTGGTATTTCGAGCTGTTGGCAGGATCAATCTCCTTCAGGATGTTAACCACATTATTCTTCTCCATCGGGGGTACACGCGAGCTGGAATAGATGTTTACAAATTCATCTTTTTTCGCATCCAGTGTGATTTGCAACAGAAAAAGACCCGGTTTCTCATTGGAGATCTTCTCAAGCAAACTCAGACTCTCTGTCACTTTACTCCTACCCAGATCGACGCGTTGATACATCTGGTCCATCCCCAGACGATTGTATATGTATGAGAATTCGCGCATGGCACCGTTTGCGGGATTGAGAACATTTTCCACCAGATGGTACCGGTTCTTATCTCCCTCAAATGCTTTCCAGCCAGTCTCTTGTGTGCTCTGTGCCATGTTGACAATCTCCTGTGCCTTTTCGAAAAAGGGTGTTCCTCCATATTGTGTGAATGAGTCCATGTAGAATCCAAGAAACATATAGGTATAATAGGCGAGTATAGAAGTCAGGTTCGAGGTAAACACCCCTTCAGAATAATTTAACGGTTCATATTCAACATATCTAAAGCTGAAATCCCGGTCAATATAATTGAGAAGTATGGTATTGTAGGCGGAGTTGAATACCGGCCTGCGAAGGACCAGGTTCAGGGTGCCGCGAAAATCATCGGTACTGGGCCGTTCGTTGATCATGATCAGGATCGTACACTCGATTCGTTCTTCGATTTTCACGTTATAGCCTGACCATGTACGGTTGTTCATGAACTCATAAATGGCTGTCTGAAGTGTTTCAAATACCTGTTTATCTGTACCTTCAAGCCTGGGTGCCGTTACACTTACCACACAGTCCAGCTCCTGTGCAGATAGTTGCATTGCAGAGAGCGACAGAAAAAGGAACAAGGTAATCTTCTTCATGGATTTCAGTTTGATTTGATATATTCCGAGATTGCAAACAGGATATCGGATGCAACCTCTTTTTTTGATTTAAGATTTCCTTTGATCGTTTTCCCGTTCTTCGTTAAAATCGTTACCTTATTGGTTGGGAATCCAAATCCCGCTCCCTTTTCGTTTAACGAATTCAAAACGATAAGATCCAGCGACTTACTCTTCAATTTCTCTTTCGCATTTTCCATTTCGTTATCCGTCTCAAGAGCAAATCCTATGAAACATTGATCCTCTTTTTTAAGTTTCTTCAACTCATGCAGGATATCAGTCGTGGGAGATAATTCCAGGGTTATAAGGTCAGAGCGCTTCTTCAGTTTCCCTGAAAGAGGTTTTTTAATCGTATAGTCAGCCACGGCAGCAGCCATGATAAGGATATCTGTCTTTGAAATCTGCTTGCGGCAAGCCTGTAGCATTTCGGTAGCAGATGTGACATCAATTCGCTTGATGGTTGGGTGGATTTCATGGTTGTCAACAGGTCCGGTAATCAGGGTCACATTCCCACCCCGGTTGGCAGCTTCGTTTGCCAGGCTGAAACCCATCAAGCCGGAAGAGTGGTTTCCAAGGAACCTGACCGGATCGATCTTTTCATGGGTAGGACCTGCGGTCACCAGAATCTTCTTCCCTTTCAGCTCCTGTGACTGAAAAAAAAAATCGCAGATGATCTCGAAAAGTTTCTCTGGCTCCTCCATCCGGCCAGGGCCGGAAAGTCCACTGGCAAGCTCTCCTACCTGGGCATCAATGATCGTATTCCCAAAGGATTTCAGGATCTCAAGATTCTTCTGAGTAGAGGGATGCTGAAACATGTCAAGGTCCATTGAAGGAGCTAGCATGACCGGACATTTTGCAGATAAGTAAGCTGTAACCAGGAAATTATCTGCTATGCCATGTGCCATCTTTCCCATCGTATTTGCAGTCAGAGGAGCAAAAAGCATCAGGTCGGCCCATTGCCCGAGTTCTACATGACTGTTCCAGGCGCCTGTCTCCAGGTTAAACGGATGAAAGATAACATCATGCTTTGAAAGAGTAGCCAGGGTCAGAGGTGTGACAAAATCACGGGCGGCAGCAGTCATGATTACTCTTACATCTGCTCCTTCTCTGATAAGCAATCGAATGAGATATGGGATCTTATATGCAGCGATTCCGCCGGTGATCCCAAGAACAATATGTTTTCCTTTCAGCATCAAAGAGAGTTTAAATGATCTCCTCTTTTTGCTCTGGTTCAGGTTTCCGGAAATAGATCTCTTCGTGGTTGTATTCGTGAATAGCGATTAATGTTGGCTTTGGGAGATGCTCGTAGTATTTGGCGATCTCAATTTGTTCACGATTTTCAAAGATCTCTTCCAGGTTATCTGTGGTGGTTGCAAATTCGGATAGCTTCTGATTCAACTCCTCCTTCATCTCCGCGGAAATCTGATTAGCCCGTTTTGAGATTATCGCCAGGGTTTCATACAGATTTCCTGTTCCTCCGGTATAATCCTCAATATTTCGGGTAACCGAAACCGTGTCTGTCTTTACTTTTTTATAATCCATCTGTTTTTAATATTACTCGCTTACTTTCTTTTTCAACAACATCTTTATTCTTATCAATCAACCGCTGCAGGTGATCCCGTGATTTTTCATTTAACTCCTTCGCCTCACCGGTAAATTTGCTGGCTGGAAACTCTTTCATAAAATCCTGAAAAGCGACTGTCGTATTCTTGTGTCGCTCAAACTGTTTTCCTGTGACACTCAAATGGGCATATTTAGAATAGGATTTTACCACAAGAAATAATATCTCTTCACGATGAACTGTTTCGGGAAACTCTTTCAGGATATTAAACAACATAGTGATGGAGGCAGCATAATCCTTCATCCGGTAATAGAGTTTCGCGATTTTATAGTCTTTCAGCTCCAGCTTCACTCTCAACTCGTCGATAAGATTGTTACACTCAGGTACCCGCTTGCTCTGGGGATAGACATTCATGAAGAGTTGCAGCTCCTTAATCGCTTCTTTGGTACTGGTTTGATCCAGGCTATATCTGGGAGAATTGAGAAAGTTGCAATTTGCGCTCATGAATAGGCACTCTTCCGCCCGTTTCGACTTAGGGAAGCTGGTATAATATCGTTTGAAATAGTATGATGCCAGGGTATAATCTTTTTGATGAAAATAACTGTATGCATAGTGATAGTAAAGGTCCTCAGCTTTATCTGTTGCCCGTATAGCGCCCATCATCTGATCAAACAACTGCAGGGCTCTCGAGTAGTCTTTTTCGTTGTAATACTCCAGCGCCGCTTTGTATTTTGTATCCAGATCCGGATTCTTCAACAACTTACTATGCTTGCAAGAGGATATAGCCACTCCAATAAGCAGAAGAAATCCAAGTTGTTTGATCCGTTTCATGCTGCAAAATTACAATTTTTTCAATACTTTTGTACCCTAATTTTCATCTGGGATTAACTTAAAACGAAGAAACTGTGGATATATTTGAAAAAGTGGTGAACAACATGGGTCCACTTGGGAAATACGCCGATGTCGGGTGGGGATATTATTATTTCCCGAAACTTGAAGGAGAGATCTCCAACCGCATGAAATTCCGCGGGAATGATGTGCTCGTCTGGAGTCTGAATAACTACCTGGGCCTGGCCAATCATCCTGAAGTACGTGAAGCGGACGCCCGTGCTTCAGAAAAATACGGATTGGCTTACCCCATGGGCGCCCGTATGATGTCGGGACAGACCGAATACCATGAGGAATTGGAAAGGGTGCTGGCGAAATTCGAGAATAAGGAGGCCTCATTCCTGTTAAATTACGGATACCAGGGGATGGTTTCAATCATCGACTCACTGATCGACAGGAACGATGTAGTGGTGTATGACTCTGATGCACATGCATGTATCCTGGACGGTTTACGCATGCACCTGGGAAAACGGATTGTCTATCCACACAACGACTTAGAGAAACTGGAGATTTCATTAAAGCGGGCCCGGAAGCTTGCTGATAAGAGTGGTGGGGGGATCCTGGTGATCACAGAGGGTGTCTACGGTATGGTGGGAGATCTCGGGAACCTTCCGGGAATCCTGCAGTTCAAAGAACAATATGGCTTCCGCCTCCTGGTTGACGATGCCCACGGATTCGGTACTATGGGAGCGACTGGCGCCGGAACGAGTGAAGAGCAAAACGTGATGGATGGTGTCGATGTCTATTTTGGGACATTTGCCAAAGCGATGGCAGGTATTGGTGGTTTTGTCGCATCCGACAAACCGATCATCAAGGCTCTTATGTACAAAATGCGTTCCCAGATATTTGCCAAGTCTTTGCCGATGCCCATGGTTATCGGAGCATTGAAAAGGATGGAACTTATCAAATCTCAACCTGAGCTAAAAGAAAACTTGTGGAAGATCGTCCGGGCACTGCAAAACGGGTTGAAAGCGAAAGGATTCAATCTGGGAAAAACAGAATCCCCGGTTACACCGGTTATCCTGCAAGGCGGGTTGAGTGAAGCAACACAGATCGTAGCAGATCTCAGAGAGAATTATAGCATCTTCTGCTCTATGGTAATCTATCCTGTGGTTCCAAAGGGAGTGATCCTGCTCCGCCTGATCCCCACAGCTGTTCATACACTGGAAGATGTGAAGTACACCATTGACTCCTTCTCGGAAGTAAGAGAAAAACTGGATGCCGGCAACTATTCTTCCGGAGAAGTTCCTCAGCTAGCTGATAAATATTGACCTCCAAAGCGATGTCCAGAAGAGAGAATCTAATCATCTGGATCAATTCAACCACCCTTTTTCTGGTTGCATATGTGTTGGTATACTCTATAATCGGATTAGCAACCATTATCTCAGCATCCGCATTTGACATCTCTGCAGAGCTGTTTTACAACCAGATCTATTTTCATATCCGGAGCCGCGACTGGACCTCAGATGCTGTAAAAGTGGTTTTCAGCACTGGCCCTATCCTCGCATTACTGGTAGGTTTGGTCCTATGGATCCTTTATACAAAAGTAGAAGAGGAGGCTGGTATTTTGAAGGTACTTGTACTCTGGATGGTGATGCATTGCATCATCTATTTCTTTGGGGATATGATGATGGGAGCCCTGTTCAGCCGTGGATTAGGATATGTGATCATGTATCTCTACTTCATGGATACAGGAAAGATGATCATCACCCTCTTTGCCCTGATGGCGCTCTTCACCATCGGGCTCATCATGGCCCGACAAACACTGTATACAGCTAATGCATACGTGAATACACTTCATGCCCGGCAAACAAAAAGATTTGTTCTGTTTCAATTCCTACTCCCCTTCCTGATCGGGAATATCATCATTATCCTCGTCAAGTTCCCCGGGATCACACTGTTTGAGATCTTTCTGAACGGATCAATGGTGGTACTCATGATCCCTATCTATATCAGAGCAGGGATGATGCAGGATCTGTTTTTTGAAGAGGAAACAAAAGCAGCAACGATCTCCTGGATCAGTATTCTAACCGCAATGATACTCCTGATTCTTTTCAGGGTAGTCTTCGGTTTCGGAGTCCGCTTTTAGCGGATGATGATCCGGTCGGTATAATTCGCTGTATTTGTGGAGAGCCTTAACAGATACAGACCTCCAGGCAGGTGACTCAGATCCAGTTTGACACTCATCTCACTTTCCGGCTTATACAATGATTTGCTAAAGATCCTCGCCCCTTTCATAGAATAACACTCAACTTGAGCCTCTGTGATGCCTGTTTCAGGTAGAACCAGCCCTATGTGACCATCGGAGGGATTTGGATATGCCATAGTTATCCGTTCATTCCGTTGCTCTTCCAGCCCAATAGTAGTTGGTACCAATTGTACATCAAGCAATGTTGTGGTCCGGTTGACCACATTCACTCCTGATATTATTTTCGGGAAGTAGCCAAATGCAGTAAACCGAATGTTATACTGTCCCTCATTGAGCAAACGGGAATAATACCCGCTGGGGAGCTTTGAATAAACATGGGAGTTATCGATATCATGCAACGGGATATAGACCATGGCCTGAAGAGGTTCTCCTGTTACGGAATCAGTTACAATACCCTGTACGCCGAATCCGGCTTGTTCAATGTAATTCAGCAACGAACGGTAGTTGTACTCCCAATGGCTCAAAAGTTGCGAAGCAGGCAATAGACTAACATTGGAGATTTCAAGGGTGACTTCACGACAGAAGTGAAAGTAATTCATATAATCCTGGCGTCCTCCGGCAATCGTATACCAGGCATATCCGTTGGTGATGCCGTTGTTGAAGCCTGACATATAGCCAGAAGGGCTAAAGGCACGGGCAGTATCGGCATATTCATGTGATACATACTGCCACCAGTCATCATCTGCAGCCAGCTTTGCCCAGGTGTCCCATGGATAATTAACAACCTCTGCTCCTCCATGAAAATTAGCCGATAACACAAAATGATTGTCTTCGGCAAAGTCCATGAAAGCTATTGTCTCAGTCTGCCACTCATTGCCATCCGGATGAGGTCCGTCTTCAGGATCAGGATAGTTCCGGTTCAGATCCACAAAATTGGCGTTGTATCGTATTGCACCATATACAGAGCTGTTGCCTGTCCAGTAAGTCCCGTCCGGATTTGCCAATGGATTGATGAAGATCTCCGTATGATCCACCATCTCTGTGACTCGGGGATCGGTTCCGTAGTTGGACAACAGGTAATCGATCAGGTGAAGCATGGTAGGATACCCGGTCGTTTCATTGCCATGCATACTGGAGGTGTATAACAGCTGTGGTTCGGCTTCTTCTTCATTCACGTTATCGCTGATTTTCACAGCTATCAATTCTCTCCCGAGTATCGAGTAACCTATAAAAACCGGCTTGCAGATTTCAGGATAATTGACAACAAACTCGTTCATGTAGTTGATATACTGGTCATAAGAGGGGTAAAAGTCCCAGGTAGTAAGTAAGCCTTTCCCTGCTCCCGCGGTCCGGAGTTGCGATTCGTCGGGCAGGTCGCCTGGGTGGGTCAGGATCTGATATGTATAGCCCAGCCGGAGGAAATTCTTGAACTCATGCTCATTGGCATAAGCAAATACCTTGTTACCCTGAACGTTATCAATGGAGATGATCCGGGTAAGTTTCTCCAGGTCACTCCTCCCGTTGATTTGAAAAGTGAAATAAACCTCTCCCTTGGCGATAAATTTTTCGGCTGGAAAATCTCTATCATGACTCTGTGCAAGAATAGTAGAATCCATTAGCAAACTAAGTATGAATAAGATAAGGAAGAATCGATGGTTGATCATCAGTGGTCAATTTGAGTAACGAGTTTATGAATAAGCTTTCTGGTTTCTATATTTACAGGTACCAGGGGTAATCTGACGATATTCTGACACAATTGTTTCAACTCTAATACTGCTTTAATTCCACCGGGGCTTCCATCCGCAAACAGCGCATTGATCAGTTCAATCAGCTGGAAGTGAATCTTCCTGGCTTGCTCAAAATCATCATCTAATCCATAGTTGACCATCGCGGCAAACTCTTTCGGGTATCCGTTAGCTACAACAGAAATCACGCCATCTGCCCCCGTAGCAAGCATGGGAAGTGTCAATCCATCATCACCTGATATCACAAGAAAATTCTCAGGCCGTTGCATCAACACCTGGTATATCTGATTCATATTTCCTGATGCCTCTTTGATCCCGATGATATTCTGAAAATCAGTTGCCAGCCGGATCGTTGTGGAAGGAGCAATATTACCACCGGTTCGACCCGGCACAGTATACAGAATTACCGGAACAGGACTAGATTCAGCCACCGCTTTAAAGTGCTTATATACACCCTCCTGCCGGGGTTTATTATAATAAGGGCTCACCGAGAGAATCCCATCAACACCTTTCAGCGGCATGCGCTGGATCGCAAGAACCACCTCGGAGGTATTGTTTCCCCCAATACCTATAACCAGAGGAATACGATTGTTGATTTTCTCGATGGTAAACTCTACCAACGCTATTTTTTCCTGCGTTGAAACCGTGGGAGATTCACCTGTGGTTCCAAGAAGGACAATGTAATCCACACCTCCGTGGATAACGTGGTTGATCATCTTCTCGTGAGCAACAAAATCAATGGCATAAGATGCTGTAAAAGGAGTGACAATGGCAACACCGGTCCCGCGAAATTTGGCACGCTGATTATTCATCTGTTTTGATTATCGTTAAATAATGTTTGACCTGTGAAATATATTCACGCCAAGCGGTCATCGGCTGGATCTTTATCATCAGATCATAATACCTGGCGTTCTCATTACTGAATCTGCCCACTTTGCACCGGGCTTTCGAAAGGCCAATGATATATTTTAATGGCAAATGCTCATTCAGGGTCAGATCAATCAGGAGATCAAACTCCCGGGAAATGAAATCCTGAACTCTGTCACTTACCGGTTTGTTGTACCAATTGATGTTGTTCAGGGAGAAAAAATCATAGGATAGTTTTGGCAGAAAGCGATTGATCAGGTTCTTATGTTGTACAAATCCAAGGGCTTTTACCTCCTTATGGTCATGTTGCAACTGCGTGACGAACTCCATTACCTGGTTGTAGTCAGGCACATCGAACAGTTGATAGACAATACCAATCGACTTTGCATGAGTCAGGTTAACCATCCTGAGGTTTCGTCTGACAGTAGCAGATTCTCGTTTGAGGAGATAGTTCCCAATCCTGTTGCGGAAGCTCGTAAGCATAATGCAAAGGTACATTTTACTACCGGTTATTTTCATATTAATTAAAGATAGTTTCTTAGTTTTGTGAATTATTACTGCTCCATGAAAATCATTTTCCTCGGTACCGGAACATCTCAGGGCATACCTGTTATTGCCTGTCACTGTGAAGTTTGCCGCTCAACCGATCATCGTGATAAACGGTTGCGGTCGTCGATCATGATTGAGATGGACAACCAACGGATCGTGATTGATTGTGGTCCCGACTTCAGACAGCAAATGTTACGGGAATCGGTAGACTCCATCGACGCGATCCTCGTCACCCATTCGCACAAAGACCACCTGGGAGGTCTTGATGATGTTCGCGCATTTAACTATATCCTGAGGACACCGACACCCGTATATGCAACCAAAGAGACCCAGGAAAGTATCCGTCTGGAATATAGCTATGCTTTCTCTGGCGACAGGTACCCCGGTGTACCTGAAATTGAGCTGCATTCCTTCACCAATATTCCTTTCTCCATTGGGAACACACGCATCATACCCATAAAAGCAATCCATTATGGTGACAACCAGTTTGTCTATGGCTTCCGGATCCATGATTTTACATATCTGACAGATGTGTTCCAGATATCGGATGAGGAGAAGGATAAGATCCGGGGCTCGAAAGTCGTGGTACTGAACGCATTGCGAAAACGAAAGCACTACTCTCATATGAGTCTCGAGGAGGCGCTTGATCTGTTACTGGACCTGAAGCCGGAGAGAGGCTTTATAACACATATCAGCCATCAAATGGGCCGAAGTAAAGAGGTGTCCCGGGAATTACCGGAAAACATATCCCTGGCCTGGGATCAGCTCGCTGTTAACCTGACTTAGTGTTCTCTTTATATACCCGTTTCAGGGTAAGCAGATTCATCGGATTCCCTCCTATCCCGTAAACATTGTTCCAGACAAACCGAAGTACCTGATCATAATAGAGCACGACAACCGGAGCATCCTTCATCATGATCCGTTCCATCTGCTGATAAGCCTCTAACCTGGCTCCTTCTTCGGTGATAGACATAGATTGCTTAAACAATCTGTCGTATTCGGGATTCCGGTAATGAGTATAATTGGGACCGCGAGGGCAGAAGTTCGGACTGTAGAAAAGTGACAGGTAGTTCTCAGCATCCGGGTAATCTGCGATCCAGGAAGCCCGGAAAAAGGGGATTTTGGCCTGGGCTTTCATCTCTTTCACTGCAGCAGGGGGACTCACTTCTATCTCCAGAGTGATTCCAATTGCAGCCACCTGGTGCTGGATATATTTACAGATATCCAGATAGTCAGGCGTGGTAACCAATGTAATCGAAGGAATCTCTCCATCCTGGGAAAATCCAGCCTCTTCCAGTAGTCGCAACGCTATCTCCGGCTGGTAGTCATACCAGATCCGGGTAGAATCAAACCCGGGCATTCCGGGCGGAATCATACCATAGATTCCAGGGATTCCGATATTATTCCGAAGATACATAATCATCTTTCTTCTGTCAAATGCCAGATTAATCGCTTTTCGTACAAGCCTGGTTTTAAGAGGATTATCTTTTATTAGCCTCGATAAAGGATCTACAAGGATCCCCAGGTATTCGGTGTTAAGATAGGGTTGTGTGATCAGATGGAAGCGATCGGCAAATTTCGGATTCAATTGGCCTTCACGTGTCAGTAACTCATCTTTGTAACTGGGATCAATGCCAGACATGAAATCAAACTTCCCCTGCACAAACTGCAGAAAAGCGGCCTGCTTATCGGCCAGAAACGTCACAGATACCGCTTCCAGCAAAGGTAACTGCTTCCCATTCTCTACTTCGAAATAGTGAGGATTTCGGGTCATCACCAACTTGACTCCCTCTTTCCAGTAGGCAAGTTGGAACGGGCCTGTTCCAACCGGGCGCTCCCGGAATTCACTCCCATAACAGGTCACTGCTTCCCAGGGAATCACAGAGCAATACTGCATGGTGAGCAATCCGGGGAAAGGAGGAAATGGGTTGGTCA
The DNA here is from genome assembly GCA_964616825.1 of uncultured Prolixibacteraceae bacterium. Lineage (GTDB taxonomy): Bacteria > Bacteroidota > Bacteroidia > Bacteroidales > FEN-979 > QYOJ01. The sequence goes on from CAZTSX010000009.1 coordinate 25,849, forward strand.
TTCGGATGGCCAGGGTAGAATCATCAATGGCAAGAAACGGATTTTCAGTCACAACATGATTAAAAACCCACGCTCCTGCAGCAGCGGTAGCCGGATCTCTAAGTCTGGAAAAACTGTAGGCAAAATCATCAGCGATCACGCGTCTCCCCTTTCCTGCCGGAAAACAGGGATCATCGTGAAACCTGACATCCTGCCGAAGGTGAAATATATATTGTAACCCATCATCGGAAATATCCCAGGAACGGGCAATACAAGGCAATACTTCCAACTTGTTATTCAACTGGACCAGGCCGTTGAAAAGCTGGTGTGTGGCCCATATATTCGCCTGATCGCGCGCAAACGCCGGATCAAGTGATGTGATGTTAGCTGCTTCATTGTACCGAAACACCTTACGTTCATCTACCGGTTCAAATTTTTGCTTACAAGAAGCGAAAAATAATAGAACGAGTAGCGGAATAAATAGCAGGTTCTTCAACCAGTTATTCATGATCCTCTCTCCGGCTTTTGTCATGATCGACTCAGGATGAAACTGCAACCCCCTGACATCGTATTCCTTATGTCTGAGAGCCAGGATATTCCCCTCTTGGCTCACTGCCGTAACATCCAGACATCCAGGCAGATCTGACGGATCAACAACCCACGAATGGTAGAGCCCTACGGATTCTCCATCAGAAACATCATCAAACAGTTTTTCGTCTGATTGTATGATCTTCATCTTTGTGGTCACACCATGATTAACCTCCCGGAGGTTGATCAGCCTGCCTCCATAAACCTCTGCAATCGCCTGGTGACCCAGGCATATTCCCAGAATCCGTTTGGTTGGGCCAAACTGGCGAACCACATGACACATGTCAGGAAAATCAGCCGGAAGCCCCGGCCCGGGTGAAATCAGGATGCTGGTGAAATGATTAATTTGTTCGGAATCCAACTGATCGGAACGGACGATCTCATATTCATGAACCTTGCCCTCCTCAACAAGTTGAACCAGGTTGAAAGTGAAGGAATCGAAGTTATCGATGATCAGTAAGCTGGATTTGTGAGCCATCCTAAAAAAGGCTATTATTGCATCAAAAATAAGAATATTCACAGACATGTTACCTGAGGGTTTCAAACGGATGAATGAGCTGGGCTCGAAGGGTGAAACATTTCTCTTTGTGATCGATTTCAATATGGACGCTCCTCTTGTTATCTCTCCCGGGGAAGCAGAAAAACAGGGTATCTTTTTTCAAGTTCATCAACAGAAAAATTTCCGCGACAAACATATCCCTCAGGAACCTTTCACCTTTACCAGGCATCCGGTAACATTTGATTCTTACCACAGTTCATTCGAGCATGTCATGAAGCATATCCGGGCAGGGAATTCATACCTTGTCAATCTCACCTTCCCTACCCTCATCGAAACCACTCTTTCCCTGGAAGAGATATTCTACCGTAGCCAGGCACGTTATAAGCTATTGATAGAAGACAGTCTGGTCGTTTTCTCCCCGGAGAAGTTCATTCAAATTACTAACGACAGGATCTCCTCCTATCCCATGAAAGGAACAATCGATGCTTCGTTGCCTGACGCTGCTGACAGGCTGCTTAATGACCCGAAGGAACTGGCTGAGCATCATACGATCGTCGACCTGATTCGGAATGATCTGAGCATGGTTGCCAAACAGGTAAAAGTAGAGCGTTTCAGGTATGTGGAGGAGATTGAAACCAATATGAAGCCCTTGCTTCAGACCAGCTCGGAGATCACCGGGGTATTGCCTGCTGGTTATGAGAGTCGCATCGGGGAGATTCTCTTCCGGCTGTTACCTGCCGGCTCTGTTACAGGAGCACCAAAACAAAAGACTATAGAGATCATCCACGAATCGGAGCTCTATGATCGGAATTTTTATACCGGGGTTATGGGTTATTTTGACGGAAAAAACCTGGACTCCGGTGTGATGATCCGCTATATTGAACAAACCCCTGACGGCATGATCTTTAAAAGTGGCGGCGGCATCACCTCCTTCAGTTGTGCAGAATCGGAATACAGGGAGATGACAGACAAAGTATATGTGCCTTTTACTTGAAACGATAAAAGTAAGAAACCGGTGTTTTCATCATGTTGAATATCACCAGGAGAGGGTGAATCAAAGCCGGGCTGTATTGTTTCCAGTGAGTGAGCAGTTAACCCTGTCTGATATCTTTATACCTCCTGAACTTACAAAGGAAATCTACAAATGCCGGGTAACCTATGGCGAGAAAATCGAACGCATTACATTCCTCCCCTATGTTAAAAAAGTGGTGAACCGGGTAAAACTGATTAAAGCAGACAACCTCGAATATCCATTTAAATATCTCAACAGAGCTGCTTTTGTTCAGCTTCAGGAAAACAATCCCGGATACGATGAAGTGATCATTGTTCAAAACGGATTGATTACCGACACCACATACAGCAACCTGGCTTTTTATACTGGAAGTAAGTGGTATACACCAGCCACTCCGATCCTGAAAGGAACCTGCCGTCAACGACTTCTGGATGAAGGCTTATTGGATGAGGCGGATATTCCACCGGTGGATCTACCCCGATTCACCCGGATCTCGTTGATAAATGCCATGCTGGAACTGGATGAACTGTCGTTCTCAACCCAGCAGATCCGGTAACCAAACACTCTTTTTCGTATCTTTGCAAACTTAAACCAACCCAAAACCATCCCGATATCATGAAACAATTATTACTCACGCTACTTATAGTGGGTCTCTCCACAACAGTGGCAGTCTCTCAACTCACGAATACCATGAAGGGATCTCAGATCTGCTCCATGAAGAAATCAAAATCGACTTCGCTTCCATCGCTACCAGGCAAGGTTCAATCCGGACCCTTACACGCTTTCGATGTTCTGAAGTACACACTCAACGTAGATATTTACGACTGCTTTTCTGCTCCATATCCACACAGTTTTGACGCGACAGAGATCATCAAATTCAAGGTGGACTCCACACTGAATTCTATCGTCCTCGATGCCAACTCAACTACTCTGGTAATCAACTCGGTTAGTCTGGCAGGTGTTTCTTTTACACATGCTGACAGTCTGCTGACCATCCAGCTCAATCAGACTTACAATCCTGATGACACGGTTGAAGTAGGCATTGATTATCACCATAACAACATAGACGACGATGCATTCTATGCAAATAACGGGTTCGTCTTTACCGATTGCGAACCGGAAGGCGCCCGAAAGTGGTTTCCATGCTGGGATAAACCTTCTGATAAAGCCAAATTGGATATGACAGCAAAGGTCCCAAACACAGTCAAACTTGGATCAAATGGTGCGCTGGCCGACTCTACACAAACAGCTGACACTATTTGGTACCACTGGGTAAGCGAACACAACATTGCCACATATATTATGGTCCTCACCGGGAAAGTGAATTATAACCTGGACATAGTTTACTGGCATAAGTTGTCCAATCCTGACGACAGTATTCCAATCCGGTTTTACTACAATAACGGTGAAAACCCTTCTGCCATCGAGGAGATGATTATCCCCATGGCCGACTGGTTTTCTGAGAACTTCTGCGAGCATCCCTTCCAGAAGGATGGTTTTGCCACCCTGAACAGCGATTTCACCTGGGGAGGGATGGAGAACCAGACACTGACCTCTTTATGCCCTGGGTGCTGGGCCGAGTGGCTTATTGCCCATGAATTTGCTCATCAATGGTTTGGAGATATGATCACCTGTGCAACATGGGCAGACATATGGGTTAACGAAGGATTTGCCACCTGGAGTGAAGCATTCTGGTATGAAAGTTATGCCGGCTATGCAGCTTATAAGGCCGATATTAACGGAAACGCAACCTGGTACCTCAATAACAATCCCGGTTGGGCAATCTCGGAACCCGAGTGGGCAATCATAACCCCGCCTCCCAGTGTGATGTTCAACTACGCGATCACATATTGCAAAGGTTCCACAATCCTTCATATGCTTCGTTATATTTTAGGGGATCCCCTGTTTTTTGAAGTGCTGCAAACTTATTCCAACGATCCGGATCTGAAGTATTATTCTGCCGTCATTCCTGATTTCATGCAGATTGTCAATGATGTGACCGGTGCAGATTACGACTGGTTCTTCAACCAGTGGATCTATGAGCCCAATCACCCTCACTATCAGAACACCTATAATTTCCAGGATTTGGGTAACGACCAGTGGCAGGTGAATTTTTATACTGAACAGATTCAGCCCGATCCTGATTTTTTCAAGATGCCGATGGAACTGAAAATCCGGTTTTCTGACTATTCCGATACTGTTGTTACCGTTATGAATGACTCTAACCACCAGTTATTCGCCTGGTTGTTTGACAAACAACCGGTTACCTTCCAGTTTGATCCATACAACAACATCGTGATCAAGGAACAATCTACAATCATTGGAATCACCGATCGCCATAAATTAACCGGCAAGGTACATCTCTTTCAGAATGTCCCAAATCCAACAGGACAATCCACATCCATTAGTTTTCAGATTGATGAGCCTATGTTTGTTCACCTGGCTTTGTACAATACTATGAGCAAGCAAGTTCTTGCCCTGGTAAATGGAAACAAATCACCCGGAAAACATGCAGTGACAGTTGATTGCAGCAACCTGAGACCTGGAATCTATTTCTACACAATCAACACCAACGGATCTAAGATCACGAAGAAACTGATTGTTGCCAGGTAAGCTGTGATAATCCGCGTCATCCGCGTACCATTAAATTTTTCAAGATGAAAAAACTATCTCTTATCTCCATTTTTGCTTTCGTCATGAGCGTTGGCCTCTCCGCCATGATACCTGCAGCCACATCCGACACTGCTCACTGGTACATGGAGCACAGTTATGATGTATTGCAATACAAACTGGAGGTCGATCTATACGACAACTATGCAACCCCCTACCCAAAAACCTTCACGGCAACTGAGATTATCACGTTCCGGGTTGACTCTACCCTGAGCTCGATCATGCTGAATGCTATAAATACCTCGCTGGAGATCGATTCGGTTAACCTGGCTGCTGTTTCATACACACATATAAATGACACGCTGACACTTCAGCTTGATCAGACATACAATCCAGGAGATGTGGTGGAGGTAAAGATAAACTACCGCCATCTGGATGTAGCAGATCAGGGACTTTATGTCTCAGGGGGCTTCGTCTTTACCGACTTCCCGCCTGAAGGAGCACGTAAAGTGTTTCCCTGCTGGGACCGCCCCTCAGATAAAGCGACCTGGGAACTAACCGCCAAAGTACCCATCGACGTCAGGCTTGGTTCAACAGGTTACCTGGCCGACTCCACTATCGTTGCCGATACGATATGGTACCATTGGATCTCGGATAACCAGGTAGCCACCTACCTCATCACCTGGACATCCTACAACAACTGGCTTATCAACATCTCCTGGTGGTATAATCCCATCATTCCCAACGACAGTGCGCCAATCTGGCTCTACCACAAATCAAATGAGATCCTTACCAATGTATTAACCAAGATTCCGTTGATGACAGACCTTTTTTCTGAAAGATTTGGCGAGTATCCATTTGAAAAAATCGGATTCGCCACGATTACAACGTTTCCCTGGGCCGGAATGGAGAACCAGACCATGGTCAACCTGAAGCCCGGAGGGTATAACGATGAGCCTTTGATCGCACACGAACATGCCCACATGTGGTTTGGCGACCTGGTTACATGCGGAACCTGGGCCGATATCTGGTTGAACGAAGGGTTTGGCACCTACTGTGCACAACTCTGGTTAGAACATCAAAACGGTTATAACGCTTACAAAAACAAGATGAATTCGCTTGCCAATTACTACATCAGTTATAATCCAGGCTGGCCTATATACAATCCGGAGTGGGCGATACAAACACCTTCCGCCAATGAGCTTTACAATGTAGCCATCTCTTATTATAAAGGGGCATGCGTGCTTTTTCAGTTGAGATATGTCCTTGGTGATTCAATGTTCTTTGCAGTCATGAATGCCTATGCAACAGACACAAGCTATATGTATAGAAATGCCGTCACCGAAGATTTCATGGCTGTAACTAATGCAGTGACCGGGGAGGATTATACATGGTTCTTCGACGAGTGGGTCTATGCACCTGATCATCCTGTTTACAGTAATGTCTGGGAACGGGAAGATATCGGAGGAAATCAGTTTAAGGTGATCCTGGATATGGCGCAAACTCAGACAGGCACTCTCTTTTTCAAGATGCCCGTTGAGGTCCAGGTCGATTTCAGTGACGGCTCAGATACGATCGTCACAGGTATGAACGATACCAATCCACAAACTCTTGAATGGATCTTTGATAAATATCCTGAAAACGTAACATTTGATCCCGGCAGGATGATCCTGCTCAAACAAGGAAGCACTGTTGTTGGTATGAAGCAGCGGGATGAAAGTGGCTTCAGGTTGAAACAGAATGAACCCAATCCCTTTCAGGACGCGACTTCTATCTCCTATTCACTCGACGAAGAGGTAGCAGTGAAGATTACAATCCTCAATAACCAGGGGCAAATCATCCTTACCCCAGTCAATCAATCCCATCAACCGGGAGAGTACAGGTTTTCATTGAATGGGGCTCAACTCTCCCCGGGCATCTATTACTGTAATATGGAAGCCGGAAAAAGCATCCGGACGATCAAATTGATCCATCAGGAATAGCGGCGACAGACAGGGGCTTTTAAGAAAACTTCAGTGAATTTTTGACTTTTGTCTTGAGCAGGGCTGCTGAACCGATCTCTTTCATCTCATCGATGTATAGGAAATTCAATCCTTTGATGTATTCGGTTTTGATCTCTTCGATATCTTTCCTGTTCTCTTCAGACAGGATGATGTCGGTGATCCTTGCCCGTTTGGCTGCAAGGATCTTCTCCCGGATTCCTCCTACAGGCATCACTTTCCCGCGCAGGGTGATCTCACCGGTCATCGCCATATTCTTCTTCACTTTCCGCTGCGTGAAAGCCGACGCCAAAGCTGTGAAGATGGTAATTCCTGCTGATGGGCCGTCTTTTGGTGTGGCTCCTTCAGGTATATGGATATGAATATTCCATTTCTGAAACAGTTCCGGATCAATGTCAAAGTCGGCTGTATGTGCTTTCAGGTATGCCACTGCAATGGAGGCAGACTCCTTCATCACATCTCCCAGATTTCCGGTCAGGGTAAGTTCTCCTTTCCCTTTACTCAGGCTCACCTCGATGAACAGGATCTCTCCGCCATACATTGTCCAGGCTAGTCCGGTCACTACTCCAGCTTGTTCGTTGTTGATCTGTTTGTCGACCTGGAAGACAGGCGCCCCCAAAATAACCGGGAGATCTTTGAGCTTCAGCGTCTTATTGAAACGCTCCTTCATCACGATAGACTTGGCCCTCGAGCGAATAATCTTGGCAATCGCTTTCTCCAGTCCACGTACACCCGATTCCCGCGTATAATCTTCGATGATTTTCTGCAAGATCTCCCGCGTAAAAACAACCCGGGTTTTCTTCATCCCATGTCCCTTCAATTGTTTTGGGATCAGATGCTGGACAGCTATTTCAATCTTCTCTTCAAGCAAGTAACCAGGGAGTTCAATGACCTCCATTCTGTCGCGCAATGCCGGATGTATTGTACTCAATGTGTTTGCCGTAGCGATGAACATGATTCGGGAAAGATCGTAATCCACCTCCAGGAAATTATCGTGAAAGGCAATATTCTGTTCAGGATCGAGAATCTCAAGCAATGCTGCCTGCGGATCCCCGTTGATATTCATTCCGGCAACCTTATCTACCTCATCCAGGACATAAACCGGATTTGAAGATTTCACTTTTTTGATACTCTGAATGATCCTTCCTGGCATCGCACCAATGTAAGTTTTCCTGTGCCCTCTCAACTCGGATTCATCCCGTAATCCGCCTAAAGACATCCGGATATATTTCCGCTCCAGGGAACGCGCAATGGATTTCCCTAAAGAGGTCTTTCCAACACCCGGAGGTCCAACCAGACAAAGGATAGGTGATTTCAGGTCATTCTTCAACTTGATCACGGCCAGAAACTCAATGATACGGTCTTTGATTTTTTCCAGCCCATAATGATCCTCATCAAGCACTCTCTTTCCATGCACCAGATCCAGGTTATCAACAGTATACTCATTCCACGGAAGTTGTACCAGCGTCTCCAGGTAGTTGATCTGGATCGAATATTCCGCTGCTGCCGGGTGCATCCGTTGAAGCTTGTTGATCTCCTTCTCAAAAACCTCCGCTACCTCATTCGACCATTTTTTGTTTTTCGCTTGCTGCCGTAACTCCTTAACTTCCTGCATATTCGGACTCCCGCCTAACTCCTCCTGAATGGTTTTCAACTGCTGGTTGAGCAAATAATCCCGCTGTTGCTTGTCCATCTCCGTCTTCACCTTCTCCTGAATATTTTGCTTGAGTTCAATTACTTGTAATTCATTGGTCAGGTGACCGAGTACAAGGTTTGCCCGCTTTTTCAAGTCTGAAACCTCAAGTAAAACCTGCTTCTCAGCCAGTTCAATATTCAGGTTTGATGAGACAAAATGAACCAGGAACGAAGGGCTCTCGATATTTTTAATAGCAAATGCTGCCTCAGAAGGTATGTTTGGCGATTTATTGATGATCTGTATCGAAAGGTCTTTCAGGGAAGAGATTAACGCATTAAACTCTCCTTTATCTATGATGGGGCCCTCTACAATCCCATAGGCCTCGACCCTCGCCTTGATATATGGCTCCGATTGAATCAGTTCAGTTACGCGAAATCTGCGTTTCCCCTGGATAATAGCTGTTGTACTGCCATCAGGCATTTGCAACAGCTTTATGATCTGCGCAACTGTTCCTGTTTCACTGAGGTCATGAAATTCCGGATCTTCTACATTGGCATCTTTTTGTGAAACAGTGCCAATGATACGTGTTGTTTTGTAGTACTCCTTGATCAGGGTGATGGACTTATCGCGCCCCACGGTGATCGGGATGACTACACCCGGGAAAAGAACCGTATTTCTCAGTGGGAGGATCGGAAGGATCTCAGGGACATCTTCCGCATTCATCTGCTCCTCATCCTCTGATGAGAGCAGCGGAATAAATTCAGTTTCTGAATCGAGCAGATCGGATATAGAAAGTATATTTTTGTCAAGTGATTTTTCCATGATCACATCAGTCAATTTGTCATAAAAGCAAACAAAATAAGTTGTGTGTGGTATTTACAACTATTGTACCAACGAATGAGGTGTTACATTCTTCTGTTTCCAAGAGTCAGGTTGTGAACGCTTCGCAGGAGGTTCTCTTCGGTTTCGTCAAACACTTTATTCCTCCGTTTGTAAACCGCTGCAGCCACTTCGATCGCTTTGTTGAGATCGTACACAGAATGGCCGGATGTACTCCCCCAGGAGAAAGATGGGATAAAGTTCCTCGAAAAGCCTGATCCAAATATGTTCGCATTGATTCCTACCACGGAACCTGTGTTGAACATGGAGTCAATGCTGCTTTTTGAGTGATCACCCATAATCAGGCCACAAAACTGCAGATGAGTATTGATAAATGTCATCTTCCCATAGCTCCATACCCGAATCTCATCATAGGTATTCTTCAGATTGGAAGTATTGGTGTCTGCACCCAGGTTACACCACTCAGAGATGACAGAATGTCCGACAAATCCGTCGTGGGCTTTATTTCCATATCCGAAAAAGACTGAGTTATTCACCTCTCCACCGATCCTGCATTCCGGACCAAACGTGGATGCCCCGTAGATCTTAGCTCCCATCTTGATCTGGGTGCCTTCACAAATTCCGACAGGCCCCCGCAGCATAGCGCCTTCCATAACATTCGCATCTGCGCCAATGTAAATCGGACCATCGGTAGCATTCAATATAGCACATTCCACCCGGGCGCCTTTCTCAATAAAAATATTCTTCGCTCCAAACACACGATTGGTATCACTAAGGGATTGAGATTTCCTCCCCTTTGTGATCAGGCTGAAATCTTCACGTAGAGCCAGGTCATTTTTAGAGAAAATATCCCAGGTATGGCTGATCTTCAAGGGCGCTTTCTTCAACTCTACCTCCTCAATCCCTTCAGAAGATGATTCACCCGGAGTGTCAAGGTCTTTTGCTGTCACGCGTATCGCGATGATGGTATCGTCATAGGCAAGTGTCTGGTCATGCTGCAGGTTTTCGATTGCTTTTACCATCGCAGCATCCGGACATACAGAACCGTTGATCAGAATGTTGTTATCCTCCTTGATAATCGGAAACTTTTGTGACAAATATCCATCAGTTAATGAAGAAGTCTTCACACCCAGGTGCTTCTCCCACTTCTCACGAATCGTAAGAATTCCGACCCGGATATCTGCCACGGGCCGCATAAAGGTCAGTGGGAGTAAGTTCGTCCTAACGATGCTTTCATCGAAGAGAATATAATTCATAGTTTAATGCTTGAAAGATTATTACAAAAATAGGCATTAACTATAAAAAAAAGCCCCCGAAAAAGAGAAACGGAGGCTTTTTTATCAAATGTTTTCAACGATTTACTTCTTCTCATTTTTATCCAGATGTTTTTGATAGCGGCTCTTGAATTTATCAACCCGACCGGCCGTATCGACAAACTTCATTTTTCCGGTGAAAAAAGGATGCGATGTGTGAGAAATCTCTATTTTCACAAGGGGATACTCCATTCCGTCTTCCCATACGGTCGTCTCCTTGGTTTTAACCGTGGATTTGGTTAAGAAAGTATAATCGTTGGATATATCCTTGAATACTACAAACCTGTAATCCTTCGGATGAATATCTTTCTTCATGTCAAACTGTTTTAGAATGAGGGTGCAAAAATAATGCTTTTTCTTGAATTAAATGTTTTTCAGGCTAAATTTTTTCAAGAAGAAACCGGAGAGTATCCACTCCGTCAGCATAATCACTTAATGCAGGATTCTGAGTGCTGCCGGGAGAGATAGCTCCTTCAACTAAGGGATCCAGACTCACGATACATTGGATCTGATCCTGATGTTGAGTAAGTGAACGAGTCACACTGGAAATATCCTTGTAATATTCGTAATGAAAAACCGAAACCGGAGCAGCCAACTTTTCATTCTCAATCAGCAGGTAGAACCCTCCATCTAGGAAAGGGGTTCGGTTAACCAGGTAAAGTGACTTGTAATAATCCAGATTGTTCCTGTATTTCACATGATTGAAGAACTCCTGATATGTGAGAAGCGCCTTGTGAAGAGGAGTAAAATCATAATCTTTTGGGATATACAGTTTGGAAACACTGCGGCAACCAAGACCAAAATAGTTAAAAAGATCGTTGGTCAGATGTTCGAGATCTTCCTGCGACTCCCCGCCTGTCAGAATAGCCACTCCCGAACGGTTTTTGCGGATAATGTTCGGGTGTTTCCCGAAATAACGTTCAAAATACCGGGAGGTGTTACCGCTCCCTGTAGCGATTACAGCATCGATATTGCGGATCTCACCGGTTACCAGATTGATCTTCTCTTTCCAGGCAGTCTCCAGCAGCATCAAGCAGTTCATCAATGCCGGGATCAGAATGGAATCCTGCGAGGAGAGCCGGGCCACCAGCGTATGGTTGGTCATCAGCACAGAGAGGAGGTCATGGAAACCCACCATCGGGATGTTGCCTGCCATGACCACCCCTACCCTCTTTCCATCGCGGCTACTCAGAATTCCCTTCCGGTATGGATCCAGCCAGTCAACCAACCGCTCCTCCGTAAGATTGTCACCCCAATAGCGAAGCATTTGGAGAATCTGATCACAGGTGAACCAGGGATTCTCAATCTCTGCCTCCCTGATGGCTAGCTCGATCAGATTCCGGCTTGTTTCCCAGATCGCAGGATCCAATGATTTCGGATCACAGGAGTTTGTATATGTACGAAGAACTTGCCCAAGCGAGGCAAATGAAGAAATTCTTTGTTCCAGCGTCATTCTCATGGATTTTTCGCAAATTTACACAATCAAACCAACAACTCAGAGATCTATCTCCCTTCATCCATGATGAGAACCGGTGTTATTGTCTGTGTATTTATTGTGATGCAACTTTCTCAATTATCCGGTACAGCGCAGCCATTCAAAGCCATCAATCAAGCAGAAGATAGCCTGAAGAAACTCTTCCATCTGGCAACCGGTAGTCTCGAGAATGAAAGAAGGAGTTCAGCCGGCCAACAATTTGCCGCGCTCTTTTATCAAACAATGGAGATGCAGGGATCTTTTATATACCCGTTTGACTCTCTTCCGACCATTTCAAAACTGACCTCTCCCGACAACACGTTCCGGCTCTATACCTGGAATATTCCACTCCTGTCAGGAACCAATACCTTTTACGGTGCAATCCAGTTTATCACAGAAGCGAGCGATTCATTTCATGTTATTGTATTGCATGATAAAAGTGGGGAGATCCTCCAGCCGGAGATCAAAATATTGTCGCCTCAGCAATGGTTCGGAGCAATCTATTACCAGATTATCCCGGAACAAACCCTCACAGGAGAGGTGATATATACCCTGTTAGGCTGGCATGGAGAGAACCTGTTACTGACCACCCGGCTGATAGATATCCTCTCAATATCTCCTTCCAGTGAAGTGCAGTTTGGCAAATCCATGTTTTGCAACTATGAAGAGAGCAAACCGAGCAGAATCATTTTTAGGTACACTGCAAAGGCTTCCATGATATTGAGGTATGAAGAACAATACATCATCACCTCAAAAAAGTGGAATATAAAACAGAGAGAGTATGAATCTCAACTCGAAAAAGCGTTTATAATCGTATGCGACAGACTTGTACCTGCCGATCCACAACTTGCCGGTCAATATGAATATTATATCCCGGCAGGAGATGCTATGGACGGGTTTGTTTTCAGAGAGGGATGCTGGCATTTCATCGAAGATATTGATGTCAGAAATCCAAAGTAGAGATCGCTTGTTCCCCCTGGTTCTGCTCTTTTTTTTAAATTAAAATTATTTTATATTTAACTCCAAAGTATACTTGGATCACATCTTTTTTTGTAGTAATATTGCATAGTAATAATAGTCCACAATTAATTTAATTTTTATTCTATGAAAAAACATAATTTTAACGCAGGACCCTCCATCCTTCCACGAATTGCTGTGGAAAACTCCGCAAAAGCTATCCTCGACTTAAACGGAAGTGGTCTGTCCATTCTGGAGATCTCACATCGACACAAAGATTTTCAAGTAATTATTGATGAGGCAGTTGCCCTGTTCAATGAGTTATTGAATATTCCTGAGGGATATCATGTTCTTTTCCTTGGTGGTGGCGCCAGCACACAATTTGTCATGGTTCCATTCAACCTCCTGCAAACCAAAGCAGCATATCTTGAGACTGGTGCCTGGGCAAAAAAAGCGATCAAAGAAGCCAAGCTTTTTGGCGAAGTTGATGTGGTAGGCTCTTCAGCAGATAAGAATTTCAGTTACATACCCAAAGGGTACACCGTTCCTGCTGATGCGGATTATTTCCATATCACCACCAACAACACGATCTTCGGAACCGAGATCAAGCACGATATTGATTCTCCTGTGCCTCTGGTTGCTGACATGTCATCCGACATCTTCAGCCGTCCGGTTGACATTAATAAATATGGGATCATTTATGGTGGGGCTCAAAAAAACCTGGGTCCATCTGGTGTCACATTTGTCATCATCCGTGATGATATCCTCGGAAAAGTAGAACGTCCTATTCCATCTATGCTCGATTACACGATCCAGATCAAGAACGGTTCCATGTTCAACACTCCCCCCTGTTTCGCTATTTTTACATGTTTGGAAACCCTCAAATGGATCAAAGCCTCAGGTGGCGTCAAGAAGATCCGGGAGATGAATGAAAAGAAAGCTGCCTTGCTCTACCAGGCGATTGATAACAGTAAGATATTTACCGGCCCTGTTGCCAAAGAAGATCGCTCTCTAATGAACATCTGCTTTGTGATGAAAGAGCAGTACAAAGACAAAGAGGAGGCTTTCATGGAGTTTGCAAAGGGAAAAGGGATGGTAGGGATCAAAGGCCACAGATCCGTTGGCGGTTTCCGCGCATCCACATATAATGCACTCCCGATCGGGAGTGTGCATGCACTCATCGGTTGTATGCATGAATTTGAAGTCGAAAATGCATAAGTTCAACAATGTTAGGGCGACCTGCAGGTCGCCCGTCAAAAAATATACATATGACAAAAGTATTAATTGCTACAGAAAAACCATTTGCCCCGGTTGCCGTTACAGGTATCCGCGAAGTGGTTGAAGAGGCCGGGTATGAACTCGTCCTGCTTGAAAACTATACCAGTAAAGATGAGCTGATCAAAACCGTTTCCGATGTCGATGCCATGATCATTAGAAGCGATAAAGCCGACAAAGATGTCATCGACGCCGGAACGAACCTGAAGATTGTAGTCCGGGCAGGCGCTGGATACGATAACGTCGACCTGCAAGCAGCTTCTGCAAAAGGAGTTGTTGTGATGAATACGCCAGGACAAAACTCCAACGCTGTTGCGGAACTTGCTGCCGGCATGATGGTATATTATGTCAGGAATTTCTTCAATGGCAAGTCAGGGACAGAATTGAAAGATCGGACACTGGGAATTCACGCGTATGGTTATGTTGGTAAGAATGTCGCCAGGATCGCAAAGGGATTCGGCATGGATGTTTACGCCTTCGATCCTTTTATTCCCAGAAAAGAGATCGAGAACGATGGCGTCAAATGTGTGGATACCGTGCAAGAACTGTACAAAACCTGTCAGTTCATCTCGTTGCACATTCCATCCAACAGCCAGACCAAACAATCGATTAACTATGCCCTTTTATCCATGATGCCGGAAAATGCCGTTCTGGTGAATACAGCACGTGCAGAGGTAATTCATGAAGAGGAGTTGTTGAAGGTTTTTGCTGATCGTACCGATTTCGCCTATCTCACCGATATTGCACCAGCAAACAGAGAGGATCTTGAAGTGAACTATTCGGCCAGATTTTTCGCTACCCCTAAGAAAATGGGGGCACAAACACTCGAGGCAAATGTCAATGCCGGGATTGCCGCAGCGAAACAAATTGTTGGCTTCATCAGTAACGGAGATACTACATTTCAGGTAAATAAGTAAAAAAAACGATATGCTGGAGGGGCATTTTTAGAATATCTTTGTATCTTAGTGTTCCTTAAGCAGCTCATCTATGGAAAACGAACAGGAAAAACCCACCACCTTTTTCAGGTTTGAAGACTTGAGGATCTATCACAAATCCCTTGATTATATCGATTCCCTCTATTCATTAGCAGCTGATTGTCAAGAAGAGAAACTGGCCAAACATTTTTTTGATCAGTTTCTCACTTCAGCACAAGGGATTGCGTCGAATATTGCAGAGGGTTCCTCCAGAAATAAAAGTCAGTTTATCTATTACCTGAAAATGGCCAAGAGTTCTGTCAGAGAGTGTGTGGTTTTATCGACTATTGGACAACAGCGTGCATATATCAATGACGACGAGTATGACAAATCAAAGAACTACCTGATGGAGATGACCAAAATGATCGGCGCCCTTATTGGAAGCCTCCAGCGCAGTGTGAAAGATAGTAATTCTGAAGGTGAACCAGTAACAGAGTAATGGCTATTTTGAAAGCATTCAAAGGTCTCAGACCTCCAAATGAGATCGAAAAAGAGCTTGCCTCACGCCCCTATGATGTTCTGAACTCCCAGGAGGCAAGAGTAGAAGCTGACGGAAATCCCTACTCTCTTTTACATATCATCAAACCCGAGATCGATCTTCCTATAGGTACGGATGAACACGGTCAGCAGGTATATGATAAGGCCAAAGAGAACTTTGAGAAGTTCAAAGAGAGAGGATGGCTTGTACAGGATGGTAAAGAGCGCCTCTATATTTATGCCCAGACGATGAATGGGAAGACCCAGTATGGTATTGTGGGTTGTGCCGGTGTAGATGATTACCTGAACGGGATCATTAAAAAACATGAGCTCACGCGTCATGAGAAAGAGGACGATCGAATGAAACATGTGCGGATCACGAATGCTAACATGGAACCTGTCTTCTTTACCTACCCCGCCGTTAAAGAGATCGATGAAATCGTTGAAGCCTACGTGAAATCACACGATCCGGTGTATGATTTTGTTGCTGATGATGATATTGGACACCATTTCTGGGTGATAGAAGATGATGAGGTCATGAACAGGATCATCTCCCTTTTCAACGAAATTCCATATACCTATGTGGCAGACGGACATCATCGTACAGCTGCGGCAGCCCTGGTAGGGAATGAAAAACGCAAGCAGAATCCAAACTATTCGGGAGATGAGGAGTTCAATTACTTTCTGGCGGTTCATTTCCCTGATGACCAACTCTCTATCATCGATTATAATCGCGTGGTAAAAGACCTGAACGGATTATCTGACAAGGATTTCCTGAACAAACTGGAGGAGGGATTCACCATTGAAGCCAAAGGGAGTAAGATTTACAAACCTGATAAGTTACATAATTTTTCGTTGTACCTTGATGGGAAATGGTATTCAATGACCGCTAAGCCTGGGACCTTTAATGATGCGGATCCAATCGGTGTGTTGGATGTCACCATCCTGTCAAAACTAATTCTCGAAAAAATTCTGGGAATCAAAGACCTGCGTACCGATAAGCGCATTGATTTTATAGGTGGTATCCGCGGACTTGGGGAGTTGAAAAGACGAGTGGATAGCGGTGAGATGAAAGTCGCTTTTGCCCTTTACCCTGTTTCGATGAAACAACTTATCGATATTGCCGACACAGGTAATATCATGCCTCCAAAGACCACATGGTTTGAGCCCAAACTCAGAAGCGGTCTGGTTATACACTCACTGGATGACTAGTCCTCCAGGTATTCCCGGAATACCTCCTGCAGGTAGGCTTTTCCCTCCACTATGAGTGTATCCTGCTGCTGGGTTGAGGTTTCGAAGAAGTAGAAATCTGGAATGTGTTTATCGAATGAGAAGTAGCCGCCGGGACGAATCCAAGCTCCCCCATTTTCGTTCGTAAAAAAAGCAAAATCAGAGACGTAGGGATTAAACAGGTTCTTGCTCCAGTGAAATTTTCCGGCCGGCAAGTTCATCTGAGCAAGGAGAGTGGTGGCGATATCGTGCTGGTTGCCAATCTTCGGCCAACATGTACCCCGGAACTCTTCTCGTATCACATTCCCATAAAAGAGCATTGGGATCTTGTGATATTCACGTGAATGGGGATGCCAGTTGTAATATGAATTATGACTATGGTCAGCCACGATGATAAACAGGGTGCTGTCGTACCAGGATTTCTCTCGGACCTTTTCAAAGAATTCACCCAGACAATGATCTGTGTATAATGCAGCGTTGATCCACTCCCGTTCATTGTCGCCCCAGGCTAATGGTTTTTGAAAAGGCTGGTCCCAGGGGGAGTGAGTACTCAGCGTAAACAGAATAGCAAAGAAAGGTTGCTTTTCACCAGTTAAATCATCTGCCATAAAATCAAGGGTGAACTCATCATGGATACCCAGTTTTCCCCGTGGAAGATCATCCGGAAAGTCATAAACCTCCATGATCTTGTCAAATCCGTTGTAAAAAATATATCCCTTGATATTTCCATAGATCAGTTGCCCTCCAAAATAAAAAGCAGTCGTATACCCCTCTTTCTCCAGAGATTGAGATAGACTGGGCAATTTGGAGTATTTATCAGGTTGAATGGTGATACAGGATACAGGATGAGCGGGGAAGCCGCCCAGGATTGAGGCCATGCCCTGTTCCGAGCGGGCTCCGGATGAATAAATCTTCGAAAATAGGATCCCGCCCTGCTGCAACTTCCTGAATTCCGGGGTGATCCCGGGTTTTCCTCCCAGATCTTCGACCAGATCCGCAGACCAACTTTCCAGCATGATTATGACTACATTAGGCCGCCTGGTGGTTAATATATTTATTGTCGTATCTTTTTCCACATCGTAGATCTGTTTTACCAGCTTTTGAGCCACATGCTCCTCCATAAATACATATGGGTTCTGATCGAAATTCTGAAGGTTTTCAAATACACTGATATAGAGATTAAAGACGTTGTTAACCGAGGCGACATTTAACAGATTATGTGTTGAGAAAAATGACTCACTCTGGTTGATCGGGATCTCCTGAGTTCCGCCTCTCATGCCGAGGAACATCAGGCAGGGCGCAATGAGGAGAAATCCCATGCTGAACCACCAGTTTCGTCGAAGGTGTATGATGTTCGGGTAGAACCACCGCAGGTAGAAAAAAAACCCTGCTCCTGTCATGATCAGGAGAAGCAACAGGAGAATAAAAAAGTCAGAAGTCTCAGCAGAGTTATAGATCTCTGAAGGATTCCTCATGTAATTGATAACCTTGTAACTTAATTTAGTCTTCCATTCACTGTAGATGCCCATCTCCCCGGCAGCTGTCAGAGCGTAAAAGGTGATCATGATCGTCGTATAGACCTTGTTGACCAGATTCAGCCAGCGTGGACTATAAACAGATTGAACCATCAGAACCAGGAAAGGAACGATCATGAAATAACAGGCTGTTGCAAGGTCAAGAGGAAACGAGTGATAAAAAACACCAGCCACTTCCCGGAAAGAGATCTGCTCCACAGAAATCAACCGGATGTGATAAAGCACGAAAACCAACCGTGTGAAATTGAAGAAGAGAATCCAGAAAATAAGTTGTCTGAAAAAAGAACCCAGTATCTGCTTCATGATCGTAGAAAAGACAAAATTAGTTGATTGTTTACAACGACCAAATGATTAATTTTGTTATTTATAAGGCGCTGCAAACAATGTACATTGAAGAGAATCTACGGAAAGTAGAACTAGATATCCCCGAAAACGTAAAACTGGTTGTCGTTTCTAAAACTCAATCACCTGAAGTGATCCGGAAAGTATATGACACAGGACATCGGGTTTTCGGTGAGAACAAAGTGCAGGAACTTGTAGCTAAACAGCCGGAACTGCCGGAAGATGTCGAATGGCATTTTATAGGGCACCTGCAACGGAATAAAGTCAGAAAGATCGTTCCGGTTGCATCAATGATCCAAAGCATTGACAGCCTCAGGCTTCTCCGGGAAGTGAATAAGGAAGCTGTCAACGTCAACAGGGTTATCGATTGTTTGCTTCAGTTTCATATCGCAACCGAAGAGTCGAAATTCGGACTTGATTTGAAGGAAGCACAGGAGATCCTGGATTCTCCGATTTACGAAGAGATGCAAAACATCCGGCTTTGCGGGGTAATGGGTATGGCAACCTTAACGGATAATAAAAAATTAATTACTCAGGAATTCAACCATTTACGCTCCATTTTTCAGAAGTTGGAGAATACCTGTTTTAGCAATGATCCGGCATTCAAGGAAATTTCTATGGGGATGACCGGGGATTACCAATTGGCTATTGATCAGGGAAGTACAATTGTAAGGATCGGAACTGCCATATTCGGCCCACGTAACTATGTATAGTGTAAAAATTATAAGGAGTTGACTATGAAGCGAAATTTTCTTCTTTTGGCAGTATTTGGACTCGTTTGCGGACTTACCCTTAGCGCCCAGGTATATCTTCCAAAGAAAGCATACATGCACCTGGTCGGACGAATCAATGATCAGCAGGAGATCACCCTGAACCTGGTTAAAGTCAACGATAGTATGTATGCTGACCTGGTTTACAACAATGAAACCTGCACGCATTCTGTCCTTTTCGGAAAGGTCGACCCGGAGGATGGAAGTTTCTGGTTAAAACATCCATTTTGCGACACGGGAATGGTGTTTAACGGCAATTTTATTACCCGTCAATCTTTATCAGGTAATCTCGAGTCGGAAGATGGCGAAAAGCAATATCCGTTTGTCCTGGTTGAAAGTTATCCAGCAGGATCATTGCCACTGCTCGTCTATTTCAAAGAGATGGCTATAAAGCTTGTCGAAAAAGAGAAGTCACCGCAGGCTGAGATTCATCAGTGCCTGATAGTTCCTGGTGAGTCCAGCAATCCGGTTATCTCAGACTCATTAAAAAATATGATGATTCAAAGTTATACGACAGATAAATCGGTACAACGTGATCCGGTTTCGGTTCTGACATCGGTTCAAAACCAATTTATTGACAACTACCTCTCCAGCAATAAATCACTCTATGAATCCATGCCCGAATCGGCAAGCATGAACTGGACATTGCTTAAATTCATGCATGTTTTATACAATGACAATTACCTGTTATCCTATTACTTATTGAGCTATACGTTTACCGGAGGCGCTCATGGGATGGAGACCCAGGAGTTCACGGTAATGAATATGCAAAATGGAATCCCTCTGACCCTGGCGGAAATTTTCAACAAAGGATTTGAGCAGAATTTAACAGCCATACTTACCAGGAAACTAAAAAAGATGTACGACTTATCTGCTCAGGACAGGCTTACCGATCATGGGTTTTTTGTTGATGATATCTCTCCAACATCCAACTTCTATGTAACGGGAAACGGTATCGGATTTTACTACAACCACTACGATATTGCACCCTATTCAAATGGTCCGACCGATATTCTGATCCCGTTTGATGAATTAAAGGGAATGATTAAAGAGAAAAGCCCGATCAGCGTTCTGAAATAATTGGTCTCTGAGGAAGTTTATTTGACTATCTATATAGTAGCCCGAATAAACCGATCGTTACCCTGCATATCTTTCATCACATCGATCTTTTGGAAACCGGTTTTCATCAGAAGTGAAACACAAGTCTGTCCGAACCGTTCATGGATCTCAACATAGAGAATTCCGCTGTGTTTAAGGTGCTTCATAGAAAAATCAGCGATGGCCTGGTAGAAAATTAACGGGTTTTCATCGGGAACAAAGAGTGCAGAACTCGGTTCATGGTCCAACACGTTGGCATGCATCTGAGTTTTGTCACTCTCCGGAATATATGGGGGATTGCTGATAATGGTATTGAACCAGGTGAACTCAAGGGAAGTCTCTATGCGAAGAATATCTACATATCGAAAGTCGACAAACAATTGATTCTTCGAGGCATTTTGCCTGGCTATTTCAAGGGCGGCTTGTGAGTTATCGATGGCTGTCACCCCACTATGCCGAAATGCATCCTTTAGAGCCAGCGCCAGGCATCCCGATCCGGTACCAATATCCAGAAACGAGTGATCTGCAAGTTGTGTTTGTTCATGATCCTGAATGACCAAAGATGCCAGCTCCTCAGTTTCTGGTCTGGGGATCAATACATCCGGCGTAACCCGAAGGTTCAAACCCAGAAACTGGGTGCTTCCAATTATATATTGTATCGGGACTGACCTGTGCAACTGCTCCAACGCATCTTCAAAGATTTTATACGACGGCTCATTAAGAGATGCTGCTTTCTTCAAGTGGACGTCTGCCCTGCTCCATCCCAGGTGATGTTCAAACAAGCGAAACAACATCGACCTGATCTCTTCTGCAGGATAAAGTGGTTGCAACTGCTGTTGAAAAACAGAAAACAGATCTCCGACAGATTTATCAGCCAATATCATTGGACGAAATTAGAAAATAAAATAACTTCGCCTGAGAAATGGAATCTTCCGATTCATATAAATCGATTGCTGGAATTTCAAAAGGCACGTATCGCGAAAAAGCAAGCAAGTTTATCTCGTTTGCCATTCCCGTCTCCAGTGAGAAGGAGGTAAAAGAGCATCTCACCAGACTCAGGAAAGAGTATTACGATGCCAACCATCACTGTTATGCCTATCGGATTGGACATCCGGAGTATGTTTACAGAATTAATGACGATGGAGAACCATCCGGTTCCGCCGGCAAACCTATATACGGACAGATCCTCTCACGTCAACTTTCTGATGTATTGGTAGTGGTGATCCGCTACTTCGGGGGAACAAAACTTGGCATTCCCGGATTGATTCATGCATATAAGACAACAGCACAGGAAGCCCTTGATCATGCAAAAAAATGTACCAAGGTTTTGGTTGATAGATATACAATCAAATTCAACTATACACAGATGAATGATGTGATGAAAATCTTGAAACAGGAGAAGGCAGAAATAATATCTCAGGAGTGTGATAACGATTGTAAAACTGATTTTTCTATCCGAAAATCAAAAAGTGAAAAACTGAAAAGCAGACTATCAAAGCTCATGAACATATATATATATGAATGATGCCCGTCAGGATCATGCATTTACTTTTTTAATTCAGTCTTTTTAACGCTAAAAAATGTGAAATATTCATATCGTACTGTATATCAGCGTATTATAAATTTAGAATTATTATAAATAATTCATTTTGTCATTTCAATAAAGTGCTATTATACAAACACATACGTTGCTAAATAACTCATTTTTCATCCACAAATAAGGCCTGTATAGCACTACTACTGTCAATTTTTCTTCAAAATCAATAAAGAAAAATTTTTTTATTCAACATTTTTTTCAAAATTTTGTTAATAATTTGATGCTCCCCGAATCCTACAGGAACTTGACTAGCGCCGAGAACCTAACAGCTTGATATAAAGTACGATAACTTAGTTTTTAACAATAGCACCCTCTAGCCATACGTGTTAATGGAAAAGAATGTAGTTGAAGTTTGGGAAAATTGTCTGCAGATTATTAAGGACAATATCAATTATCAAAGCTACAAAACATGGTTTTTACCAATTAAACCTTTAAAACTCCAGGATCACGTATTAACAATTCAGGTTCCAAGTCAGTTCTTTTACGAATGGCTCGAAGAGCACTACATTAGTTTACTGAAGAAAACGATTAAGAAAGAACTGGGACCGGAAGGCCGGTTGGAGTACAGCATCATAATGGATAATTCTGAGAATGATCCGGGTCCATTTGCCATCCATGTTCCAACAACTGAAAAAAAAGCAACAAAAAACCCTTCGGTTTCCATGCCAATTGATCTCAACCGTGGAACTTCCAAAGAGATACCCAATCCATTTATCATCCCCGGTCTGAAAAAGATTAAGGTCAACTCTCAGTTGATAGAGAGCTACTCAATTGACAATTTCATAGAAGGGGATTGCAACCGCCTTGCACGCTCTGCCGGTTTTGCCGTGGCAGAGAATCCCGGAAAAACAGCTTTCAACCCATTACTGATCTATAGCCAAACAGGCCTGGGTAAAACTCATCTGTCACATGCCATCGGGCTCCAGGTCAAAAATAAATTCCCTGATAAAACAGTCCTTTACGTCACAACAGACCAATTTATCAACCAGTTCATCGACTCGGTTAAAAACAATAACCAGAACGACTTCATCCATTTTTATCAGATAATCGATGTGCTGATTATCGATGACATTCATAATCTTGCCGGAAAAGAGAAGACACAGGATGTTTTCTTCCATATATTCAACCACTTGCACCAGAAGAGCAATCAGATCATTCTGACATCTGATAAACCACCTGTAGAGATGAAGGGCATAGAGCCCCGTTTGCTTTCCCGATTCAAATGGGGACTTTCTGCCGACCTGCAGATCCCTGACCTGGAAACCCGCATCGCTATCCTTCATAAAAAACTTTACAACGACGGTATCGATGTTCCACAGGAAGTTGTTGAATACCTGGCATATAGCATCAACACCAATATCCGTGAACTGGAAGGAGCGCTTATCTCCCTTCTGGCTCAGTCCTCCCTGAATAAGAAGGTGATTACGCTGGAACTCGCGAAACAGATGATCGATAAGTTCGTTAAGAACACCTCACGGGAGATTTCGATCGACTACATTCAGAAAGTTGTTTGCGACTATTTCAGCATCCCCATTGAAATGATCCATTCCAAAACCCGGAAACGGGAGATCGTGCAAGCCAGACAACTTTCGATGTTTTTCTCCAAAAAGCATACAAAAGCATCTTTGGCAAATATCGGTCTCCATTGCGGAAACAAGGATCACGCCACGGTTTTGCATGCATGCCGAACAGTTAACAACCTGGTAGAAACCGATAAGCAATTCCGTCAGTTTGTGGAGGAACTGGATAAGCGGATCAAATTGTAACTCACTTTTTTTCTCATGAAGGTTTTATTTGTTTGCACCGGAAACATCTGCCGGTCACCCTTAGCTGAAGGTGTCTTGCGCTCAAAATATGTTGAGTTGGCTATTGATGCTTATATAGACTCGTGCGGATTTGAAGCCTATCACTTCGGAGATCGTCCGGATCACCGGGCTCAAAAAGTCGCCCGGACGAACGGGATCGACATCTCAAACCATTCAGCCAGGCGGTTCATTGTTGAGGATTTCGATCGGTTCGATAGGATATTTGTGATGGATTCATACCATTACCAGGCAGTGATGAGTATTGCACGGAATGACCAGGACCGGGAGAAAATTGATTTTGTACGCAACGCTGTCTATCCCGGGCGAAACCTGCCTGTCAAAGATCCCTATTACGATGATTTTTACGCATTTGAAGAGGTGTTTGAGCAACTGGATGAAGCGTGTGAGAAAATAGCGGAGATTGCTGTTACATTCAACAAATCATGATCACAACTCCCTCTCCCCGACCCTCCTCACAAGAGATTCGAGATGCACATACCCGAATCCTCCCACATATCCACCGTACCCCGCTAATTTCAAACCAGAGCATCAACAAATTAGTGGATGCTGAACTCTTTTTTAAATGTGAAAATATGCAGAAGGTTGGTGCGTTCAAAGCCCGTGGGGCTACCAATGCGGTATTATCATTATCCAAAAAACTACAGGCAAAAGGGGTTGCAACTCACTCTTCCGGCAACCACGCCCAGGCGCTCTCCTGGGCGGCTTCATTAGTGGGTGCAGAAGCCCATATCGTCATGCCCTCTAACTCCAACCGGGTAAAGATAGAAGCAGTAAAAGGATATGGCGGGAAGATCACCTTCTGCAAGCCGACCCTCTCTTCCCGCGAAGCCACACTGGAAAAGGTTATCAGGGAAACAGGCGCCACAGAGATCCATCCTTATGACAACCTCCACATCATTGCCGGTCAGGCAACAGCGACCATTGAGATGCTTGAAACTGCAGGAGCTCTCGATATGGTGATGGCACCGGTGGGTGGTGGCGGATTGCTGAGTGGAACTGCTCTCGCCTGTCACTATTTCGCTCCGACCACAAAGGTTGTTGCCGCTGAACCTGAACAAGCAGATGATGCCTTCCGCTCCTTTACTCAACGGAAATTCATCCCGTCAGTAAATCCAATTACCATTGCAGACGGCTTGCGAACCTCCCTGGGCAAAATAACATTTCCGATCATCCTGAATTATGTAACAAGGATATTTACAGTAAAGGAAGAGACCATCATCACAGCGATGCGGTTGATCTGGGAACGAATGAAGATCCTGATCGAACCCTCTGCCGCTGTACCCCTGGCTGTCTTCCTTGAAGGACATGATGAGCTGAAAGGGAGACGGATCGGAATTATTTTATCCGGAGGGAATGCAGATCTGGACAACTTACCCTGGAGCAAATGACGAGAGGTATATTATACCTGATCCCAACCTTGCTGGGAGATACAAGTCCGGAAGATCTCCTGCCCGGAAAGACACTCTCCCTGATCCGTTCCCTCTCATCGTTCATTGTAGAAGAGATAAAACCTGCCCGCAGGTTCCTCCGGAAAGCCGGTTATACTGGTAATTTCGAAGCAACGAATCTCCAGATCTTCAATGAACATACCGATAGGAATGATCTCATGCCATTCATCCAGCCAATGCTTGATGGCGTCGATACAGGATTACTCGCTGAAGCAGGAACACCGTGCATTGCCGATCCCGGTGCAGAGATCGTTGAGCTGGCCCATCAAGTTGGAATAAAGGTTGTCCCGTTATCAGGTCCGAGCTCAATTTTACTGGCGCTATCAGCCTCCGGATTCAATGGCCAGAATTTTGTGTTCCACGGATATCTCCCCATTGAAAAGAGAGAGCGGCAGCGAAAGATCAAGGAGATCGAACGAACCACATACAACAAAGATCAGACGCAGATTTTCATTGAAACACCATACCGGAACAAGGCCCTGCTGGACGCACTATGCCAAACCTGCAAGCCATCTTCCCGGCTTTGCATGGCGATCAATCTGACAACAGGGAAGGAGCAGATTCTCGTTCAAACCATCGCCGACTGGCGAGTGAACAAAACAGATGTACATAAAAACCCGGCAGTATTTTTACTTTATCACTAAATCCAGACCTTTTGTAATATTATTCGCTTCGTAACGTCTAACAAGATTCATCTTATAACACACCATTTTGGAAACGATCCTATCAATCAACCAACTTTCGAAACGCTACGGCCGGATCCAGGCGGTCAACCAGCTATCGCTGGAGGTCACCAAAGGACAGGTTTTTGGTATCCTGGGGCCAAACGGGAGTGGAAAGACAACAACCCTGAGCATGGTCCTCGACCTGGTCAGGCCCGACAATGGAACCTTTGAATGGTTCGAAGAAATCCCAACAAAAGAGAGCCGGAAGCGGATCGGCGCTGTGATTGAAACTCCTAATTTCTTCCCTTATCTCAGTGCCCGGAAGAACCTGGAGATCGTAGCGAAGGTTAAAGGATACGACTACAATGATATCGACCATTCACTGGAAGTAGCCGGGCTATTTGATCGCCGGCACGATAAGTTCAGGACATACTCTTTTGGGATGAAACAACGTCTTGCCGTTGCATCTGCCCTGTTGAATCAACCTGAAGTAATGATCCTGGATGAGCCGACTAATGGTCTTGATCCCCAAGGAATTGCACAGGTCAGGGAGTTGATTCTCCAGGTGGCTAAGGAGGGGATCACCATCATCCTGGCGAGCCATCTTCTGGATGAAGTTCAAAAGATCTGTGACCATGTGGCGGTGTTGAACAAAGGCAATTGCCTCTTCGCAGAAGAAGTTCATGAAGTGCTCGCTAGTTCTGATTGTATCGAGTTGGCAGCTGAAGATAATCAAGCGCTGAAAGAAGCAATAGAGAATCATCCCGGTTTTAAATCCCTGACGGAAACAGACGGTATCATAATGGCAGTATTCTCAGATAATAATCCACCCGGAAAGGTCAACGATTATCTCCAGCAAAAAGGGATCACCCTCACACATCTCTCCGAACGGAAACGGACGCTGGAACAACATTTTTTGGAACTCCTGAAAGACAACCCTTCATGAAGCTGATAACCATAGAATTAAAAAAGATACAGAGCTATCGAACCTTCTGGATCATTTTCGGCCTATATTTTGGTTTCCTGGCTCTCGGAATCATCATGGCTGAATTTATGGTCAACGCCATGGTAGATGATGTGAATAAACGTCTCCCTATCCCTCTCCCCCATGCAGTCCTCTTTAACTTTCCCGACATCTGGCAAAACCTGACATTCTTTGCCAGTATCCGCTACGTGTTGATCTTCCCTGCAATCGTTATTATTATTCTGACAACAAATGAATTTTCATACAAAACTGTCAGGCAAAACGTCGTCAACGGCATGTCCAGAAACGAGTTCATCTTTGCAAAACTTCAAATCGTTTTGTTGCTTACGCTGGTGATCACATTTATTCTTACCCTTGTCATGTTTATCCTGGGATTGATTCACTCTGATAGCCAGAGTCTTACGATGATGTTTGACAAGTTCCGTTTTGTATTTGGCTTCTTTGTACAGATGCTCACCTTCCTCTGTTTTGCTTTTTTTGTTGGATTTATCTTCCGGCATACCGGATTGGCTATAGCACTTTTTACGCTATATGTACTTATCATCGAACCCGTTATCTATTTTGTGTTCCGGGCGCCATTTATGTGGGAGAACACAATCTATACCTATCTTCCTGTTAACTCGGTGGTCCGGGTTGTCGAATACCCCGCCATACCGGCATTGGAAAGGTTAATGGACTTTCAGTTACAGGGAGAGGTCACACTATTATCCTGTGCGATTCCCATCCTCTATTCAGTCGTGATGATTGCGATCGTATACTGGTCTTTCAATAGAAAGGATCTATGATCGTGAGAAATGAATTCATTCTCATTTGATTTCTGCCAATGCCCTTAATCTGCTCAAAAGTGGCGGATGTGAATAGTGAAAGAAAACATACAACGGGTGTGGCCGGAGATTGCTCAATTGATTCACTGATAATTTTTTAAGCGCGTTCTGCAGAGAGACCGGATTGTAGTTGATCCCGGCAAATCTATCGGCGGCATACTCATTGGTTCGCGACAGCATACTCTCCAGGATTCCCAGGATAAATGACAACGGACTGTAAAGCAATCCAAATGCAAGAATCCCAAGGTGAAAACCGGGTATGGCCTGAAGTCCTGAAAAGCCCGAAAGGGCCTGGCATAGTAAGGCAGACAACGCGCTATCCTTGCGAATGAATAACGAAAGGATAAATAGCATCAACCCGGTCTGAAGGATAGAGAGAATGATTCCCTGAAGCGTATGTTTCTTTTTATAATGACCGATCTCATGTGCCAGCACGCCAACCAACTCTTCAGTTGTGTGGTCCCTGATCAGCGTATCATATAACACGATCCGCTTTTTTCCACCCAAACCTGTAAAGTAAGCATTCGCTTTAGTGGAGCGTTTTGAACCGTCAATCACGTAAATATTCTTTAGCCTGAATCCTACTTTATTCGCAAACGATTCGATTGCATCACGTAGTTCCCCTGAGTCCAGAGGCTTTTGCTTATTGAATAGCGGAACAATCAGGTTGGAATAGAACATGCTCATAAAGATCATGAAGAGGGTAATCACTCCCCATACAATGAGCCAGAAATAGTTCCCGGTGGTTGTGTAAATCCAGATGATCAATGCGAGAATCCCTCCTCCTATCAGAACTCCCAGCAACCAACCTTTCAGCTTATCCAGGGTAAAAGTCTTCATTGTGGTTGTATTGAATCCAAACTTCTCTTCAATAACGAACGTGCCATAGAGTTCAAACGGAGTCATAACAAGTGAAGAGATAAATCCGATTATACCAAAGAAAAGCAGAGCCAGGAGAATGGGATTTTCTGTAATTCGCCGGAGCAGGTCATCCAGCCATACAAAGCCACCCAAACACAGGATGGCAACCATAGCCACAAACGTAACGGAGTCAATCACCCAGGAGAAGTGTTGTTTTTCCTTCAGATAGCGCTGGGATTTCCGGTAACGTTCCTCATCGTATATCCCCTTAAGCTCATCGGGAAGGGCATCACTCCACCGGGTTGTATTCAGATACTCAAGCACCCGCTCCAACAGGAAATCAACGATCAGTATTGCCAGAATCAGGTAAAAGAATGTCATCGCGCTTGAAGTTTTGTGTTACAAACCGGAATATTTTCGCATCAACCATTCAGCAGATAGCAAGCTCAGGATCAGCAGGAAAATCCATGGCAGGCTGATCAGGTCGGAGAATACTTTCTCTACATACGTGCTTGAATGAATCTCGTCACTACTCTGTAATTCAGCTGCAAGTTGCCAGAGTTCTGACGGAAAGTACATCTCTCCCCGATGACTTTGTGCCAAACGGTAGAGTAGGTTATGATCGGCTTTAAGCCTGATGGCTTCGAGGTTGACAGGTGCAATCACGAAACCTCCCCTCTTTTCATAATTCTCTTTGCCTGAAGTGACTGAAGCCATGTATTGATATTCTCCGGGTGAAAATGTTCCTGTATTCAGATAGTACCGTTTCCCTGTCGGGCCAAACACAAACGGATAGCTATTTCCCGATTCATCCATGATCGTCAGCCTTACCTCCGGGTCATTGATCAACTCATAGCTCTGGTTATACAATTCTGCTTCGAATTCTACCGGTTCATTTTCCAGGTATTGCTGTTTGGTATTGATCCTGAAGAAACTCCTGTCTGCCTGTACAGAAAGATACTGTACCATCTTCTGGATGAGCTCATCAAATGGCACAAATTCTCCGATCTGAACAAACGTTGAGAGCCGCCACCGCCAGAAATTCTCCCCACAGATGAATCCCCTTTTCTGATCGCCCGTTTTGGTGAAACAGATCAAAGGGAATTGAGTTGTGACACCATTAATTCGCTGGTAACAGAGAATCTCTGTTAAGGGATTGTGCTGATAAGCCGCAAACGGACTTTGTAACGGCGGATACTCCCGGAACAGGGAAATGGAGGCAGGATTAATCGTAAAATAGGGAAAGGCTTCATTCAAAACGGGGTAAGCGGCAGAGAAAGTGATCCGGGATGAAGTTAGGATCAATCCGGTATTGAGGGTATTGAAGCTTGTCAGGTCGGATTGAGATCCCAATACAAACAGCGCTGAAGGGAGCCCGGCTATAACCGATTCGGCGATACGGGAACCCCGGGTGGATGGGACCTGGTAAAAAATGACAAGGTCGGCCGTGTCGGATGAAAACAGGAACTCCTCCGTAGTACGTTCAACAATCTCATATTTTCGATTCATCGTCAGCGCCTCCCTGAGAACACCAATATCGGGATGAGGCGCCTCGTAGACTAAAATCACTTTTGATCTAACATCCTGAACCTCAATAAATATTTCCTGCTTATTATTGACAATGCTGATCTCCCTATCCAGGGGTGAAAGCTCGATCGTATATTTATGCCATCCCGGTTCCAGCGCCTCAAATGTAAACGGGACCTGACGGGAATAGCGATTTCCCCTGATGATAATCGTGGATGAGTTCAGGATGCGGCCATTCTGTTTTACCTTTATCTCCACCCTCTCTCCATTACATTGATGTGCATCTACCTGGATCTCTACGGGAAAATTATCACCAAGAAAAACTTTCCGGTTAAACAGCGTTTGTTTGATCATCAGGTCGCGACTCTCTAACGTATCCCCAAGCGCCACAGTATAAACAGGATAAGGCATGTCGCGGGTGGTATAGGTTGGATCAGCTCCATAATTATATATCCCATCGGAGGCTATGACGATCGCGCCCACATTTCTGTTCAGATACCGGTTTGAGATTTCGGAGAAGAACGCCGAGATATCAGTCACTTTCTCTGAAAAGTCCCACTCCAATCGTTCCGTTATGCCATCTCCAAATGAGTAGGTCCTGATCTTATATTCCGATGAAAGCTTATCAATCAGCTCCTGCATCATCCCGGGGAACTCGTTCCGGTTAAACGATGAATCCCCTCCGATGATCAATGATTCGGAGTTATCCTGTCCGATAATGATCACAGGTTTCTCAATGGTAATGATATCCCGTCTGATGAGTGGAGATAAAAGAAGAAAGGAGATCAGTGAGATCGAGAGAAAACGAAAAAATGTCATCAACCTCAACAGCCACGGATTGATTTCCTCTCTGTTTGCCCGAAAATACAATAGAAAAGCATAAAGGCCTCCCAGCAGGAGGCAAAAGAGAATAAACCAGATAGGATATTCGGTTAGTAAGCCCAATGGATGGAATCTTTAGGTATGCATGCCTCCGCAGACACTGATGACTTGTCCGGTTACATAGTTACTAAGATCAGAAGCCAGAAAAATCGCCACCTCCGCAACATCTTCCGTGGAACCCGCTCTTTTTAATGGGATGCTTTTTATCCATTCATTCCGGAACTCTTCAGGAATTTTAGCAGTCATCTCCGTTTCGATAAATCCGGGAGCAATTGCATTGACCCGAATATTCCGGCTACCCAACTCCATCGCGACAGATTTTGTAAAGCCCAGAATCCCTGCCTTTGAAGCAGCATAATTCGATTGACCGGCGTTTCCACTCAAACCAACAACTGAACTCATATTGATGATGCTGCCCTGCCGCTGCTTGAGAAAATGTTTCTGAATTGCTTTGGTCAGATTGAAGACTGATTTCAGATTGACATTGATGACTATATCCCAGTCAGCTTCACTCATCCGTAACATGAGGTTATCTCGTGTAATTCCTGCATTGTTAACCAGCACCTGAACAGACTGAAAATCCTCCAGCACCTTGGCTATCAGTTCTTCACTTTCAGTAAACGAGCTTGCATCGGATGCATATCCCTTGCATTTCACCCCCAAAGCTAAAATCTCTTTCTCCACCTCTTTGGAGGAATCGTCATACGCAATATCTGTAAATGCAATATTTGCTCCATGTTCAGCAAACTTAAGCGCGATGGTTCTTCCGATTCCGCGATTTGCACCTGTGATTAAAGCAGTTTTTCCTTCAAGTAATTTCATCATATTCTCCTGTTTTGTTTATAATATAAAGACTGTTTTGCTAAATCCATTTCACCAGGTTGAAGTCCTGTCGATGCGGCAGCATCGGATTTCTGGGGTAGAGCCTGAAGATATAGTCATAAACACCTGCCTGGTTGATTGAAATATCACATGTAAACGAAACGATGTTCCGGTCTGCTTTTTCCATCTTCATCTCTTTGATAAAGGATGGTTCTTCGATAACATCGTCGATCTTTTTCCCAAACAATACCTCAATACCTACGTCTGTGCTTGCAAGCTCATTGAGGTCAAGGATGATCTCCGCTTTGAATGAGTCTCCCAGTTGCAAAGGCTTTTGCGTCGAATCGGGTGTCTTGACCGACAGCACCTCTATGCTGTTCCATCCATGGGCCACTTTCCGTTTCCAGCTGGCAATGTATCGGGCCATCTCATAGTTTTTCCCGATGATGATTGCTGAACGTTTCAACATCCGGTTATAATACCGGTCGAAATAATCATCCAGCTGCCTTTTCATGGTAAAATGTGGAGCGATCTCTGAGATCGTATTTTTTATATATGAGACCCACTTCTCCGATACATTATTCCCATTGCGTTCGTAATAGCATGGAATGATCTCCTGTTCCATCATCGAGTAGATTGTCTCTGCATCAAGGTCATCCTGAAATTCCGTATTATCGTAGGTTGTCTCCTCTTTGAGCGCCCAACCCGCATCTTCACGATACCCTTCTGCCCACCATCCATCCAGCACGCTGAAGTTAATCACCCCGTTCATTACGGCTTTCTCTCCGCTGGTTCCGGAAGCTTCCAGTGGCCGTGCCGGAGTATTTAGCCATACATCCACCCCCCGGATTAAATATTTAGCCAGCTCGATATCATAATTCTCAACAAATAGAATTTTACCCAGAAACTGTGGGGTATGCATCACTTCGAAGACGCGTTTGATGAGATCCTGACCTGCTTTATCATGCGGGTGAGCTTTACCTGCGAAGATGAACTGAACGGGTTGTTTCTGATTGTTGACAATCCGGTCCAGCCGGTCCAGGTTGCTAAAGAGCAGGTGAGCTCTTTTGTAAGTAGCAAAACGCCGGGCGAAGCCAAATGTCATCGCATTTCCCTGAAGTGAATCCCGGAGTTTGAAGATTAGTTTCGGATTTTCATTTCTTCGTGTCATATCATCGTAAATCCGCTGAAGCAGGTACTCTGACAACTGATCCTTTTGCTTCATTTTGGTCTTCCAGACGATCTCATCATCAACCAGATGAATCTTTTTCCAGTATTCCGGATTTGACTGATCTGCCAGAAATCCTTCTCCAAACTCTTTCCGGTAGAGCAGTTGCCATGATTTGGCTGTCCATGTAGGATAATGCACGCCATTTGTTACATACCCAATATGCAACTCTTTTGGATAATACCCGGTGTATAGCTTACTGAACATTTCGCCTGATACAGCGCCATGAATTTTGCTCACTCCGTTGATCTCCTGGGAGAGATTCGCCGCCAGGACGCTCATGGAGAATTTCTCATCCGGATCATTCTCTACCATCCGGCCGAGATTCATAAATTGTTCCCAGCTGATGTTCAGGTGATCAGAAATATAGGAGAGATACCTCCTCATCAGATCTTCCGGGAAGGTGTCGTGTCCGGCCGGAACAGGTGTGTGGGTTGTAAAAAGAGTAGACGTCCGTACCACCTCAGATGCCTGGGCAAAGGTAAGCCTCTCATTCTGGATATATTTCTGTAACCGTTCGAGGCCAATGAATGCTGAGTGCCCTTCATTGCTATGGAACAAATCTGGTTTCACACCTAACGAATCCAGTGTCCTGATCCCGCCGATACCCAGCAAAATCTCTTGCCTCAACCTGTTCTCAAGGTCTCCTCCATAAAGATGATGAGTGATACCACGGTCTGACTCCTGATTTTCCTCAATATCTGTATCCATGAGATAGAGAGGAATACGACCAACTTCAACACGCCAGATCTTGGCATACATCGTGCGGCCTGGAAGAGCAAAAGTCACTTTGATCCAGTTGCCGTTATCGTCGCGGACCGGATTCAAAGGCAGGTGCGTAAATTTTTGTGGCGTGTAGGTCACTATCTGATCACCAAAAAGAGAAAGACTCTGCTTGAAATATCCATATCTGTAAAGCAAGCCAACTCCAACCATGTTGACATTTGAGTCACTGGCCTCTTTAAGATAATCACCGGCAAGCATTCCAAGTCCGCCTGAATAGATCTTAATGGTGTCATGCAACCCAAACTCCATGCTGAAGTATGCAATCACCTCCCTGGGTTTCTCCTTGCCTTTCGCCATGTAAGCATCAAATTTAGCCAACACTTTTTTCAACCTGGCAACGAATTTTTCATTGATACTCAGCTGTTTAAGTTCCTCGTAGGTGAGTGACTCCAGGAGTGCGACAGGATTAAACTTCAACTCATACCAGCGTTCTTTATTTATCTGTTCGAAGAGTTCACTTCCTTCATAATTCCACGACCACCATAAGTTTCTTGAAAGAGACTCCAGGCCTTCAAGGGTTTTTGGAATACGTTGCTGAATCAAAACCTTTCTCCATTCAGGTTTAATCTCTGTTACCGACTCGATCCTCGGAATCTGAGCGGGTGGTTGTTTGATTTGGAATTGATCAGCTCTTTCTGTTGTTTTAGCTATCGCAAGCGAGAACACGTGTTTATAATGAATGATCAGGTTCTTCCATAGTGCTGAGCGAGAGATCTCATACGCTTTGATCCGTACCCTGATGATATCCTTTTCTGTTTTATTTGAGCACGTTGCAACCTTACTGACTATCTCGTCAACTACTTCTGCTGCATTATCATCGGTTCTTTCTACCACTGAGATACATTCCTTTTCCGTTGGAAAAAGCTCTTTCACCCATTGACCAAAACCGGCAAGAGTAGTCGTGATCGTAGGGATATGGAAAGCCATACTCTCAAGTGGTGTATATCCCCATGGTTCATAGTAGGAAGGAAAAATTGAACCATCAAATCCAATCAGCAAGTCATAATAACTTTGATCAAAGATCCCGTCATGCCCGTTCAGGTATGCAGGCACAAAAATAATTTTCACTTTATCTTCAGTTCTGTTCAGAAGATTATTCTCCCGGATACCATGGAGTATCAAGTCATTCTCCGGTTCTTGAAGTCCATGTGTGAGATACTCTTCCTGGAAAGGATGATTGAAATCTTGTTTCCCAATCCTGGCTAGCAATTCCTGCCGTGGCCCCGACTGGTAAGCAGGCACCATAATAAAAGCGATGATAGGTGTGCCGATATTCTCAGAGGTATTCAATTTGCCCATGGTATCGATAAAGAGATCGATACCTTTATTGTGAAATTCATACCGTCCGCTGGTAATCAAAAGGATACTATCCTTCGACATCTTCTGATTTAACAACCCTTCAGTAACTTCTAAAAGCTTCTTCCGTGCGATATCACGTTTGGCAATATAAGCTTCCCGGGCAGGTACAAAGGAGTCCTCAAACCCATTTGGGGTCACTTCATCGACCGATTTTCCTAAAAACCGGATACATTCATTATTGGTGATACTGCTAACGGTAGTAAACGCATCTGCTTCCTGAGCAGCCAGCTTCTCCAGAGAATATTTCGAGACCACGCCAAAACGGTGTGCAACCTGATCTCCGTCATATGACTCTAAGTCTTTATAAAGAGGCAACCCGTTGCCGGCAATACACCTTCCAATCACGGTTGCATGTGTAGTAAAGACTGTTCCCACCTGTGGCGCCTTCTCCTTCAGGTATAGAATACCGGTGCCGGTCATCCATTCATGGAAGTGGGCAACAATTTTATCCTGATGAGAGAGGTTGTAGTTATAAAAACTTTCAATGATCTTTCCGGCTGCATAACCAAAGAGGGCTGGTTCAATATAGTCCCATGCACCGGAAAGGGAATCGAGCTGATAGTTCTCCCAGAATTTCGACAGGATACTGTCTTTCTCTGTGAAAAAATTTGTGAAATCTACCAGAATAGTTAGGGGTTGGCCACTGACGTTCCATCTGCCAATCTTGATCCGCAGTCCTTCGCTTTCAGCATACTGGCGCCATGATTTAAAGAGGTATTGATCCTCAGTAAAGAGAGGATTCTCATGTGTCTCCTTCCAGATATCAGGGCCGATCAGAATATAGTTATCTTTATACTCGTTGACCAGTGTCAGGGCTTTTGTTGAGATGACCGTATAGATCCCTCCCACTTTATTACATACCTCCCAACTGGTT
This sequence comes from uncultured Prolixibacteraceae bacterium, assembly GCA_964616825.1. Classification (GTDB taxonomy): domain Bacteria; phylum Bacteroidota; class Bacteroidia; order Bacteroidales; family FEN-979; genus QYOJ01. Next base: position 62,142 of record CAZTSX010000009.1, read on the forward strand.
TCAAACAGGTAATCAGGATTGATGATGAGATTCTCTTTTGGTACCATAGACCAGGCCGGTTGCTGAATTAGTTTTTCTTCTTTGGTTTGGTTGCTGTGGCTTTTTTTACACTTGGTTTTCGCGCTGCAACCTTGGTTGTTGGTTTTGCTTTTCCCTTATTCTTTGGCTTTGCTTTTGCTTTTGTTTTTGGCTTCGTAACACGCTTCTCCGGTTTTGCCTCTTTGGCAGGCTCATCCTTCTCTTTCACGCGGATGATAAAATCTGAAAGCACGTTCATATAGTTGATAAACGCTTCATATGGTGAATCGTATGGATTAAAATATTTATGTACTTCACCATCGGAGAACCATTTCGTACACATATAATAAAAGTGATCGCTCGTCTGTAACCTTTCCCAGTCACGTATCACATCGGGTTTACCGCATGCCATCACCTCCTTCTCAATGCCATATAATTTCCCGAAGGCTTCATCCTGAAGTTCATTGCCCAGCCAGGCAGTTAGATCTTTTTCCTCATCCGCCCAGGAGATAGGATAGAGAACAGAAACCGGAGCAACCGGTTGGAGTTTCTCACTCAGTTCACCTGGTGTGGAAAAATTGTACGTTGACCGGGAAAATACTGCCCCTGGCAACGTATAGAAAAAATCAAAAATGCCGGTCTCTTCCCGTTGTTGTTCTCCGAGGGTTTCATAGTTCAAAAAGAGATTTACTACCTCTTCATTTTCAGGAACCTGATTTAACCAGTTAACAAATTTCTCCGTGGTGATTGGCCATTCAGTCCAATCCCTGTTCGAGAAACGGAAGATGATGTCGTCGCTCAGCCTGAAATTCCTCATCAACAACTTCAACTTGGGATTTGCGGCACTGCAGTAGAGGAAATTTGGACTCTTCCATCCGAGAACATGTTTGGCTCCCTCAGTAAGCATAGTAGAGAAACCCAATTCCGCAACGGTCTGACCGATCTGATCATCAAAAATCAATTCTGTATTTCGAAACGTCACAGGTCGCTGGCCAAACAGGTCATTGATCCTGTCGCGATGCTTTTCAATCTGCCTGATAAACTCCTCTTTACTACCCAATGATGCCAGGGAGTGAGCATATGTTTCTCCTGTAAATTCCACACACCCGGTAGCAGCCAACTCCTGAAATCCATGAATGACCTCAGGTGCGTGTTGTAATAACTGCTCAAGCGCCGGACCGGAAATCGAGAAGGTAACCTTGAATGAGGTACCAAATTCATGGATCATGTCAAGCATCATTCTGTTAGCTGGCAGGTATGAGCGCTCGGTAACAAGCCGGATGATATGCCGATTCTGATAATCATCATAGTACTGGTGGTCCTGCCCGATATTAAAGAACCTGTAGGTACGTAACCTGTATGGCTGATGAACCTGAAAACAAAGATTGATGAATTTCATAATACTGTTTTATAAACTTCAAGTACATTAAAAGCCGCATTGTCCCATTTCAGGTTGTCAACCTCTTCTTTCCCAAACCTTGCAAACAGTTTCGAGAGGCCGTCATAATGCAGGATCCCATATATGGCATCCGCCATGGCATCAATATCCCAGAAGTCCACTTTTATCGCATGTTTAAGGATCTCTGAAACACCCGACTGCTTAGAGATCACAACCGGTACATTCGAACGCATTGCCTCCAGGGGAGAGATCCCGAAAGGTTCAGAAACGGACGGCATGACATAAACGTCACTCATAGCAAACATCGTATCAACCTCTGCTCCTGCCAGGAAACCGGTAAAATGAAACTTCGTTCCCATCTTCAGTTTTGCAATCCGGCGAACCATCCTGTTCAGTAAGTCACCCGAGCCAGCCATGACAAATCGTACATTCTCGTCTCTCTTCAGCACTTTGTGTGCAGCCTCGACAAAATAATCAGGCCCCTTCTGATAGGTTACACGCCCAAGGAAGGTAACCACCTTCTCTTTCACATGCTTCCTGATAGTTGCTGTTTCCTGACGGTCTGATGGTTCAACAGCATTGTGGACAGTAACAACCTTTTCATGATTAATGCCATACTTTTCAATGACAATCTGCCGGGTCAGATTACTCACGGTGATCACCCGGTCTGCTTCCTGCATCCCTTTCTGCTCGATCTCAAATACCGAGGTATTCACATTCTTACCGGAGCGGTCAAACTCTGTTGCATGGACATGGATTACAAGCGGTTTCCCGCTTATTTTTTTTGCTGCAATCCCTGCCGGATACGTCAGCCAGTCATGAGAATGAATCACATCAAATCCGTACTGTGTTGAAATGGATGAAGCGATCACCGCGTAACGGGAAACCTCCTGCATCAGGTTTTTGCCGTATTTGCCGGAAAATTTGAATTTTCTGGAGAATATCGTTTTGCTCTTTTCAGAAGTCTTTCTCGTCTCCTTTTCTGCCAGTACCTCAAATTCTTCCGGTTCCATGTAGGGAATAAGGTTTGAGCCAATCTCAATATAGTTAATCTTGTTCCGGAACTCCTGTTGCTGGCTATCCTTGAAATCCATCGTTATATCGCTGGCATTGATCAGCCGGAAACCAGGATGAAGCTCATCACCGTATGCTTTAGGTACGACAAATATAACATCCGTCCCCAGTTTTACCATCCCTTTGGTGAGGCCAAAACAAGCCGTCCCGAGTCCGCCCGTGATATGCGGTGGAAACTCCCAACCAAACATCAATACACGCATGCCGATTTACGATTTACGAATTACGATTTATATCTCTTTTCACGTCTCACGTTTCTCATACTCTCTGATTAACTGATTCACCCGAAGGATCTCTGCTACAGACCAGGCTTGCGAGATAGCTCCCCTGGGGGTGTGTGGCGGATCGCCATCATAAATCTCAGAGATCGTACCTACTCCATGTTCAGTCAACGTCTGAGCAAACTCTTTATAATACCCTTTGATAAAGGTGAGGCCGCTCTGGCCATGAATCTTCAGGTAACCCTCCACAAAATGGCCAAACAACCAGGGCCACACTGTTCCCTGGTGATATGCTTGGTCACGCTCAGTCTGATCACCGAAATAGATCCCTTTATACGCTGCGCTAACCGGTGTCAGGGTACGCAGTCCACGTGTTGTAAGCAACTCCTGTTTGATCCTGCTGAGCACCCGTTTTCTGATCTCTTCATCAACCGGGCTGAAAGGCAACGAAGTCGCAAAGACCATATTGGGCCGGACGGACCAATCCGTGTATTCGCCATCCACATAATCGGCCAGCATTCCTTTTTCAGCATTCCAGAAAGTCTCAAGAAACGCACCCGGGATCTTCTTTGCAATATCATTCCAATTTCTGACAAAATCCATATCTCCAGCCTCATTGGCTATCTCCAGACTGAACATAATTGCGTTATACCACAGGGCATTGATCTCTACCGCGAGTCCGGTGCGTGGTGTGACCGGTTTGCCATGTGCAATCGCATCCATCCAAGTCACTGCTTTCCCCGGAACACCTGCATAGATTAGCCCGGAAGGTTCCATATGAATATTAAACTCAGTCCCGTTTCGATACCCCTCCAGAATCTGTTTCATCTTCCAGCCATATTCTTTCCATACCAGCTTTTGATGGCCAATCGCTTCTATGTATTTTTGAAGTGCCCAGAAAAACCATAATGATCCGTCAGCGCTGTTGTAGGAAGAGTCCTGGCCAAAATCAATGTTCGGAAAAAGCGGACCCCTCATTTGCTTGATCATCGTATCAATCACCGCTTTACATGTTTGATAATCACCCACTACCAGGGTCAATCCAGGCAACGCGATGAAAGTATCCCTTCCCCAGCGTCCAAACCATGGAAAACCGGCAATGATATCGGTCTTGTCTCCCCGTTTTACGATGAACTGCTGTGCGGCGTTAGCCAGGCAATGTTCAAAATCATCCCTAGGGATCCGTTTTTTCAACTCGGATGTATATACTCGCTTGATGCTCTTCTGTGTAATTTCGGAAGTTCCGGCTGAAAAGCAGACCGACTCTCCCCTCCTGATATCAAACTCAAAAAAACCGGGGACATAAAGATCTTCCAGGCATTCATATCCTCTGTCCATCTCCTCCTGGTATTCAATATCATAATACCAATCCGGCCTATGGGTGTATGAATTCTCTTTGGAGAGCTGCATGAATAAGTTTGTATAGCCTTCATACATTTTCACCCGGATGCCACCCGGAACCTTCTCATACTTTTTATCTGCATAGGTATTCTCTTTGCTGAGAAGATGGACATTACGGAAAGCAAGAAACGGACGCAGACGGATGCGGGTGGGAGAATGAGCCTCCTCCAGTGTATATTTGATAATGATTCGGTCTTCCTGCGTGATAAGAATCGTCTCTCTTGTCAGGATTACCCCCCCTACCCTGTAGACGAGTTTGGGCACCTTATCAACAGAAAAATCACGAATATATTTGTGCCCTTTGGGATTATATTTGGCCCCTTTATACTTGTGAATACCCAGATTGAACTCTGCTTCCTGCTGAATCACTGTTTCATCCACGGATGAGAGCAACACATGATTATCATAATCAATGGCGGGTTGAGGCGTAACCAGAAAACCATGATATTTCCGGGTATTGCAATTGATGATGGTGGAACTGGCGTAAGAACCTGCGCGGTTCGACCTGATCATCTCACGTTGCAGAGAGTACTCCAGGTTGACAAGTTGATTCTTATCAAAATTGATATAACTCATTTAAGTAGAATTATCAGCCTGTTCTAAGTCAGGCGAAAAACAAAGAACTGCAAAAGTACAATATTCCATGCATTTTACGGTTGTATTAATATCCTCTGAATTTGGTAATTTTGCCATATGATACCATGCCGACACACCTTTTTTATCCTCCTGCTTGCCGGACTATTAATTGCTCAATTCTCCTGCAAAAAAAAGGATAAGATCGATACAAATCCCTCCCTGAGACTCAGCTTCTCAAGCGATACCATTTTTTTCGATACCGTCTTTTCGACGATTGGATCGATTACCCAGCGGTTGATCGTTTACAATAACAACGACAACAACGTGAGCATCTCTCAGATCAACCTGGCTGGCGGACAATCTTCCAACTACCGTATCAACATTGATGGGGATTCTTCACTGGTCGTTTCTAATATTGAGATCCCGGGTCGCGACAGCATCTTTATTTTCATACGGGTCACCGTTGATCCAAACAATCAGAATACCCCTTTTGTCGTAGCCGACTCCATCTTATTTTCGCTGAACGGCAACTTACAGGACGTAAACCTGGTTGCCTGGGGGCAAAACGCCCGGTTCAGGAAACAATTTACAGTAAAAGGAAACATTGTTTGGGATAGTCTGAAGCCTTATGTCATCTATGGATATCTGCAAGTAGATACCTCTTCATCGCTACTGATCATGCCAGGAAGCAAAGTCTATTTTCATAAAAATGCTTATTTCGCAGTCGCTTATGATGCTTCTCTAAAAGTACTCGGTAACCTGGAGCATCCGGTCAGGTTCCAGGGTGACCGGCTGGACCCATTCTATCGTGATCTTCCCGGCCAATGGTTTGGTATCTTCTTCGAAAGTGGTTCAAAAGAGCACGAGATCAATTATGCCATCATCAAAAACAGCATATTCGGTATCCAGATCGGTGTGCCCGGTATCTCCGCAGAACCCATGCTGAAGCTCCACAACACAATCATTCAGAACACGACCTCTGATGCCATCTTCGCATATGCTACCTCCATCGTCTCCACCAATTGTGTGATCGGCAACAACGGAGGCGCTGCTCTTTGGGTGGAAAAAGGTGGCACTTACGATTTCCGTCAATTAACAATCGGGAACTACTGGGGAAACTCTGTCAGGTTCTCTCCTTCATTGAACATCAAGAACTTCAGCTACGATACACTTGGCAATAAAGTGCCGGGAGCGTTGACCAGTACGTTCTTTGGAAATAGCATTATTTACGGATCTGAAATGGATGAAGTACTTCTGGACCAGATGGAGGCCGTTCCTTTCGAGATCGTTTTCGATCACTCTCTTCTTCGGACTGAAACACCTCTTACCGATCTGCAGAGGTATATCGGTTGTTTTGCAAATGAAGATCCCTTATTTGTTGACCCATTATTGTATAACTTCCGGATCGATAGTCTCTCTCCGGTTATTGATAAAGGAATTCCTATGGGAGTACCCTTCGATATTGAAGGGATCGACCGGGGAACCACCCCAGACCTGGGGGCCTATCAGTGGGTTCCGGCCCGGTAATTATTTTTTCATTGCTTTGAGCAGGATAGCCGCTATATCAGCGGGGGATTCAATGACGAAGACACCACATTCATTCAGGATCTCTTTCTTTGCCTGTGCCGTGTCTGCCTTACCCCCGACAATAGCTCCTGCATGTCCCATGGTACGCCCTTTGGGAGCTGTAGCGCCGGCGATGAAACTGACCACCGGTTTGGTCCCATGCTCTTTAATCCAGTACCCTGCATCGGTCTCCATATTCCCTCCAATCTCTCCAATCATCACGATCGCTTCTGTCCCAGGATCGTTCATAAAGAGCTCCACAGCATCCTTGATCGTGGTGCCAGGGATCGGATCGCCTCCGATACCGATCACTGTCGACTGTCCGAAACCGGCCTTGGTCAACTGATCTACAGCTTCATACGAGAGCGTTCCACTACGGGAAACCACACCAATGGTTCCGGGTTTGTGGATAAAACCTGGCATAATTCCAATCTTGGTATCCGGAGGGGTAATTATTCCAGGGCAGTTCGGACCTATCAGGTGTACCCCTTTATTATCGATGTAGTCTTTCACGGGGATCATATCGTTGACTGGGATCCCTTCTGTGATACAAACAATGACCTGAATGCCTCCTTCTGCCGCTTCAGAGATCGCATCGGCTGCGAAAGGCGGCGGAACAAAAATTACGGAGACGTTGGCTTCCGTTGCTTTTACCGCTTCGGCAACCGTATTGAACACAGGTCTTTCAAGATGAGACAAACCGCCTTTGCCAGGCGTTACACCACCAACGATATTTGTGCCATAATCAATCATCTGGGCAGCATGAAAGGACCCTTCACTCCCTGTAAAACCCTGAATAATGACACGGGAATCTTTATTTACCAGAACACTCACTACAATTTACGATTTGCGATTTTAGATTTACGATTTAGAAATTAGAGTCGGTCAAAGATACAGGTTTCATAAGAAAAATCGTCATACGTAATTCGTAAATCGTAATTTTGTTCCATGGCACTAGCTAATCCAACCGATACCATCTGTGCCCTTTCCACAGCTCCTGGAACGGGAGCCATTGCTGTGATCCGCATTTCAGGTCAGAATGCGTTTCCCATTTGTGAAAAATTATTTAACTCCTCTGATAAACGTTTCTCTTTTTCGGCATCTCCTTCCCACTCTATCCATCACGGTTCTATTTCGTGTGAGGAACAACTTATTGATGAGGTGTTAATCAGCATTTTCAAAACCCCTAACTCATACACCGGAGAGGACGTTGCAGAGATCTCCTGTCACGGCTCTGAGTTTATCCAGCAGCAGATCATCGACACACTTGTAGATTCCGGGTGCAGGCTGGCCACGCCCGGAGAGTTTACACTACGTGGTTTCCTGAACGGAAAATTCGACCTCTCACAAGCGGAAGCTGTTGCAGACCTGATCGCTTCGGGATCGCAATCATCCCACGACCTGGCACTGGCCCAGATGCGGGGCGGATTTTCGAAAAAGATCAAAGAACTGCGACAAAAACTTCTTGAATTCACTTCACTTATTGAGTTGGAACTGGACTTCAGTGAGGAAGATGTGGAGTTTGCATCCCGGTCTGACCTGTTCATATTACTGGACGAAATGAAGAGAGAGGTGTCACGACTTATCCACTCTTTTTCACTTGGAAATGTTATCAAGAAAGGAATCCCTGTAGCGATCATCGGAAAACCCAATGTCGGAAAATCCACATTGCTCAACACGCTGCTTAACGAAGAGAAAGCGATTGTTTCAGAGACTCCCGGTACGACACGCGATGCGATCGAAGATACAATTGTTCTGGATGGAATCAGTTTTCGTTTTATTGATACCGCCGGATTACGGGCAGCGGAAAATCACATAGAGACCATGGGTATCGATCGTACCTGGTCGAAGATCGAACATGCGACAATCATTTTATACCTCTTTGATGCCACTAAAGACTCTTATCAAACAGTGAGAGATGCACTGGCTGAGTTTGAAAATATTCTTAAAGATCCGTTGAAGCGGCTTATCCTGATCGGCAACAAAATGGATCTGCTATCTAAACTCCCCAAAGGATTTCAGGACTTTGTTGAACAGGAAACCATCTTTGTTTCTGCCAAGCGAAAAGAGAACATCCATTTGATTGCAGAGAGTTTGCTGAAAACGGTTGAGAATCAGCAGTTGTCCGGTGGAGCTATTGTCTCTAACACCCGTCACCTTGAAGCCATGAAGAAAACCATGGAAGCCATTGAAAACATATGCGAGGGCCTTCAAACAGGGATCCCTCCCGACCTGTTGACCATCGACATCCGCCAGGCCCTTCATCACCTGGGCGAGATCACGGGTGAAATCACCACAGACGAGATACTCGGAACCATCTTTAACAGGTTCTGTATCGGGAAGTAATTATTGGAAAAGCCGATCGTGTCGACCAACCCAAGCCGATCGGTTCAATCTATGTTCAATCTAGATTCAATTTACCTTCGGTATAGAATAATAGTGCTCCCGACATGCTCCCGACTTGTATAGGAGATGGTCTCAAGTAAAATACGTACAAGGAGATGTGTGCAGTGATTCAGAAAACCCGTTTCCATTCAACAGTGTGGCCGGGCAGATCGCAGGATACAACACGCACAAGAGATCCCTTGTGAAGTGGGTTCGGCCGGGTTGTCACATAATGCCAGTGCGAGCCGGAGCTTTGCATAGTGGCCTGACCCGATTCAATCGTTTCCCCTTGTGGATTTTCGATCATAACCGTTACGGATTTGACCGGAACGATATTATCAATCCTGATGACAATACAATATCCAGCCCTGCCCAAATAACCTGAAGTGACCACCCTCCCTATCACCGAAGGCATCAAGTAATCCTTTACGGCCATGGAGGTTGCGCTGTTGAATCCCTCTGCAATTTTTTCATACATAGCCCTTATCTCCTGATTCTTAAGGATATGCGATGCATATTTTGTTGCCATCTGAAACTGTTTGACCTGAACAGGCCATTCTTGCTGGTTTTTGATTTTTTTCCTTGTCGGGCAACTCTGGATGATCTCCATACCGTTCACCACACGCTTGTAAACGCCAGTATTGCCTATCTTTCCTGTATATCCCGCGAGGAGGTTTTTTTTTCCTGATTTCATGTTATTAGTTCTATACTGTCATCTTAATCCAGTTTATGATATAAAAGTAATACAGTTCCGGTGAAAAGTTATCAACAAACTCTGTAAATATTTTTTTCGTTGTGAACGCTTAACTATTACCTCACTATTACCTCCTGAACTCACATATTCATATTTTCCATATTTTTGATGTTAAATAGAAAACAGAGATATAACATCACCTCAATAACCAGGTTGGTGATAATTAAAAGAGACAAAAAATGAACAGAAATTTAAACGTATCTAAAAGCATAGAAATTAACGCCAATGTGGAAAAAGTTTGGGACGCATTGATAAATCCTGAAAAAATAAAAACCTACCTGTTTGGAACGGAAACAATAACTGATTGGAAAATCGGAAGCCAAATAATTTTTCAGGGAGAATACGAAGGGCATAAATACAAGGATAAAGGAAATGTGTTGGAGAACAAAATGAACGATATTCTGAAATATGATTACTGGAGCGGGTTTTCAGGGCTTGAAGATAAACCGGAGAATTATTCAATTATAACGTATTACATTGAAAATGAACCTGACAATCATGTAAAATTTACCTGGACACAAGAAGGATTCGCAAATGAAGAAGGACAGCAACATTCAGAAAACGGATTGACTGGAATACTCGAACAAATAAAAAAAATGGCAGAAAACGAATAACAACTTACTAAATAAATCGCATATCTTCCGAATATAACATATAATCTACTGCACCATCATCTTACCGGTGGCTCTCTGACCATTTTCCTTTTTTTGGTTAAATCACTATTGCAAGCTATTCCTGATAGACATATAGTTTAATTTTCACTATACCCGAGTTTACATGTTGAGTTGCCGGGAAAGCAACTCTACAGTCTCTTTGTACTCTTCATCATCTGCCAGATTGTTGTTTTCCTGCGGATCAGCATAATGGTCGAACAATTCACTGCGTAAGAATTCACCTCTTCTCTCCTCTTCCTTATTCCATCGATACCACTCCACATAACGATACCGATCTGTTCGAATAGAATAACCCATCATCTCATTTTTGATTCGTTTCGTACGGCCATACTTTCCCAGTAAAAATTGACTGAATGCAGCTGTTTTCCACGCTGTATCGGGATTCTCCAATAACGGTACCAAACTTGTGCCTTGTAAATGACCGGGGATCTCGAATCCTGCCATCTCGCAAAGAGAGGGATAAATATCCACAAACTCTGTCAATGCGTTGCTCTGTTCTCCTTTGGCCTTAACCCCTGCCCCACTGATGATCAATGGAGAGCGGGTGTCGATCTCATAATTGCCCTGCTTGCACCATCCGTTATGTTCCCCGAGCTTCCAGCCATGGTCACCCCAGAGTACCACAATGGTGTTTTTAGCCAGCCCAAGTCGCTCTATCTCGTCGACAAGCCTGCCTATCTGCGCATCGATGTATGACACACTGGCATAATACCCATGTTTAATCTCTCTCTGTCTCTCTTCATCCCACGGCTCTTCATAGGGTAAAGGCAATTCATGGCAATCGGAATATCCTCGTAACTCCGCATTTTCCGTCGCATTGGCTTTTACATACCAGTGCCCCAGCTGATCAATCCTCGACACCCCGGCATCTTTCATCTTCCGGATCTTTGACTCCTGGATCTCAAGGTTCTCTTCATTAGCATAAACGGCATCAGGATCAAACGGGAATCCATCGATATGCGGTTTTTCTGTCCACGATAGTGTATCCGGGATGTTATTATGAAAGGTTTTCCCCAACCCGATGGTGGTATATCCATGCTCCTTGAAGAACTGAGGCAGGGTCACAATATCGGGGAGGTTCTGCCGGAAATTTGTTCGCAGATCCCAAACCCGGATGGAATCGGGACGCAGGCCGGTAAGCAAACTTGCTCTTGAAGGATTGCAAACCGCTTGCTGGCAGTAAGCCCGGGTAAAGGTAACTCCCTGTTGGGCCAACCGGTCGATATGAGGTGTAATAATATCTTCACTTCCGTAGGCGCCAAGTTCCGGTCTGAGATCATCAACAGGGATGAAGAGGATGTTTGGCGCAAGCTGCTCAGACTTTTTCGTTTCAACATTACAAGAGAAAAAACTCACCATCAGAAGAGATAAAACAGGGAGTAAAAGCAACGATCTAACGTATCTCATAAGATTCATCTTAAATTGGAATTCTGCATCATCAATCCAGCGAATATACACAGATCTGGATAATTTCTAAGCCCTTCGATCCAGTCAGTTGAATATTTTAGTATGTTTGTGAAAGATCACGTACAAATATGAAAGCAAAAGAAATTAAACAGGGAATTTACTGGGTAGGAGCAATTGATTGGGATGTGAGGAATTTTCATGGATACCTGACTCAACGAGGTACCACATATAATGCTTATCTTGTGATTGATGAGAAGGTAACATTAATAGATACAGTAAAATATAACCTGGCAGATAACCTGATATCAAGGATAAAACAACTAATCGATCCTTCAAAAATCGACTATGTGGTGTCGAATCATGTGGAGATGGACCATTCCGGTTCCTTGCCTCAAATCATGGAATATGCTCCAGCCGCTACAATTATTACTTGTCCATCGGGTGACAAGGGATTGCGGGCACACTTCAAAAAGGATTGGAAGTTCAAGATCGTGAAGACAGGCGATCGCATTTCGCTGGGGAAAAGATCCCTGGAATTTGTGTTGACGCCTATGGTACATTGGCCTGATAACATGATCACCTATATGCCTGAAGAAAAGATCCTGTTTTCAAACGATTCACTTGGGCAACATTTTGCTTCATCCGAACGGTTTGATGATGAATGCCCGTTGGATATTATCATGGAAGAAGCAAAGAAATATTATGCAAATATTGTTCTCCCGTACGAAAAACAGGTACAGAAAGAATTAGACGCGTTGTCGGCTCTTGATATCGAAATGATTGCCCCCAGTCATGGTGTTATCTGGAGAAGCAATATTGATAAAATTATTCCACGGTATCAAAAATGGTGTAAAAACGAACTAAGCAAGAAAGCGATTATTGTTTACGACACCATGTGGAAATCGACTGAAATCATGGCCGATGCCTTGCAGGAGGTTTTCGAGGAAAAAGGGTATACCACATCAAAGAGAAACCTGCAGTTCAATCATATTTCTGATATCATGACAGAACTGATTGATGCCGAATACATTTGCGTAGGTTCTCCAACCCTGAATTCCACAATGATGCCATCTGTTGCAGGATTCTTAACCTACATGAGCGGGCTTGCGCCTAAAGGCAGAAAAGCGATATCCTTTGGTTCATATGGCTGGGGAGGCAGAACGCTGGAAGAGATAAATGCATTTTTCGAACAATCAGGTTTCGAAATCATTGCCAGTGAAAGAATAAAATATATTCCTGGTGATGAGGAACTGTCCCGGTTTAAAAAGCTACTTTCGGAAAAGATATCCTAACTCAATCAACCTCCTACATCTCACGTCTTACATCCCACGTCTCACGTCTCACGTCTTACATCCCACGTCTCACGTCTTACGTCTTCCCCTCTCCCAGGCAACTATCCGTTGTAAGTTGTGTCTATATTTTTTGTAATCTTGTAAAAAAAATTCCATATGAAAATATATGCATTACTACTTGGATTGCTTGTCACAGTTTCGGCAACTGGTCAGCAATTGGTTCTAAAGAGCTATACGAACACCCATGAAATCGAAACGCTCACTGCGCCAGGATCGGTCTCTGTTCATCATGCAGGACGTGATTTTATCATTGCCACTGCATATGATAAATTGCCTTCAGGTGCGATCTCTCTGAGAAACGATCCATGGAATTCCGATGCCGGCTATTTTCTGGTCTGGCTTCCTGAAGATAACTCCCGGGCTGCGCTGAACCAGCTGGCAGATCAGTATAAGTTGCTCTACTCTGACGCCGGCAAAGCGATTGTTGAAGTTAAATCTTTATCACAACCGATCCCGAAACCTTATGTACACGGAGGGATTGTCAGAATCTCAGCGTTAAGCTCCTGGGAACCAGGTCTTGTTGAAGATTCCAAGTATGTAATCGATACATTTCCAGCTATCTATGGCCTGATGGCAATGGTTGACACCGGTGAATTCATGCCTTCTATCCGCCACCTGGAAGAGTATGGAACACGGTTCTGTGAATCGCCCCAGGCTGTTGAAGCTCAGAATTGGATCAAAGCGAAATTTGAAGAGTACCCGGAGCTGGATGTTGAGTTGCAGGCTTTTCCTTACTGGTATGGTACATCCAGCGATAATGTGATCGCCAAACTTACCGGGAAAGTTGATCCGGATCAATACATCGTTGTTGGAGCTCACTACGACTCATTCTCCTGGGTTGGTGATGCTCCCGGAGCTGACGACAACGCCTCAGGCACAGCTGCAGTCTTAGAACTCGCCCGTATCCTGAGCCAGTTTGAATTTGAAAAGAGTATTGTCTTCTGCACATTCTCTGCTGAAGAGGTAGGATTGATTGGCAGCGAATATTATGCCTCTCAGGCACAGGCACTGGGGATGGATATCCTGGGATATTTCAACTTCGATATGACCGGTTACCGGCATCAAAACGATCCGATTCATACCGATATGATTGCCCCTCCATCAGCCATTGAATTGGTGAACTTCTACAAAGAGGTTGCGGCTATATATCTCCCTGATTTCGGAATATTCGATGCGCAGTTGTCCGGTGGAGACAGCGACCACACCTCTTTCAACAACAACGGGTACATGGGAATATTCCCTTTCGAGGATGTACCAAACTATAGCCCATATATCCATACCGGACAAGACCTGGTTGGCCCAAGTGTCAACAGTCCGGAAATGGCAGCAACCTTTATCCAGGCGAACCTGGCCTCCGTTGTCTCCCTTTCCCATCCACATGATCCCGTAGGGATTGAGCAGGATGATCACAATCCACCCATGTTGTACGTTTATCCGAATCCGGCAAAATCAGTAGTCACATTCCGGGTAAATAATACAGATCCCGTGAAAGTTGACCTCTTCTCCATCAACGGCAAAAAAATTACTTCTTTCCGGATATCCAGTGAGATGAAGTTTGATATTACATCATACCCTGCAGGTATCTATGTTTTGAGGGTTTCCGATTCATATAATACTCAACATCATCGGTTACTTATCGCCCGGTGATTCATTAACCGGCAACAGGAGATAAAGTTTATTCAACTTTAAAAAATTATTTTTTTGTGTTTTCACACATAATTCGTGTATATTCGTAACTTATTAACATTAAATCCCTATTGCCTATGAAAAAAATTACGCAAATTGGAATGTTGGTAATTGCTTGTCTTTTCATCTCAGCGATTGCTATTTCACAGTCAAACTCAACCATCGCGGATATAGCTACGGAAAGAACCTACGTGGCTGCTGATCGGATGGCGCAACCTGCACCAATTCCACTGAAAGGCGGAAAGGGTTTGCTTTTTGAAAACGGACCGATTGTCACGGACCCGGGAGGCGGGCCTGGCGGTGCAGATTACAGTCTCCTGGAAAATCCACCCTTTACAGTATGGGGTTACGCTGTATATAATAGTGGTGGGTACCGTCTTGCTGATGACTTTGAAATCACAGGAACAGCCTGGGATATTGACTCTATAATCGTATACGGTTATCAAACCAACTCACCAACAACATCTTCATTTACCGGTTTTTATATCCAGATTTGGGACGGTGACCCAAGTGCAGGTGGAACTGTTATCTGGGGAGACTTAACCACCAATGTCCTTGACGATACATATTGGTCAAATTGTTATCGTGGAAGTGATCTGACCAATTCACAGAGACCGGTTATGCGGATCGTGACATATGTATCCGGTTTAACCCTTGACCCAAGCACCTATTGGATAGACTATACCCTGGAAGGATCGTTGTCTTCAGGCCCCTGGGGACCACCTGTTACAATTTGGGGAACATATGACACCGGAGACGGGATGCAGTATACCGGAACCTGGGCTCTGCTTGACAACGGCGGTTATACGCAGGGAGTACCGTTTGAGATCTGGGGTCCCTCTGCCGTGTTAGAACCTCCCACAAACCTCGCCTGTACCGTTACTAACCAGGATGTCCACCTTACCTGGGATCCTCCAATTTCAAACATCGAAGAGCTGATTTATGATGATGGTGTTCCAACCGGTTCTTATTCCTATGTAGGTTATACCATGGCCTCACAAATGTCCCCCTTAGCTCCGTGCAAAATCCTTGTGCTGAAATATTACACAACCGTGGGTGATACCACTGGTGACCTTAGTTTCGAGCCTAGGGTATTTGACTGGGCCGGTACGATGCCCGGTACCACAATCCTCTATGAAACTACCGCTGACGCCGTAGAAGATGATTGGCTGGAGGTTGACATCAGTGCACATAATATTACGGTTACTGATGATTTTATGGTGGGTTTTGGCTCCACACAGGGCAACGTTTATATGGGGTATAACACAACCGATAACGGTCGTTCCTGGGACTGGGACGGCACCAATTGGGCCCAATGGAATGAAACCTATTTTCTCAGAGCCATTGTTGAATATTCCAAAGGCGATATTGTTGAACTCTCGCCTGTCAAGGTAGTTCCTATAGCCAATATCCCACCTGATATGATGGTTGAACACAAGCGGGATGTATCCGTTGAGCACTCAAATCCGCCGGTTCCGAATCTTGGCAGCCGTGCTTTACTTGGTTATAACGCCTATCGCGATGTTACCAAGGTGAATTCATCCATTATAACTGATCTGTTTTATGATGATCTGGATGTCGAACCAGGAACCTATGACTATACAGTTACAGCTGTTTACGATGAAGGAGAATCCGAGCCATCAAACATTTGTGAGGCTCACATCGCCGGGGTTTCTGTCAATGAAATTGGACGGCAAACAATACAGTTTTACCCGAATCCAGCTTCTGGCTTCATCAATGTGAAGAGTGATTTCAACATCACAAACGTTGAAGTGTTGTCGTTTACCGGGAAAACCGTTTACACCAATCCTACTATTGATTCAAAAAATGCAAGGATCAATGTTTCAAATCTGTCGAGCGGTGTATATTTACTGAAAGTAACTACAACAAAGGATATCCTAACCAGAAAGATCACTGTAACTCGCTAATTCATCGACTGGAAATATTAAAAAAAGAGGCTGTTCTCACGAACAGCCTCTTTTTTTTCAATGTT
Source organism: uncultured Prolixibacteraceae bacterium (assembly GCA_964616825.1). Taxonomy (GTDB): domain Bacteria; phylum Bacteroidota; class Bacteroidia; order Bacteroidales; family FEN-979; genus QYOJ01. The sequence continues at coordinate 78,648 of CAZTSX010000009.1, forward strand.
AGGTAACTTACTCTTTAATCAGACCTTTAGCAACAGAATCGGCATGAGCTTCCTCGGCCTGAGCCTGAGCAATTGAGTCAGCGATTCGTTGCTGTTCTGCCTGAACCATTGCCAGTGAATCGGCAACACGGATAGAGTCAGCAATTCTTTTCTCTTCTAGTTCTTTTGTACTTGGGCCACAAGCTGTAAGAAAAGCAGCGACACCAATTACACAAACGATTGCAAGTTTTTTCATCTGTTATTGATTTTGATTTCGGAACAAAAGTACTCTAAGGGAAGGGTAGCACCAAATTTTTGACCCATTTATTTTTAACATTTCTTAACATTTACAGTTAACCAACTGATTTACAGAATAATTAAGATTTAACTTTATTTAACCTAATTGCTGCATTTCTGCATGTTTGTGATCAAATAACCCATTTTAAAGTCAGTGAAAATGTCTATTTTTGAACATGATTATTCCATTAGCGGAGCGATTGAGACCTGATAACCTTGATGAATATCTTGGACAGGAGCACCTTGTTGGCAAGGGCGCTATCCTCAGAAAGGCGATTGAATCGGGAAATATTCCATCAATGATTCTCTGGGGACCTCCCGGAGTTGGAAAGACAACCCTTGCATATATCATCTCCAAGCAACTGAATCGCACGTTTTATACATTAAGCGCTGTCAGTTCCGGAGTAAAAGATGTGCGTGAGATCATTTCCAAATCCAAAGTAAGTAAGGATAGCCCTTTCCTCTTCATCGATGAGATCCATCGCTTTAGCAAATCCCAGCAGGATGCGTTGCTGGGCGCTGTGGAAAAAGGCATTGTTACGTTTATCGGAGCCACCACTGAGAATCCCTCTTTTGAAGTCATCTCCCCTCTCCTTTCCAGATGTCAGATCTATATTCTGAAAGAATTTGGTGAAGAACATCTCCTACAACTGCTTGAGCTGGCTAAAGGGAATCTGGAGAGAGCGCTGGATATCAAGATACAGGTAAAAGAACAGGAAGCATTATTGCGTATCTCAGGAGGAGATGCCCGCAAGCTTTTGAATGCGTTGGAATTGGTCACCACCTCTGAATGCAAGCAGAACAAAGAGGTTGTGATCACCAATGATCTCACCATGAATATCATCCAGCAGAACCTGGCTATCTACGATAAGGGTGGTGAGATGCACTACGACATCATCTCTGCCTTCATCAAGTCGATCAGGGGGAGTGATCCCAATGCAGCTGTCTATTGGCTGGCGCGGATGGTTGAGGCGGGTGAAGACCCGAAATTCATCGCACGCCGTATGCTCATCCTCGCTTCCGAAGATATTGGAAACGCCAATCCGAATGCATTGTTACTGGCTAACGCATGCTTTCAGGCAATCGATGTGATCGGCTATCCGGAGTGTGATATAATTCTTTCACAAACAGTCATTTACCTTGCCTGTAGTATAAAGAGCAATGCGTCATATCAGGCGATTCGGAAAGCAGGCAAGATGTTCCGAGCACATGGAGACCACCCGGTACCCTTACATATACGGAATGCCCCAACGAAACTGATGAAGAATATCGGTTATGGTAAAGATTATAAGTATGCCCACAACTATGACCAGAATTTTGTGGAGCAGGAATTTTTTCCTGAGAAGCTGAAAGGCACAAAACTATATGATCCCCAGGATAATCCCAGGGAAAATGAAATACGAGCCAGATTAAAATCGTTATGGAAGAAGAAATATGATTACTAAATCCTAATCTATGAATTTACAAGAGATTCCTAACATCAAACATACCGATAGCGGTAACTTCCTGCTCATTGCAGGACCCTGTGTGGTTGAAGATGTGAAGAAGCCAAAGCAGATTGCAGAGACGATACTCCGTATCTGTGAAAAATACGAAATTCCGTTCATCTTCAAAGCCTCTTACAAAAAGGCAAACCGTTCCCGGTTCGATTCATTCTCCGGCATCGGTGATGAAAAAGCGTTGAAAGTGATCCGGCAAACAGGTGAACAGCTTGGAATTCCAGTATTAACGGATATCCATACGGAACCGGAAGCAGAACTGGCATCCAATTTCGTTGATGTCATTCAAATCCCCGCCTTCTTATGCCGCCAGACTGAGTTGCTTGTGGCTGCCGGCGAGACCGGGAAAGCTATCAACATTAAAAAAGGGCAATTTGTATCAGCCGGGGCAATGAAATATGCTGTTGAGAAAGTCTATCAAACCGGGAATGAGCAGGTGATGCTTACCGAACGTGGTACTACCTTCGGGTATCACGACCTGGTAGTTGATTTCAGAAATATTCCGGAGATGCAACAGTTCAATGTTCCCGTCATTGTTGATGTTACCCACTCGATTCAACAACCAAACCAAACCTCCGGCATCACAGGCGGCCGACCTGATCAAATCTCCACCATCGCGCGTGCAGCCATTGCATCCGGTGCCGACGGCATCTTCATTGAAACACATCCAAATCCGACTCAAGCCATGTCAGACGGTGCAAATATGCTTAACCTGGATCTTCTGGAGAGCGTGCTTGAGACACTGGTCAGGATTCGGAAAGCCTTATGATAGACTCCCCGGTGAAGGTTGTTTTTCAAACATGTATTAGTGGTTATTCAAGGACAACGCCTTTGATCCCTCCTGTCTCTTCGTGAAACTTCACTTTCCATCTGGATACAGGCAGGTATGTGACAACACCCAGTTGGTTGATGAGGCATTGGGTCTGTTCGATCAAACCGGCGCCCTGTTTAACGGTTACTCTGGCCAATTCCGGAATACGATAATAGAATCCTTGTGATTTTGTCTCTTCCAGTGCCCGGTTCAAATAGCTTGCGACCTGATTGGTATTTCCAACCCGTTGAACTTTGATGGTAACAACACTGCCTCCCATTTGATTCAGGTCCACCAGACCTCTGTTAGAGATAAACTTGAAGATCGGAACTTCGGTATTAATCTGGTTTGACAATGGGATATATTTAAAATCATGTGAGTAGGTCTTGTGAATGCTGATCCCGGTAAAAAGCTTCATATACTCCTTCTCCAGTAATTTCAACTGTGTATCCATATACTCAAGCGTCTCCTGGTTATAGCTTACCTCCTGGTATCCAGTCAGCAGGTTAAACCGGTTCTCTTTGATCCTGGATATGAAATCAGCTGCCTCGCGGGCTTTTTGCTCAGGAGATTTCTCAACCATCGTACGCTTCAATATCTGTTGTTCGAGGGTCAGGGTGTCGATGCTCACCTTCCGGATAATGGTGTCAATCTTTTCAAACACACTGATATCCGCATAGTATTTGAAAATTTCGGGAAAGACATCTTTCTCTGTCAGGACGATGCCATCTTTTTCCTTGATGATACGAATTGTACTGCCGGCAGTGTCAAGATCATCGGGCAGCGTACTCAGGATCAATCCCGACTCATTCAAGCTCAGCAAGCCTGATTCTTCCGTTTTAGAGATATTATCACCCAACTCAACAAAATAGTATTGCCCGGGATCAGGTTCTGCGGAGGTGGTTATATTGATTCCGCTGATCTTGAATTTCACAGAGTTAGCCATAACTACATTCTGCAATCCAAGATACCTCAATGCATATTCTGCATATGGGCCTTTGTAATTTTCCACCCGGTCGATCGTCACTTCAATATTCACCACTGTTCGCGGCAATGCATAGAAGATCCCCTGCCTGGTTAGTGGAACAATCGACTGGTCGATATGGAAGACACTGATCTGGCCGGATGCAGTCCCGAAAAAAAGGAGCAGTGTCACCAACATATAAAATGAACGAATAAGATTTCTCATAACTATATCATTTAGTCATATTAACGCATAAAAAGTAATTCGCGGTATTTAGGCAGAGGCCATAATTCATCATCCACCAACATTTCAAGCTTATCAACATGAGTTCGAATTTCGCTGAAAAAGGGATAAACCTGTTTGCAGTAGGCATCTGACTTCTCCACGATATCACCAATTCTGTTTGCTACTTTTCTTGCCTCGATCATTTTATGGACAAAGGTTTTAATCTTGTCAACATGCTCCGAGATCTCCGTAATTGTCTCCATCTGGTTGTGAGAAAGTTTTCCGTATGTCTGGTAATCAAGGACCTGTTTCAGCCCTTTAACATTATCAATCAACGTGTTCTGATATTTGATTGCGATGGGAATAATATGGTTCATGGAGAGATCGCCCAGTACCCGTGATTCAATCTGGATCTTTTTGGTGTAGTGCTCCAGCTTGATTTCATAGCGGGCTTCCAACTCTCTTTCCGACAACACATTGTTATCGGCAAATAGTCTCACCGTCTTCTTTGAAGTCATCGCTTTCACTGCATCCGGCGTGTTGTTGTGATTCGACAGTCCTCTTTTTGCCGCCTCTGTCATCCACTCCTCACTATAATTATTTCCCTCAAACCGTATCGGTTTGGATTCCTTGATATATTTTTTCAACACCTGAAAAATAGCATTATCTTTTCGAACCTTTTTGCCAATCAACGCGTCTACATCTTTCTTAAACTTCAGGAGTTGATCAGCAACGATCAGGTTGATTGTAATCATGGCGGGAGCACATGTGTGAGATGATCCAACCGCCCGAAACTCAAATTTATCTCCCGTAAAAGCGAAAGGAGATGTTCTGTTTCGATCGGTGTTATCCAGTAATATCTCAGGGATCTTCGGAAAATCTTTTAGCAATTCTGTATCTCCATTTGAATCGATCCGCACTTTCTTTGTGCTTTTTTCAATCATATTCAGCAGCTGTGTAAGCTGGGCTCCGATAAATGCAGAAACGATAGCAGGAGGCGCTTCGTTACCACCCAGACGGTGATCGTTTCCGGGCGATGCAATAATAGCACGGATCAGATCGGCATGCTCGTATACGGCTTTCACTGTGTTGACCAGAAAGGTGAGGAACCGGAGATTGGATTTGGGAGTTCTCCCGGGAGATAACAGGTTCTCACCTGAATTGGTCTTCAGCGACCAATTACTGTGTTTGCCCGATCCATTGACGCCGGCAAAGGGTTTCTCATGCAACAATACATTGAAATGATGCCTTTTGGCAATCTTCTCGAGCAAATGCATCAAGAGCTGGTTGTGGTCAATAGAAAGATTTGCCTCTTCAAACACAGGGGCACATTCGAACTGGTTGGGAGCCACTTCATTGTGACGGGTTTTAACTGGTATGCCCAGGCGATGAGCTTCAAGCTCAAATTCCTGCATGAAGGCCATAGCACGTTGTGGTATTGTGCCGAAATAGTGGTCTTCCAGCTGCTGGTCTTTGGCTGATGAGTGACCAAACAGTGTTCTGCCCGTCAGCATCAGGTCTGGTCTGGCCTGAAACAGCGCTTCATCAACCAGGAAATACTCCTGTTCCCATCCCAGTGTAGCAAATACTTTTGTAATATCTTTATCGAAATACTGACATACATCAACGGCTGCCTTGTCAATCGTAAAAAGCGCTTTCAGAAGAGGGGTTTTATAATCAAGTGCCTCACCCGTATAGGAGACAAAAACAGTTGGGATACACAGTGTCCTGTCCATGATGAATGCGGGAGATGTCGGATCCCAGGCCGTATATCCCCTGGCTTCAAACGTACTCCTGATCCCACCACTGGGAAAACTGGATGCATCCGGCTCCTGTTGCGTCAGTTCAATTCCACGGAATTTTTCAATGCCTTCGCCTCCCTCTACCGGATCGATAAACGCATCGTGTTTCTCTGCGGTAGCGCCGGTTAATGGAAGAAACCAGTGTGTATAATGAGTAGCCCCATTATTGATGGCCCATGATTTTATTCCGGCAGCCACCTGGTCCGCAACCCCGCGATCGATTTTAATCCCCTTCTCAATAGCATTCATCACCTTCTGAAATGCTTCTTCCGTGAGATATTCCCGCATCGCCGGCTCATTAAATGTTAATTCTCCAAAATATTCCGACGCTTTCTTATCCGGAAAAGAGACAGACTTTTGTGTCCTGCACATGGCAGTCTGCAAAGCAATAAAACGTATATTGTCCATAGAATAGATGCTAGTTGTTTAACTATTTTCCTTTCTTCGAGGAAAATATAAGAAGACCTGCAAATGTAATTAATCCATTTAAAATTAACAGCTCGAATCCGAATTTATAACCAAAAAGAAGTTCCCGGGAATAGCTGCTGAGAAGATAACAAACGCATGGAGAGAGTACCGCTATCATCGGGACAAACCTGTCTTTCACTCTCCTCCTTGAGAATAATCCAAAAGCGTATAGACCAAGCAGAGGCCCATACGTATAGCCTGCTACTGTAAACAGTTTATCGATAACAGCTCTGTCGTTGATCTCCCTGAACAAGACGATGACAAACAGAAGAATAACAGCAAAAGCCAGGTGTACCAGGTAGCGGATTTTCTCTTTCTGTTTCTCCGAAAGGGAACTGGACTTATTCATGCCGAGAAAATCAATACTAAAGGAGGTTGTAAGGGAAGTTAACGCTCCATCCGCACTCGGGTAAGCGGCTGAAATCAGTCCTATCATAAAGACAACCCCTGCCAGGGGCCCAAGGTGCTGGATCGCAATTATCGGGAACAAATCGTCAGACCTTACGGGCATCTCTATTCCCTTGAATTTGACAAAGAGAAAAAGTGAAGCGCCCAGAAAGAGGAACAGGAAGTTAACCAGCATCAATACAACGGAGAAAGAGAACATGTTCTTCTGTGCATCTTTTAGCGACCGGCAGCTGAGGTTTTTCTGCATCATCTCCTGATCCAAACCAGTCATTACGATAGCAATGAACGCTCCGCTAAGGATTCCTTTGAGGAAATATCGCTTATCGCTCCATTCGCCGAAAAACATCTTCGAATAATCACTGTCAAAAACAACGTCTGACATGTCACTGAAACTCATTCCCATGTTTTTTGTGATCAGGTAAATGGATAAAACCAGGGCCAAGAGCATGAATGTGGTCTGCACTGTATCTGTCCAGATAATGGTCTTGATCCCCCCTTTAAACGTGTAAAGAATAATGAGAATGATAAATATTAAAGTCGTAACCCAGAAAGGTATTCCCCATGCATCAAAAATGAATATCTGCAACACATTTACAACCAGAAACATGCGAAATGAAGCTCCGATCACGCGGGACAGGATAAAGTAGAAAGCGCCTGTTTTATAAGACCAGAATCCAAACCGGGTCTCCAGGTATGAGTAGATGGAAGTCAGGTTTAGCTTATAGTAAAGAGGCAGCAAAACAGTCGCGATCACAATGTAGCCTATCAGGTAACCAAAAACCACCATCATGTAGGAGAACTGTGTATCGCCGACCCAACCCGGAACCGACATAAAGGTCACACCTGAAAGGGAAGCTCCGATCATTCCATAGGCCACTACGACCCATGGTGATTGTTTATTCCCGATAAAAAACGCTCGGTTGGTAGCCCGCCGTGCCGTGATCCAGGTAATGATAAACAGAAGGACTGTATAGGCCAGAAATATCGTAAGAATCAGCGACGGAGTCATAGGATGGTGAACTGGTGAATTGGTGAACTGGTGAACTGGTGAACTGGTGAATTGGTGAGTTAATGTGGTTCGTTAAGATGAGACGCGAAAGTCTGTAGATCTGGGAAAGCAAAATCGATGAGTTTATAGCCTTTGCGAAGATCTCTGATCTCTTCAGAGAGGAAAACGGTTTTCATCCCCAGACGTCTTCCAAACACCATATCAGAGAGTTTGTCGCCTACCATCACCGACAACCTGAACCGGATCTCGGGGAAATCCCGACGTGCTTTCAGCGCCATTCCTACATTGGGTTTCCGCATGATGTTCCCTTCCTTTGCCAGATGTGGTGAGAAATAGATGGAATCGATCCTACCTCCGTTTTTCTTTACCTGTTCTTCAAGTTTTTCATGAATCGTAACCACATCCCCTTCCGTCATGATCTCTTTACCTATCCCTTGCTGATTGCTGACAACCACAATCCTGCCAAACAGTTCATCAAAAACCTTCATCGCTTCCAGTACGTCCGGCAGGAAGTTAAACTCTTCCCATCTCGTTACATATCCATCAACGATGCGCTCATTGAGCACACCATCACGGTCGAGGAAAAGCGACCACGCGTTATCAATCTGCAAACTGCTTAAACTCATCCTGTGCTTTTTGATAATCCTCCGGGATTCCTATATCTAAAAAATATCCCTTCGAAGGGAAGCCAAACAACCGGGAATCAGAATAATATTGCTCAAAGCAGTCTTTTTCAATGGAAAACTTTCCCCTGAGTTCCGGTTCCATCAGGAACTGTTTCTCAATGATATAGACTCCTCCGTTGATGTATCCTTTCCCGGCTTGCTCCTGCTTCTCGGCAAATCCCGTTATCCGCCGATCCCGATTCATCGTCACCCTCCCATATCTTCCGGTATCATTCAATTCCCGCAGAGCAATCGTTATGTCCGCATTTTTCTTCATATGTTTTTCCATCATCTCCCTTAAATCGATCCGGAAAAGGCTGTCACCATTCAATGCAATTGCTCGTTTCCATTTGATTTTCCACATTGCCAGCCGAATCCCGCCTCCTGTTCCCATCGGCTCCTCCTCTATGGCGTACTGGATGTGGATGTCCCGATATCGCTCCCCGAAATGCTCCATGATTAGCTCACATTTGTAGCCCACAGACAGAATAACGTCTGTTACTCCTTGTTTTTCAAGATAATTAAACTGATACTCCAGGAACGGACGTCCGTTGATCAAAGCCATCGATTTTGGAAGATCAGCTATAACCTGTTGAAGCCGTGTTCCAAATCCTCCCGCCAGTACAATCGCTTCCATGTTTTTCTGTAGTTATTGCTCTTTAGGGAAAAGCGCTGCTTCTACCAGCTCGCAAATGATATGACCAATCATGATGTGTGACTCCTGAATCCGGGGAGTATCCGTGGAAGGTACATTGATCAGGTAATCACAATGCTCCTTCATCTTGCCGCCGGTTTCACCGGTCATCCCTATCGTTATAAAACCCAGTTCATTAGCCACTTTCAATGCGTTAATGATATTTGTTGAATTCCCTGATGTTGAAATAGCAATCAGGATATCGCCTTCATTCCCGCTCCCCTTGATGATACGCGAGTAAACTTCATCGTATGAGTAATCATTGGCAACGGCTGTCAGATAAGAGGTATTCACATGGAGCGCTTCCGAAGGCAACGGGGGACGGTCGTAATAAAACCTCCCGGAAAATTCGGCTGCCAGATGCTGTGCATCAGCCGCGCTTCCTCCGTTTCCGCAAAACAACACCTTGTTTCCATTACAAAATGCTTCCGCACAGTGGGATGCCACCTCGCGTATAGTCTCAATCAGACCAGTATCTGAAAGAATCTTTTGCTTGGTTTCAATGCTCTGTTTTATCGATTCTGCAATTCTCATCTGTTCAGGATTTGATTACAAAAATAGTTTTTTATTGTGAGAAGATCATATAAGATAAATGAAACTGATGGACAAAGGGACGAAGGAACAGAGGAACAGAGGGACAGAGAAATGATGAGACGAGTTGCTAAAGTGTTGAATCGAATATTGCGATATCTTTCAGTGGCTTTCTGGTCAAATGACGAGTAGGATCGACTGGATCTTTCCCCCGATATCCAAGTGACAGATAGGCAATAGGCTCAAGGCGCTCAGGAAGGTGCAGTATTTCTGAGCACCTCTTCGCATCGAAATTACAGATCCAGCAAGTGTCCAGATCCTGATCGGCTGCGGCAAGTGTGATGTGATCAACAATAATCGACACATCAATATCGGTATGGTCCTTCCCATCAGAACGTTTCCATCCCTGACTGTGGTCGCCACAGAAGACGAGGATTACGGGAGCCTGTATTAACCAATCACGGCCATATGTCGTCGCTATTTCCGCCCTCATCTCTGGTTTCCTGATTACAAAAATTTTCCAGGGTTGATAATTTGCTGCAGAGGGAGCAATTCGCCCGCACTCCAGGATGTAATTCAGCTTCTCCTCTTCCACTGGTTTATCCAGGTAATTCCGAACGGAATATCGTTTTTTTGCTAATTCCAGGAAACTTTTCATCGCTATTCACTATTTACATTCGTTTATCACAAACTCACCATTGCCGCGTCGCTCTGCTCCTCGCAATGACAATTCTCACCAGGTCACTAATTAGATCGTCCATGTTGTCAGCCCCTTCGTAGTAAACTCATACCGTTTTGTCTGTCCACCAAACGGTCTCAAAACCTCAATTACCTTCGAGCGGGTATTGCCCGGGCAGTAGAAGAACATGAATCCTCCTCCTCCTGCTCCTGATACTTTCCCTCCGAGCGCGCCGTTTTTCATCGCCATATCATAGATCTTATCCAAAAAAGGATTGGTAATCCCTTCTGCCATTTTCTTTTTATACCGCCAGCCAAATTCAAGTATTTCTCCGATCTTATCCAGATCCCCCTTCAGGAAGGCCTCCTTCATCATTACTGATTGCTCCTTGAGTTTATGCATAGCAGCAAGAGAACGCTCATTTTTGGCCTTTACGTTTTTTCGCTGTTCTTCAATGATGGCGCTTGATAGTCTGCTGGTTTCCGTATGGTAAAGGATGAGGTTATGCGCCAGCTCATCCAGATATTTCTGCCTGACCCTTAACGGATTTACAATCACTTTATCCTCTTTGAAAAATTCTATAAAGTTGACTCCTCCAAAGGTGGCTGCATACTGATCCTGCTTCCCTCCTGCCATGTCAAGATCAATCCGTTCGATTTCAAAAGCCAGATGAGCCAGATCGTATTCACCCAGCGGCAAGTTCAGCCATTCGGCAAAAGCGCCCAGAATAGCCACAACCAACGTTGAGGATGTGCCCAGTCCTGATCCCGGCGGAGCATCCACATAGGTGGAGAGTTCAAAAGAGAGAGGCTCATTAGTGAATTCTTTGACGATGCGATTGTAGATCCCTTTGATCAGATCGAGTTCGCCATCAACAGGCAGTTCCTTAGTCTGGTCGAAGGTCTGAATAACTCCTTTATCCATAGCATTCAATATGATCTTCCCATCATTTCTGGGTTGGATCGTCGCCATGGCATACATGCTGATTGTCGCATTCAGAATTGCTCCCCCATAGAGATCTGAAAACGGGGAAACATCCGTCCCACCACCTGCGAGACCCAGACGGAGAGGAGCTTTGCTTCGGATTATTCGGTTATCGGTCATTATGAAACTTGAAATTAGAAATTAGAAATTGGAAATTAGGAAATTTACATCTTACGTCTCACGTCCCACGTCTCACGTCTTACGTCTTACGTTTTACCTCTAACGTCTCAACAGCCTCAATCATATTTTTCCAGCTATATTTTTCTTTTTCAATAGCCACCCTGGCTGCGAACTCCTCCTCTTTATCCTCCTTGTAGAACTTCCAGATCGCATTTGCAATCTCAGCCGGATCAGTGTGAACCACATAGCCTGCTTTCCCGTCGGGGACAAATTCTGCCAGACCTCCAACATTCGTTATGACCATCGGTTTATTGAAGTGATAAGCGATCTGCGTAACACCACTCTGCGTAGCGCTTTTATATGGCTGAACCACCAGGTCGGCTGCACAGAAATAGCTGGCTACATTGCTGTCGGGGATAAAATCGTTACTCATAATCACCAGATCTTGCAATCCATGCCTGTCAATGATCTCTCTGAAGGGTTTGGGATCACAGTAAAACTCTCCTGCCACCAGGAGTTTTACCTTCATCTCCCTGATCCGGGGATCGGCAAATGCTTTCAGCAACAGGTCCAGCCCTTTGTAATCACGAATAAATCCGAAGAACAGAACATAAGACCAGGCACTATCAAGACCCAGGTTCTGTATGGCATCCTTTTTTGAGATTGCATCCCCGAAGTTATCGTAGAGTGGATGCGGACAAAAGACTTTCGGCTTTTGCTGATCAAAGAGATCCAGCTCATCCACCACCGAACGGGACATTGCGACGAACCCATCAACCGACCTGACAAAATAGCCGGCAAGCGCCTTATCACCGATCCGTTTCTCGTGAGGAATGATGTTATCGATAATACTGATGATCCGGGTGTGCTTGTTTTTTCGAATTATCCGGCAGATAGTACTCAGGCACGGCGCCATGAAAGGGATCCAGAACTTAACGATCACCAGATCGGGTTTCAGCTTTTTGATCTCTTTCCCTACCCGGATCCAGCTCATGGGATTTATTGAGTTTATCCTGGTTTTTATGGTCAGACCGTCGGGGGGAGGCTCTGATGTGTATTGGGATTTCCCTGGAAAAAACAGTGATGGGTATTGCAAACTGAAAGAGTATATTGTCACTTCAGCTCCCTGGTCCCGGTACTCCCCGGCCAACCGCTCATTATATGCGGCAAGCCCACCCCGTAAAGGATGGGCCGAGCCAATTAATACCACTGTTTTCTTCTGACTCATTCGATGAAAAGTGATTAGGAAAGATTCAATCTCTCTTCAACCAGGTATGAATCTCTGTTGTGGGAGTTTCTGGAGATCAGTTCGCCTAAAAATCCGGCTACAAAAAGTTGTGTCCCAAGAATCATCGCCAGCAGACCGAAATAAAAGAGTGGCCGTTCCGTCATGTTGTAGCCTTCATAAAAGATCCGTTCGTAGGCCAGATATCCGGCAATAACAAAACCTGCCAGGAACAGTAATGATCCCAAAAGTCCGAAGAAATGCATCGGCCGCTTGCCGAAACGGGAGGAAAATGAGATCGTAACCAGGTCAAGATAGCCTTTTAAAAACCGGTCTGCCCCGTATTTTGTTTTACCGTATTTCCGTTTCTGATGATGCACAGCTTTCTCCCCGATCTTTGTAAACCCGGACCACTTTGCAATTACAGGAATATATCTGTGCATCTCTCCATAAACTTCAATGCTTTTGATGACAGCATTCCGGTATGCTTTTAATCCACAGTTAAAGTCGTGCAGCCGGATACCAGACATCCGGCGTGTAGACCAGTTGAAAAAACGTGTCGGGATTGTTTTTGAAAGCGGGTCCCGACGCTTTTTTTTCCACCCGGAAACCAGGTCGTATCCCTCCTCTTTGATCATCCGGTAGAGATCCGGGATCTCATCCGGACTATCCTGAAGGTCGGCATCCATTGTAATGACCACCTCCCCCTGAGCCCCGGCAAACCCCAGGTTCAATGCTGCCGCTTTTCCATAGTTTCTGCGAAACTTGATTCCTCTGACATCAGGGTTATCTTCAGATAATCTGGAGATCACTTCCCAGGATGTATCACGACTTCCATCATCGATGAAAATAATCTCATACGAGAAGTCATGCTCCTTCATTACCCTGGAAATCCATGCAGAGAGTTCCTGAAGTGATTCAGCTTCATTCAACAGGGGAATAACGACCGAGATATTCATTAAATTGGTTAAATTGAGGTAACCGATTTATCTTCTTTCTTGATGAAAATAGAAGTGATCAGGCTTATGACCACGCTAATAACTAATTGTGCAACCAGACCCATGACTGTCAGCCATATAGGCGTGTACGTGAATGATGACATCTGGATAGCTTGATCCAGATCCTCTTCAGAAATGTCCGGATTATCTTCAATTATTCTATCTGTACCAATCTCTGCGAGGTCCACAACAGCATCAGGAGCAATGAACTGAAAGAAAATAAAGGAGTAAATTGAAACAATAATTACAGCAAACAACGCAATCATGAAACTGGTTGAAAACGCTTTCCCATACGACATAAAACCATTCAACACCTTATTTCTGTAGTCGATTGTTCCCCAGACAATCGCACCAATCAGAAAGAGGTAACTGATCCAGGTAACTGATGAGTTGAGATGCAAATCGACCAAATAAATGATCAGACTAAAAATAATCATGGCTGCTGCGCCAATTACACCATAATAGATGCCATTCGTGGCAATTGATTTAGGTTTTTCTTCCATTGTTGTTGGTTTTTTAAATTCGCTACCAGCAAACTTACGAATTTTTTTTTTTCTACCTTTGCTGCGGGTAAGTCTTATACGACCAGCTCCTGTCTAACTCCCCCAGGTTCGGAAGGAAGCAAGGGTACGATGGTTGAGCGGTGCGATATAATGGCTTGCCCTTTTTTGTTGCACATCATTCTATATATTCGCGAACCAAAAATCGTGAATCTAAAATCGTCAATCATAAATGTTACTACGGGTACATCCTGAGAATCCAGGTGAACGGCAGTTGAAAATCATTTGTGAGTGCCTCCAGAATGGAGGTGTGATCATCTATCCGACTGATACGGTTTATGCACTGGGATGTGATATCACAAACATCCATGCTGTGGAGCAAGTGGCAAGGATAAAAGGAGTGAAACTCAAAAAAGCCAATTACTCGTTGATCTGCAGTTCGTTAAGCCAACTTTCAGATTATACGCGCCCAATTAATAATCATCTCTTCAGGATCATGAAACGGGTATTGCCGGGGCCATATACATTTATCCTGAATGCCAGCAACAATGTTCCTCGTTTTTTCCAGAGTAAAAAAAAGACAGTCGGTATCCGGAATCCCGGTCACCTGGTCCCGCTACAAATCGTTAAACAACTAGGGAATCCTATCATGACTACATCTGTCCATCATGAAGATGAGATCCTCGATTACCTGACTGATCCGGATGAGATCTATGAAAGGTTCAGTAACCTGGTTGATATTGTGATCGATTCAGGACATGGTGGGCTCATTCCTTCAACCGTGGTCGACTGCACCGGTGACGAGCCGGTTGTAATTCGGGAAGGGCTTGGAGATACGGGATGGTTGGAATGATACTGTTGCTTCGTCGTTACACTCCTCGCAATGACAATGACAACTGGATAAATAATTTGAATCCAGAATTTTGAATTTATAGCAAAGCGTCGTAATTTTGCACACTCAAAACGAGGTTGACTCGCTAGCTCAGTTGGTAGAGCATAGCCCTTTTAAGGCTGGGGTCCAGGGTTCGAGCCCCTGGCGGGTCACATATCGATTTTCGATTTTCGATTTTCGATTTTTGATTTTTGATTTTCGATTGACGAATGAAGGAATCGCCGCTTCGGGAAACCGGGGCGGCATTTTTGTACATGTTTGACAAGTGAAACATGTTGGACCGTTAGTGACCCTTACAGCTATCTAACGATCACCAACTTACGAACCTGAAGTGTGCTCTTTGTTTTTACAAGGATATGATAAAGACCCTGTGGCCTGGCAGACAGATCGATCTGATACTCTTTTTCTCCCTCCAGTACGCTCTTTAGAATCACCAATCCATTCAGATCCTGAATAGTAAGCTCAATCCTTCCCTTATGGTTATCTGCCGGAACAATGCTAAAAGATCCGCTGTTAGGATTCGGATAGATCCGGAGTTCGTTAGCGGCCATTTCACCATCACCTACCGGCCATGGGGCCTGTGTAACAGTAACCGTTTGCAGAGGGACACTCGGCCCCTCGACTGTAATGGAAGCTATTCGTTCGATCCCTGTGCCGTTTTCTGTGTAAGAAGCAAAGATAGTATCGTTGTTGCTTCCAGCTGGTGTTACGGTACACCATGGCGAATCACTGACGGCTGTCCAGTCGATATTGGAACTCACATAAAACTCTGCGGTTCCGGCCGGAGCTGCCACATCCTGGTTTATTGGAAGGACTGATAGAAATGGTGCAAAGCCGGTCGAGAAATAGAGTTCTTCACCGATAGAGATACCGGATGCATTCTCAGCCACGATTCTGAAATAGTAGGTTTCATTAGCGGTCAGATCCGTTATGTCTTCACTAACAGTCACTGTAATTGTATCAGAACCGACTGAAACGGCATCTGTAGAATCGGAAAGAGCGGCTGGATCAATCCCGTATTTGAAATAGTATGTGGTTTCCTCACCCATCGGATTAACAGTGCCGTTGAGTGTGGCCGAGTCGGGCCCGACGTTTGTGGCTGGCAAGGTGGCAACAAGTGGCCCCGTAATAAACTGAAATGAAGCAATCCGGGTTCTCCTGCTGTTTCCTGATCCCACATATTGGTTGGTATACCAGAAAGTTTCATCATCAACCGGATCAACAGCCATTAGCGAATAGTCTCCCCACCTGTTATAACTGTTTTGTGAGTAAGCTCCGTTGTATATAGTATCTTCCGGGATATCGAGAACACCGGTTGCATTGGCATATTCATTAGGAGACTGCCCGCAATACCTGATACTCGGATAGACAGATGAACTGGAAACCGAATAACCGAGGGCAATTTTGTTACTCCCATTTAACATGACACTCCCCATCCATCTGCTTTCATCATCAGGAGCATAAGTTCCCTGTTGCCTGACTGTCCAGTCACCATTCGTTCTTCGCAACTCATACCAGCGCATTCCTGCATGATTCGCACCATCCACATTGACTGTGTGGCAGCAAACGATTGTCTGATAAGAGCCGAAATTTCTGTATTGCGGTGCATTCATTACAACCTGTGGAATACCATCAAGCTTCTGTCCGGTTCCTGGCTGAATGATGTTATTCCAGGTGGGTCCAAAACTTGCATTAAAAGGTAATACATCAATTTGTTGAACTCGATCAAAGGTTGATGCAGAGGGAGTATTCCAGTCCACATCCAGCTCATAGATCCATAACTGGTCGGAACCACCACCAAGTGCATCGTCATTAAAAGCAATGTAGAGACCGGGGGATCCGTCTGGTGCAAAGTCTCCGTCGTTATCCAGTGGGGGCACACACATGAAACCATCTGATGAGGTAGGTCGCCAGGGATTGTTGAAGCCAACCAGCTGGGCTGTTCCACCGGTTAGCATAGGCTCCCGCTCCATAACATAGATATCAAGTCCCGAATAGTTGTTATCGCCCATGTAATAGCCGTCCTGCCAGACTCCGAATTTCGGGTAATCAGGCATAGCAGCCACCTGGAAAGAATACTGATGCCAGGTGCCGGTTGGGTCGTTGGTAGTGGATACAGCCATCAGCATGTAATTAGGGCCCGAATATGGAATAGAAAACTCTGTCACCAGCCAGCGATCAGCTTGCTCATCATACAAAATGATTGGATCGCCGTCGTTGCGGTTCGCTCCCGGGACGTTTCCGAACAAGAGGTTCAGGTTAGTTGGACCGGCGACAAGTGTTCCTGTTTTATCATAGATAGCATAGACACAGTTGATGGTTTGCATGTAATGATTTGGGCCGGGTGTCCCGTTACAATCCGGTGGATAGTATGGGGAGGTTTGTCCGTCGAAATTCATGATCGGTGACCGGCTCAAGTGTGTCGTACCCATGTTTCGCTGCCATGCGGGGTCATCTCCTTTGGGAAGGGCTGTTGATGCAAACGGGTAATTCCGGTATCTCAGCCCTTTGTTGAACTGATTCTTCTTAGCTTTTGCCTCAATCTTCAGAAACTCCTCTGTCGACATGGGTGGCAGATCCCTTAATGGTTTGCTTACCCCGTAATACGTTCCGGTAACAACCGAAACAGGATGTATCGGGGCATCCTGAGAATTCATAACATAAGCCGTGAAAATAAAGATAGATAGCAAAAGAGTGGTTCTCTTATTCATAATAATTCGATTTTTAAAAAAGGTGATTTGAACCTGCAAATATATGTATAAAAATAGTTATGTATGGATGATGGGATATATTGCATGAGCAGCAATGTTATTAAATTTTGATAAATCTTAACACCTGAATAATATTCTCATCATTTTGCATTATTTGAAGAAGATACAAACCTGATTTTAATTCAGAGATGTCGATTGTTTGTTCACGAGTACCAACCAATTTTATTGATTTGATTTTTTTCCCGCGGTATTGATAATAGTCAGGGTGGTATTAGTAATATTATCAGGTTTATCCATGACAAGTTGAATAACATCCTTTGCAACCGTTGGTCTGAGTGAGAAGAGATTTCTCTTCATGCGATATTCATCAATAGCGGAAAAATAAGATGAACTGTCTGGAGCCCAATTATTTCCTGAAATAATGATTAAATTACACATCTTAATTGAACAGTTGTAATAACCACCAGCAGTCCCAAGGGACAAGAGTCTGTCATATAAGCTATTTAAAAAATCCTGATGTTCTGAACTTACCATCGCTCCGACAGTAAAAGGACCGATAAAAGCGGCATCATTCCAATCGTGAAGTTTAGTACCGTCGAGCTTATAACCACTTGAGATCTGGTTGGGATCATTGTTGCATGCTGTTTTTAGCCAGGTTAGAATTTTATTAACAGCAATTCTGGCCCGGTCATCTCCGAATAAAAGGAAATCAGCTCCGAGTCTCCATGGGAACCTGCAAGCATTGTAGTAATAGTCTCCATCTTCAGATTTTTCAATGAAGTTGGGTGGAGCGGGCTGGGGGTTTGTGTTAACATGTACAATAAAATCGGGAACCAAGCCTGTGTTTGGACTATAGCCAGTTTGAATATGCTCAATCACAGAATAGCATGTATCAGCTATTCTTTTCCATTTAAGATGATCTCCGGCATGACCAAATGATCTGAGGTGACTCGTCATTTGATCGGATGAGCGGGTAGCATAATAGAAATTAGGGTTTGATGAGTTCACCCAATCTCCCAGTTTAATAGTCTGGGTTTCCAGGTTCAAATCATCCTGATGAATTGCCTTTATCATATTCCTGGCTTCAGTCAGATAATCAATTGCACCGTTGCTTCCCCACTGCGTGTGTGCGAGAAGGAGGCTGAATGCGATATCAAGGTCTCCATCAGTTGCAGAATTTGGCCCCTCAACCGACTGGCAATTGCGTTGTTTCCATGCCATTAGTTTAGGATTATTCTGGCTTGGGAAATCTTTATAGAAATGGTACATCCCATCAAAAATATTTTTTGCATCAGAATCATAACCCGCTAAATAAGCAACGATCATCATTCCATAACCCAATCCTTCAGACACATTCTCCAGCTCAGCAAATTTTACAAAATAGCGACCATTTTCACAGGATGGATCAACGAAGTTAGCTTTCCAATAATCATAAAAGGTTTTAACCTCCTCGTCAAGTTGAACCTGAGTATAATTGTCTGGTTTAATATGCCCTTCAGCATACATCACATGTTGTGGAAAGGGGAAATTCTGCGCCATGCTAACCGAACAATAGCTAATAAATAACACAACGACAACGATACAAATCATTTTGGGAGTTTTCATGGTGTCAAATTTTAACAAATATAGAAGAAAAGTTACTTAATTTCCTTTAATTCAAAGGAAATGGCCTTTTCCAGGCTTCGGATATCCTTTTCAAATGATCGGATCTCAACATTCATTTTTTTTGCACGACGAATGCTTTCTTCCGCTCGTTCGATTTTTTCTTGTGTGAGGTAAAGATCAAGGCTATCCGGATAGTTAAAGAACTCTTCACCTTTTTTAACTCCTGCCAGGAATTCAGAATGGCTAACAGGATATGGCTTCAGTTGCCAGAGGGGATCAAATGGCATATGGGTAGCGATCAGGCTATCGGGAGGCGCTTTGTAGAAATCCAATGAGAAACTTTTATAGTAGCGGTTTCCGTTTACATATCCACTTCCCCACGTCGGATCAAAAAGATACCATTTCCCACTAATTTGAGCTGCATTCCAGGCATGCCCCTGATCCGACTTGATCTTATCGTCTGCTTTTGTATATCCATGTATTGTAAACGCTTTGATTCCCATACGTTCACATATGTTTTTAAACACTTCCGCATATCCCTGGCAAACACCATGTTTGGAACGAAGTGTGAAATCGACAAGTTCTCCCATGCTCTCAAACCTGATCGGTGAATCGGTCCGTTTTACATCGTAATTGATCTCTTTCGCTAACCAGATATAGAGAGCCTTTACACGTTCCTCATCTGTAGCGAAAGTCGTTTCCAGGTATGAAGCGAACATGCCAGGCGATCGTGTTACCCGGGAAGGGATTGACCGAACCAGGGAATCTGCATTCCACTCAGATGCAACAGTGGAAGTAATCGCAAAAAATGTGATTGAAAAACAAAAAAAAATCTTATTGACCATTGATACGACAATTGATCCGAGAAAGTAACGATTTCTATCTTTATTAACGTCGATATATTCTTCTCTATTATATGGCTCTATTTTCCCTTTTACAGATCAGGTAAATTTACCTATTTTTGTATTTGATTATGTAACTATATCTGGTAATTATAATGGTGAAGGAATGAAATCAAAGAAGAAGAAAAAGGAGAAGGAATCCAGAAGGGATTTCCTGAAAAAAAGCATCCAGCTCACGGCAGGGACAGTGCTTGGAGGAGGAGCCATCGCTTCCTGCACCAACCTCGAAGCCGGCGAAAGTGGAGAGAAGATTAAAGTGCTCTCTCCTGACGGCAAACTGATGGAGGTGGATAGAGGGCATGCCCTTTGTTGCGAGACACCAAGCTCAGCGGAAGTGAGAAAAGGAATCCCGGGACGTAGTTTTGTCATGGTAATTGACCTTTCCAAATGCAGGAATGCCAGGCAATGTGTATTTGCTTGTAATAAAATGCACTTCCTGCCACCAGGGCATGATTGGATCAAGGTATTTCTTATGCAGGATTCAGAGGATCTGTCCCCCTACTGGATGCCCAAGCCCTGTTTCCAATGTGGTACGCCTGCCTGTGTGAACGTTTGTCCGGTAGGAGCTACATTTAAACGTGAAGACGGAATTGTGCTGATTGACAACGAACGATGCATCGGATGTAAATTCTGCATGGCCGCCTGTCCATATTCTTCCCGTGTTTTTAACTGGGAAGAACCAGAAATTAAAGTAGAAGCAAACTACTCTCCCGAATCGGGTGTCCCACAGAGAATGGGAACTGTTGGAAAATGCGATTTCTGTCCTGACTCCTTTCGAACCGGAACTCTGCCCGATTGTGTTACAGCTTGTCCCAATGGAGTCATCCTTTATGGCGACAAGAATGAAGATGTTGTTACAAACGGAGTAGAGTCATTCCGGTTCAGTGAACTTGTTAAGAACAAAGCTGCATACAGATTTATGGAAGAACTCGGAACCAGGCCTAATGTTTTTTACCTTCCACCTGTCGACAGAATGTTCCCGGTCGAAGAAGGGTTCGAGAATATTCCTGAGGACGAGAGGAAAGTCTATGACGTAAAAAGAGCCCATTTGAAGAAGTTTGACATCTAAACATTTGACTATGAGTAATCAAGAAATAGCACAGAAGAAATTAGTTGAAATTATTTCACTTTACCAGAAGCCATCACTGTTTACAAAAATCTTTTTTGTCTTTTTACTTCTGGTTGTATTACTTGCAGTGTATTGTGTCATTCTTCAGTTAATCAAGGGTCAGGTTGTGACCGGGATGAGGGATTATGTTGTCTGGGGAATTTATGATGTCAATTTTATCTTTTTTATCGGGATCAGCTACGCAGGAGCAATGATCTCGGGGATTCTCCACCTGCTGAATGTGGAATGGAGGAAACCGATCATCCGAATTGCTGAAATGATAACTGTTATTTCTGTTATCATCGGGCCAGCCTATATTCTGTTAAGCATGGGGCGTTTGGACCGGATCTTTAATATTTTTATCCATGGGCGGATCCAATCTCCAATCGTCTGGGATGTGATAGCCATCGTTACTTACCTTGGTTGCAGTATTATCTTCCTTTACCTTGCATTGATAAGGGATTATGCCCTCATAAGGGATAATACAGTGTTGAAAATTCCCAGGTGGCAGAAGTATTTCTACAGGAAACTCGCTGCCACATATATGGAACTTCCTGAACAGAAAAAACTACTCGGAAAAGCGCTAACAATCATGTCTGCTCTGATCATCCCATTGGCAGTCATCGTTCACTCCGTACTAGCCTGGATATTCGGCATGACGATCCGGCCTGGTTGGCACAGTACTATATTTGCACCCTATTTTGTTGTCGCTGCAGTATACTCCGGTACAGCTGTCCTGATCATCGGCATGTGGGTTTTTCGCAAATACTATCATCTACAGGAGTATATAACTGAGAAACACTTCAAATACGTAGGGACTATCCTTCTTGTACTTGCAGCCCTGTACGCATACTTTACTTTTAGTGAATATCTTACTGTCTGGTATGGATCCGAATCCTGGGAGTTGGAAGTTATTCATAAATTATTTGACTTTAATTCATATGCTTATTTGTTCTTTTTTGCTGCTGTTGGAGGTGTTTTGATTCCTATAATTCTTACAGGAATTCCATTTCTTCGCACGATTAATACGATCACAATCGGTTCCATGGTTGCCGTGATTGGCATGTGGGTAAAAAGATATCTGATCATTATTCCTACCCTGGAAACCCCTCTCCTCCCATTACAGGATCTCAGGCCGGAATATGCTGACTATCATGCTACATGGGTTGAATGGTCAATCACCGCAGGCGGATTTGCCGTGTTTTTCCTGTTCTTTATCATTTTCATCAAGTTTATGCCAATTATTCCGGTGGCTGATATTGCGGAATCACATGTGAAAAAAGATTTTATCTCAGAAAAACTGTAACGGTATGAAATTTCAGAAGATATATCCTTTTATCCTTGTTTTGTTTATCCTCTCATGGATTACATCCAGTGCTCAGGAAACAGAATTGATCACTCCCAGGCTTGGCGCATCGTATGTGAAATTGAGCGATGGCACCAAAACGATTAGCGTTTCACTATTAGCCAATGTTGACGGAGAACGTGTGAGACTGGCAAACACTGACGTTCAAATATTTGCACTTGATGAATCCGGGAAAATTTTACTGGGAGATGTACTCACGGATCAGGTAGGGAAAGCAACTCTAAGCCTCTCTCCTGACAAACTTATTCCAACGAATGAAAACGCTTATTATACATTCGAAATCCTCTATCCGGGAAATGATCAATTTACTGAGGCATCCTCGGAAATCCAGGTAATGGATGGCTTTCTGGAAATTATATTTGCAGAGGTTGATTCAGTAAAAACAGTTCAGGCACAAATCTTTACAATAGATGACGGTGAAAAAGTTTTTATTCCGGATGTGTTTGTTGAGTTTTACATCAAACGTTCATTCAGTTTATACCCATTTGGGCAAGAAATAACCGATGACTCAGGATTTTGCGGTGTAGAGTTTCCAACCACAATGCCTGGTGATACAGCCGGGCGTTTGGTCGTTGTTGCCAAAATTGTTGATGATGACAGATTCGGCACAATAGAAAAGGCTGAAGAAATAGATTGGGGAGTTCCACTGGTTATTCAAGCGAAACCAACACGTGGACTTGGAGATACGGATGCACCTTTATGGATGGTGTATACTCTTATCGTTCTCCTTTCCGGGGTATGGATAAATGTCTTAATTGTCGTCGGTCTGGTTGTACGGATCAATATCATCGGAAAAAGAAAGATGAAAGAAAAAGCCGGAACGCTTCAATAATCCCTCTAATTCTTTTATACAACTCTTATTCTTCTGTTTTCTGCCGGTTCTTCATTTTCTTTACGTAATAGAAAGAGATTCCAATAGAGATCATAGCAAGGAAAAGGAAGGCCACGATGCGGTAAAGGATTTCCACGTTAGCAAGATCTACGATAAAGAGGTAGAAGGCGGTTGCAATGAAACCTGCCAGTGCCATCCAACGGTATTTGATATTCCGGAACAACAGGCTCAAGATAAAAAACAGTACACCTGCAAGCGTCCATGAGAGTGTGACGTAAGGCCCGGGAACAGCCTGATAGAGGGCATAGAGTGTCGTACAAAAGAGTATGACCAGGTAAATATTCCGGATCAGGTCAGTCTGAAGGTTTAACTGTTCTTTCTGCCAGTTGAGCACACGAGCAGATAAAATGGCAACCACCGGGAAGGAAAAGTTAATCACATTGCTTGATGCAGCAGTAGCCATGTATGCGATGAGAATGAGGATGAAGAGAAAGACATTCATTACGATGATGATCCGGGAGCGATACCAGAGAGCGATCGAAACCACAAGGAAACTTTGGATCGATAGCAACAGGTATGCTCTAGGGAAATTATACAGCCCATAGATCGTGATACTGATCGCAACAAATCCATAGAGTGCATAGAATGCAGGGGAATATTTCCAGGGAGAAAATTGCTTCAGAATGATAGAAAACGGAATACAGAAAACGGCAATTGACAGGAAGAGCCAGATATAGTCTTCAGGGAAAAATACCATCACCCACAGAAATAGCAACGTCGAAAATATCATCCCATTCACAAGGATTGAGGTCAGGATGACATTCACCGGGAACCGACCACTATTTGGGATCAATGCAATCATCGAGAAGATTCCTGCACAGGCGCCAAGGTAAATGTAACTGAATTGGTGTAACAACACCCCCTGGATTGGATTCCCTACGATCGGGTTATTCATTATCCAGATAATAAATACAGAATAGGTCAGGATTATCGCCAGGATAGTGACGCGATACCACGAAAATCTGTAAAAGAGGAAAACGGTTCCGGCTGCGCCCAAAGTTGCAAAGGCTAACATGGTATGGGTGGAATCACTGATGATGGCTGTCGCTATGGTCATGATCAAAGCAAGGCCTGTGTAAAATTCCGATTTCCGACGAACAGCCTGGTACACCTGAAGACCTATGATAACCAGGAGTAGGGCTACTCCCAGCCATGTCCAGGGAATAATTGCATTATTGGTGAAAAAATGAAGACGGAGTGAGACATAAAAAAGAAGGATTTGCCCGAATACGCCAAATAAAAATGACATATACGTAAATGATTTATGTAGTCTGTGTGAAAGAACGAGAATTCCCATGACAGCCGCATATCCTATCCCGGCAGCGATCCAGGGTTTCTGCAGGTTAGTCATATACTGCGAAAGAAAGACGATACCAAAAAAGAGGACAACATTTCCGAGCCATGCCAACCCGTATTCCCCGATCTTTGATTCCAGAAGAGATTCATCTCCTTTCTTTATGCTCAACAATTCTGCTGGATTTATCTCTTCATCCGGGTCATAGGATCGGTAAACAAATTTCTCCCGCACTGACGGAGTACTCAAAGCTGACTCAAGCTTCCCCAGGCGGGCTTCCAGCGCATCCATTCTTTCACGGATATTCTGAACCGCATCGGTTTCACTATTCTTTTGATTTGACATCAATCCTCGTTCTCTGATGATTCCTCCAGTTCTTCAACTTTCTTCCATGGTGGCAACAGCCAGAGAAGAAATGCGAGGATCGCAAATGGGACAATAAACCAGAACCAGGCCATTAAATACCCCTCCGCGCCGATTAACTGGCCTTTATATATGGTAAATCCATAAAAACTCTTTGAGAAGAGCTGGCCTCCAATGACTACATTCCACCGCATATAGAAAATACCGAACAGAACCAGCATACTAATCGCAGCATAACATGCACGCCTGATTTTTTCTGCCGGTTTATAGAACTGGAACACACCAAGGGTGATTAAGGGAATTATGGTTCCCATGAAGATCTGGAAGATAAACAGGCTTAAATATAATTTCCCGTTTACAAGCAATGAGAGGATCTCAAAGGATTCTTCGGCTTCATATATCCTGTGTATCTGGTCAAGTGCCTCCAATGAGAAATCCATGATCAGGATATAGAGAAGGAATTTCCCGATCGTATCCAGGACTTTTATATCGATCTTAACCTTTCGGATCCAGGAAACGACCATATAGAGAAACATGACCAGTGCAATTCCTGAAACCATAGCCGAAAAAAGAAAAATAACCGGCATCAAAACGGTTGACCACCATGGGTTTGCTTTGATAGAACCAAAGATAAATCCAACATACCCGTGCAAAAGAAAAGCGGAGGGTATACCTATGACTGTAATGACATATCCGGCTTTCTCATCAAATCTGAGGGCTTTAGGGGAGATGTCCCGGGATCCCAGAGTCAGGACCTGGTACATGAAGCGCTTAAATCCCTTAGCTTTTTGAAGCCATAAAATCATATCGCGCCGGTAATCGAACCAGATCTCCAGGAGGAGTACAACCATCAGATACCAGATGTAAACAAATCCAAAGATTGCCATGGCCGAATTTGGATTTGGCGTCATCATAATCTCGAACGCCCGGAAGGGCTTCCCGAGGTGACTCACTAATGGCATAACTGCAACAAGCAAAAATGCCAAAGCAGTGAGTAATGCCAGATGATAGGTCGGGCGCAGAACCTTAACATTGAAAACCCGTTCCAATGAAGCCAGGATAAAAGCCCCCGCCACCAATCCTGTGATATATGGATATTGAACGATAAGGACGCTCCAGTAGAGTTCTACCTCATTGGGATAGATGTATCCTTGAACCTGAGAAAGAGCTTCATAAAGTCGTTGAAAATGATGTTCCATATTATCTCACCTCCTCCTCTAAGGCATTATAATAAAGCTTGGGACTCGTATTTAAATGAGGTTTCAGGAGCCTGCAAGTGTGGTTTTTAATGAACTGAACCAGTTCTCCGTCAGGATCCCTCATGTCTCCAAATATTCTGGCGTGTGTAGGGCATGCTGCAAAACAGACTGGCAACAATCCCTCTTTGATCCTGTGATAACATAGTGTACATTTGTCAACGACATGCTCTGTGGGATGCATGTAACGGCAACCATATGGACAGGCCTGAATACAGTATCCACAGCCAATACAATAGCTTTTATCAACCAGGTTCACTCCGTCTGGCGTTTCAAATGCAGCTCCGACCGGGCAAACCTGTGTGCAGGGTGATTTGTCGCACTGGTTGCATAACTTTGGAACAAAAAATGATTTGAAGATATCCTCCTCGGGCACCGTTTGCTTGAAGCCACCAATCCCCCCGTTTGGCGACTCTACCTTTACCGTGCCATCATTCTTCACGGTGTATTGCTCCACCCAATTACGGAAATAAAAAGGTTCTGGAGGAACAGGATTTTCCAGTTTACATGAACTGGCACACGTGCCACAACCGATGCATTTTTCGAGATCGATAGCAAGGCCGTACCATGGGCCTTCTCCTTCTGGCATTTCTGTTGCAAGAACAACGCCATTGAAAGGCTTGAGCAGGGAGGTCGCTGCTACTCCACCGGCGATAGCTACGCCGGCTTTCAGGAATGAGCGGCGCGTTGATTTTTCGTTGTTACTTTTCATGGAGAGTGGGAATAATGACATTCAACACATCTGATAATTTCATTGGTCTCCTCATAGATAAAATGGTTGTGCTCTTTCACATCCACCATTCTGACCATGGAAAAATCAGTCGAATCAGCGGATAACTTTATCCGGGAAGGATTCAGGTCGTGACACCGGGCACAATGTTCCCGGTCCATCGGTCGGCTAAGTTTGAGTGAATCCGGATAGTTATCCGGATCAGCCGATTCAGAATAGATGGCATGGCGATAGGCAGGCCCATGACAACCTTCACAGGAAAGACCTGCGTGAAAACCATAGGACAACTCTTCAACCTCTTCTTCGTGACATTTTTTACAGGCTTCATTGCCGGCATGCTTTGTCTGGTATGCCATCTCATCGTCAATGGCGCCTGCCCGGTAATGTCCCAATTCGCCGAAAGAGGCAGGAATTAAGAGATAACGAAGCAAAAAGAAGAGGGCAAGAAAAAACACAAAGGCAACAAGAAGTCGTTTTACTTGATCTGGCATAAGAAAACTTCTTTAGATTAACCCTTGCAAAAATATATATTAAAATAGCATAAGCAAATTAAACAAACATTTTATAATATATCTAAATAGCAGATCATCTGAACTGAGAAATTACATTTTTGTGAATCTCTTAATTGACCTGTTACAAAGCGGACATTTTTCTTGTACCAGCAATGGTTCCATTAAAACTCAGGGAATAAGTGAGTAATCCCGAATAACCCGGGGGTGGCTTGAAACGCATGGTGTTCAGTCCTGGCGCTAATTCAACCGGAATCCGGCTAATAATCCTTCCGGTCATATCGGCGATGATAATTTCTGCCCTGGCATGTGGTGTATCCACAGAAGCTTCGATGACGATCTCGGTTTGGTTGAGAAAAGGATTGGGTCTGTTCTGATGCAGGATGACTCCCCACTCTTTCAACAGATGCCCTTCGATGTTCACCGGGTGAAGTGAAAACTCATCACAAAAAAGGTTCTCTACACCGTTTTCCACATTGGCTACACTGAAGTAATAGGTTTTATTAGGATCAAGTCCTTCGATCATTAGCTGAGTGGCGCCAATAAATGTATAAATAGTATCAAAGTAAAGGGAGCCGGAGCCCTTGGTACGTATACCCACCCGATAATGCTGGTAAACTGAATCTGCTCCGTGAAGGATGATCTCCATCCCGTCTCCTTCAGGGATAAACTCAGGATCGGGCATAGGAGGTGCTATAGCCAGCCAACCTAAGTTCACGCCGTTGGAGATGGTATTCCGGCGCAGGTAGTTCGGGTCAACAAAGAATGTATCAATCACTCCATCGGGAGGGATGGTGAGATCTAATCCCAGAATGTCGTCAGAAGTATGCTGGCGATCAGGAGGAATCCCCGCACCATTTCCATGTTCATTTTTTGAACAAAACCGGATAGCCGTATACCCCTTCTGCCTGAATGGTATATGGTCACCGCTACGTCCTGTCCTCTGAGATAATGATGTCGATAGTCATCGGGGTTTCGATCAAAGGATTTATCTGCTCTTCCTGGTGCATCCGAATGTACCTGGCTAGTTGCTTGTGTGGTGAGATCCTGGCTGAATCTTTAGCTATGGAAAAAGAAAATATTCGTACATGTGTGCTATCAATGTGGTTATAATAGGGACAACTGGGTGGCGAAGATGTCATGCCGCAAGCGATCCCCCCAATTACATCGTTATTTAAGACAGCCCTGATGGGCACCTCATTGTCTAACATCCACCTCGACAACGCTTTCGCGCCATAAACCCTGGTCTTCTCCGGTCACGCAGGCAAACACAATCGTATGATCGAAAGCGTAGCGGATCATGATCCGTGCCATCTCCATCACCAGCACAGTCCCTGAACCATTATCCTCCATCCCGGGTGTATAACAAGCGGTGTCGCAGGCACCCTGGCAGCGTGTATCGAAATGCCCTTCTATCAGCATTATCTCTTTGTTGGTAGTATCAAGGCCTGGTAAAATTGCCAGCACATTCCGGTGACGCGATTGGCCACAGATGTTTTGCTGAAAATCATTATATGTGACCACCAGGCGTTCTCCACTGGCATCACGGTATTCCATAAACTTCTGGTGAATCCACCGCCGTACCGCACCGATGCCCCGTGTTTCAGATACCGTATCGGAACCTGTGTTCCGGTTAAAATAGGTATCGATATGCTGCAAGTAGGCAATCATCGTATCTTTTGAAACGCGGTTGATCACACCATTTAGGATGGAGTCGGGGTGATTTTGATGATCATACCCGGTGTATAGGTAGCAGGATTATAATTACCCAGTATTACATCAACGGCCTCGGGATTGGTAATTGTGATGTTGATCTGACTGAAGCTGCTGGTGGTGATCATCACCACAAACAGAAAACTAAATAGCTTTTTCATAACTAAATTTTAATGATGGATCCCGATCCGGAGATATGGGATTTGACCACCGGATCTCCTTTGTAACGAATATTCCCGCTTCCGGAGATGGTGGCATCAAGTAGTTTTAACACCCATACCGAGATATTTCCGGAACCACTGATAGTTGCAAAGGTTGTGTCGGCTTCAACACCTACGAAGTCGATATTTCCGCTCCCGCTAATGCGGAGAGTTTCATAATTTGTGGTCCCAGATGTGGCCTGGATATTTCCTGACCCACTTATGGTCGCATGCAGTTCACCGGCATCAAGTTGCGGAACAGAGATATTTCCGCTTCCGCTGACAGTGGTTTTCAAATAATTGCTGGTCCATGGATTGGTCACAAATATATCTCCAGAACCACTGATATTCAGCGTATTAACATCGGGTCCAGCGACAAAAATCTCTATGTAATCATGCCTTCCTACGATCACTCCTTTCCTGTAATGGAGGAGCAGGGTATTGTTTTCTCCAACATCGCTCTCCAGGATATCCAGAATATTTTGTTGCGCTTTGATTTCAAGATAATAGAGTGTATCTGTCGAGAAATAGACAGTCGCATCAATTGACAATGACACCCCGTTGAATCCTGTAACAGTTCTTGTCTGGGAGACGATCTCTCCCTTACCTTTGATCTTTTCACATGAGGAGAAAGTAAGAATCCCTAAAGAAAGTATGGCAAAGCCAATCCATGATTTTAAGTTCATAGCATCATTTTTTGTTATACAAATATACATAATTGGACTGTTTTTGCATTTTTTTTATCTAAAAATTGACTTTCAGACAATTATATGCTATATTTCAGCCATAAAAATATATCATACATTATGAAAAGATTTATTCTATTACTGGGAGTGATGTTGATCCTCCCATTTTATTCGGTTTGTCAGGACACGAGTTATCTGTCCACCGATCAGTTTCAGGTTGAGAAGAAGCGTATCCAGAAATCTGTTTACCGGATAAAAAAAGCCAATCAAGAGCTTCACAAACAGTTATCCATTCAACATGGTTTGATTGACAGCCTGTCAGGTGTCATCCATGACCAGCGCAATCAAATCACCGTGCACCAAGACTCACTTTTGCAACTACAAAGCTATCAAGCAACACTTGACGGCCGGCTGGACACGCAAAAAAAGTCTGGAACAATGCTGGTCATCCTGATCCCGGCTTGTCTTTTCCTCCTCTTCCTGATCCTGCTGATCTGGCTCCTCGTGCTGAGACATCGCACAGGAGTTAGCCAGAGGCACCTTGACGAGAAGATTGAGAAGAGCAATAAACGGTTCGACGATCTCATCACCTCCAACACCAAAGAACAGTCGGCATTGAAAGCGCAAATTACTGCTTCTTTCAATGGACTGGAAAAACGGTTTGATTCCTTTTCGAAAGAGATGGAAGATAAGGTGAAGAAACTTGAGCAATTCCAAGAGGAAGAGAAAATTGCTCATGAAACCATGCATAAAGAGGCTCAAACAGAGGTCGAGAAGTTTAAATCGGAGTTGCAAAAGGGATATTCGGCTGTCTCCAAAGAACTGGGCAACCTCAAAGAGGAGTCAGCTGCGATCATCAAGCAGACAAAAGATCATTTAATAGAAATGATCAAAAAGAAATTCAAGGAGTAATATCCTGCTGATCCGGTTACTCTTTAGCTTGTTTCCCTTTCAACGGGATCACACCTGCCATCTCCCCGATCAGGTTCACCAGGTCGGATCCTTCGGGGACGATAATAGTTGTGTTTTCGGTTAGCGCTTTTTCAAGAGCCTGAATTCGTCGGAGCAGTTGCGCATTGCCAATAAAAAACTTCTCCGCTGCCTCATTCACCAACTGAATCGCCTGAGCCTCACCTTCAGCTATAAGAATAGCGCCTCGCTTGATTCCTTCGGCTTTCCGGATCTCTGCACGTTTCAATCCGTCGGCCTGTGTCTCCTGTGCGGTGGCAAAGTCGATAGCAGCAATTTTCTCATTCTCGGCTTTCACAATCTTGTTCATCGTCTCCTGGACATCTCTGGGAGGTTCGATCTCTTTCAACTCGGTACGGATGATCTCAATCCCCCAGGTGTCAGTTTCTGCGAGAAGGGTTGAATGCAAATCTTTGTTAATCCTACCACGCTCACTGTTCGCCGACTTCAGGGTCAATGTTCCGATAATATTCCTGAGAGTCGTCCGGGCCAGGTTGACAATCTGCCACTTAATTCTGTTGACATTATATTGAGAAGCTTTTACAAACTCCTCCTCCGATTTGATTTTAAAATAGACCTGAGCATCTACTTTCGCGTTCAGATTATCGTTGGTAATGATCTCCTGCGGTTCAGCATCTATCATTGTTTCCGTAATATTGATCTGATACATTTTATCCACAAACGGAATGATCCAGTGAAAACCCGGGTTGGCAAAATGGTGATACTTACCAAACCGTTCCACAAGCCCCCGGTGCGTGGGGCGTACGATACGGATGCCGATAATAAATATCAGCAAAATAACGGCGATAATAATAATCCATCCAATTCCTGACATACTTACTTGGGTTTTGAAGTGTTAAATACTATTTTTGTTTGCAATTTCAGTAACAAACATACAGAAAATTACATAAAACAAAACTCATTCACATAACTATTTAAAAAAGAAAACCTTATGAAATCCTATTTAATCCTAGTCCTGGTAGCTTGTTTTGGGATCACTCTGCTGACCAGTTGTGACCAACAAACAAAAACAGCAGAGATGACCACATTCGATTCGTTGATGCAAACCAAAGTAAATGAATTTGTGTTAGTGAAACTGACCACCGATATGTCTGTACTAACAGAGAATGAGAAAAAGATGATTCCTTTGCTGATCGAGGTATCCCAAATCATGGATGACCTATACTGGCAACAAGCCTTTCGAGAAAACAAGGTCGCATTTCTTGATAGCCTGACCTTTATCGATACGCAAAAATTTGCTGAGATCAATTACGGACCCTGGGAACGTCTGAGTGGCAATAAACCATTCCTTTCGGATTATGGGCCCAAGCCACCAGGGGCGAATTTTTATCCCCGGGATATGACAAAAGAGGAGTTTGAAGCATGGGATGATCCCGACAAAACAAACCTGTATACATTCGTCTGGAGAGAAGAAGATGGCAGTTTAAGATCCATATGGTATCATGAGGTTTTCAAGGAGTCTGTCGAGCAAGCTGCAGGTCTTCTTATTCAGGCCGCATCTCTTGCCGAAGATGCCGGATTGAAAAAATACCTTGAGTTGAGAGCAAAAGCGTTAGTTACAGATGATTACTTCGATTCTGACATCGCCTGGATGGATATGAAGAACAATACGATTGATTTTGTTGTTGGGCCTATTGAGAATTATGAGGACGAGCTTTTTGGCTATAAAACAGCTTATGAAGCTGCGGTGCTGATCAAAGATAAAGAGTGGAGTAAACGCCTGGAAAAATTTGCTGCATACCTTCCGATGCTGCAAGAACAACTTCCTGTTGATCCCAAATACAAGCAGGAGGTTCCGGCTACCGGCTCTGACCTGAATGCCTATGACATTATCTATTCTGCCGGTAACATGAACGCCGGAAGTAAAACCATTGCAATCAACCTCCCTAATGATGAGCGTGTTCAACTCGAGAAGGGGAGTCGCCGTCTTCAGTTGAAGAACGCCATGCTGGCTAAGTTTGACAATATCCTGTTACCTATTTCCGGAGTGCTGATTGATGAATCCCAGCGAAACCATATCAAGTTCGATGCATTTTTCAGTAACGTTATGTTTCATGAAGTAGCACATGGGCTTGGCATTAAAAACACGATAAATGGTAAAGGAACTGTCAGGGAGGCATTGAAAGAGAATTACAGCGCTTTTGAAGAGGCGAAAGCTGATGTACTCGGATTGTTCATGACGATCAAGCTCATTGAGATGGGCGAGATTACCGGGATTACACCCGAAGACTGTTTTGTGACATACATGGCCGGGATGTTCCGTTCTGTACGTTTTGGTGCTGCCAGCGCTCATGGTAAAGCCAACATGATGTGTTTCAACTTTTTCAGAGAGAGAGACGCTTTCGAGCGACTGGATAACAATACGTATAAAGTCAACTTTGAGAAAAGCAGAGAAGCGATGAACGAGTGGGCAGCTTATTTAATCAAGCTGGAAGGAGATGGAGATTATGAATCCGCAACCATATACATGGCTGCGAACGGTGTGATCAAGCCTGGCCTTCAAGCTGAACTCGATTTGCTGACATCAAAGAATATCCCTGTTGATATTGTATATGATCAAGGAATTACGGTATTGGGATTGACGGAATAAAGGTATGGCCTAATTTCTTATTTCATTTGACTTTATGACTAATAAAGAAATCAATACTCCCGCTCAATTGCTTGAGATGGTCAACGCCTTCCGGAAGAGTCGTATCATCCTGTCGGCTCATGAGTTGCAGGTCTTCGATCACCTCCGTGGCAAAGGTAAAAGATCTGACGAACTTGCCCGAATTCTCGGCACCAAAGCGAAAGCAACTGATCGCTTACTAAATGCATTGACAGCTATCGGGTTGTTACGCAAAGAGTCAGAAATTTTTATGAATACCCTTTTTTCGTCCCAATTCCTTGTTTCAGATGCACCTGACTTCCTGAGCGGGCTATCTCTGACAAATCACACCTGGAAAACCTGGAGCACACTAACTGACGCCGTGAAAGCCGGCACCTCTGTCTATTTTGAAGATCCCATCAATAACCGCCCGGAGGAGTGGCAGAAAGCTTTCATTGCAGCGATGCATCGTAGAGCCGGACCTCAGGCTATTGAGGTTGCAGATGCACTAGATCTCTCACACACTGAACGGATTCTGGATGTAGGTGGTGGGTCAGGAGCCTTTACGATGGAATTCCTGAGCCGGAACCCGAAAATGACCGGTGTGGTATTTGATCTGCCGAATATTGTGGGGATTACAGAGAAGTTCATTACCCACCCCTGGCCCCTCCCTGCTGGCAGGGAGGGGAGTCTCCAGGATCCGGCATCCAGCATCCAGGATCGGATATCAGTAAAAGCAGGCGACTATCTTAAAGATGACTTTGGATCAGACTATGATCTGGTCTTCATGTCTGCCATCATCCACATCAACTCCCCGGAAGAGAACCGGTTATTGATCAGGAAAGGCTCCGAAGCGCTGAATCCCGGAGGCCAGCTGGTGATCCTGGATCACATCATGAACGAAAATCGTACAGAACCTGAGGTGGGTGCTATCTTTGCCATTAACATGCTGGTGGGAACAAAACATGGAGATACTTATACAGAAGAGGAGATCCGATCCTGGATGCTGGATGCAGGATTACATGATGTCTATTTGATCACGACAACTGGGGGAGTGCAGTTGATGGTTGGGAAACAAGGGTGAAAGGGCGATTTCCAACATGTATATTGCAAGGTTCAACTATCGAGAACCCGGTATCTCAATAAAAAATAGTATTCTTGCACACCCTTTTGATAGATTATATCTCAATCTGCTTGTAAGCTAACTATGAAGATTCTACTTATATCACCCGTTGTAAGCAAGACAAAGAGAACTGTTAAGGAGCTGATGATGCCTCAGTTGGCTCTATATATTCTTGAAGGGCTCACACCTGATTCCCATGAAGTCCGTATCATCGAAGAGGAAGTTCAGGCAATTGACTTTGAGGAGCATTGTGATCTGGTAGGAATCAGCTGCATGACTGCAAACGCACCCCGTGCTTATGAAGTAGCTGAGGAGTTCAGAAAACAATGTAAAACGGTAGTTCTGGGTGGGGTTCATCCGACCATTTTACCAGACGAGGCATTGTTACACGC
Organism: uncultured Prolixibacteraceae bacterium; assembly: GCA_964616825.1. GTDB lineage: Bacteria > Bacteroidota > Bacteroidia > Bacteroidales > FEN-979 > QYOJ01. The sequence goes on from CAZTSX010000009.1 coordinate 113,825, forward strand.
CGATTCTGTTGTCATCGGAGAAGGAGAAGGAGTATGGGAGAAACTTCTTGAGGATTTCGCTGCCGGAAAGTTAAATAAACGTTATCATGATCCTACTCCTGACTTATCACGCTATGTGAAAAAAGATTTTACGAAAATTATAAAAAAACGATTGTTCAGCATTGTTCCTATCATGACCTCAAGAGGTTGTCCGTACAATTGCGATTTCTGCTGTGTCACTGATCTTTTCGGGAAGACCATCCGTCACATTCCAGTAGAGAATGTCGTAAAGGATATTCAGAATTCCGGTTCCAGGAATTTTATGTTCCTGGATGACAACGTCATTGGCCACCCTAAATATGCCAAAGAACTTTTTAGGGCGTTGATTCCTCTGAAAATCAAATGGGTAGGCCAGGCCTCCATCTCATTTTTGAAGGAGACAGAATTGCTTCAACTGGCTGCTGATAGTGGCTGTAAAATTCTATTCATTGGACTGGAGAGTGTCAGCGAAGTTCATCTTAAGACGATGAAAAAGTCGATGAAAGACAATGAAGAATTGAAACAGACCATTAAAAAGATCAAGAAGATGGGGATCCTCATCCATGCTTCGATGATCTTCGGGTTTGATTCCGACACGAAAAAGGTCTTCCGTGAGACGGTCAAGTTTTTAATCAAAGCAAAGATCAGTACTGTTTCCTTCAATATCCTGACTCCTTACCCTGGGACAAAAACACATGAGACTCTCAAAAAGGCAAGCCGACTTTTAACAGACAACTGGAAATATTATGATCACAATACAGTTGTGTTCAACCCTATGAACATGACACCTCTTGAGTTACAGATCGGGAAGATCATGGCCAGGACCAAGTTCTACCGGAAACTCTCGTTTCTAATGAGGTTGCTGGGTAACCTGAATAACCCAGTCCTGTTTGCAGCAACGAATTACGGTCACATGAAGCAAACCCAGGTGGAACGTCGCAGGTTCGCGAGTCTTAAATCAGAGCTGTTTGATCATTACCAGTTTCAATA
>CAZTSX010000010.1:0-104021 GCA_964616825.1 uncultured Prolixibacteraceae bacterium
ATTACCCAACCAGTAACAAAAGAGTATTCTGAAGGATACTACCGCTATTATGTAGGTGAATTTGAGAACAAAAACGAGGCCAATCAGTTTGTAACAAGCCTCCGCCTGAAGCGTGGCCTGAAGGGAGCTTTTGTTGCCAAATACATCAATGGCAAGCGAGAGCAGACCCATCCTAAGTAAATAGAATTTAGTTCCCCCAATCGAAACCCGGAGCATCTAATTCCGTATCAGGACTATGCATTCCGATATTGTGTTCAAAAATTCATAAATTTGACCAGTATTAAATCTAATCCAGTATGAGAATCAGAAAAAAAGGAAGCTCCGGGAATTTTCTGTGGTTAATTCTTGAGCTCATCATCATTTTTGCCGGAGTGTTTCTTGCGATCGTTTTTAACAACATACAGGAACATAAACGAGACATTGAAAAAGCCAGGTCCATCTATGAATATTTTTTAAACGAATGCGAAGCAGAGAGAGGATTTATTGAAAAAGAGAAAGTTGCATTCGATAGTGTCACGAATGTATTTCTGCATGCCTATAAAATCGGAGAGATGCCTGATATTACAGGAGTGCCGGTATTTTTCACATCTTCTGTGAATACCAGGGTCTGGGAAGCGATCCTGATTTCCAGAGGAACTGATGTGCTGGATTTTGCAACCATCCGGATGATTGATACCTACGAAAACAGTAAAATGGGTCTGTTCAAATTGTTTGAAAAAGGTGAAATTTACTCCATGGAGTTCCTCCTTCCCAATATGGAGAAGACCAGATTTGAGTACTATAATTACCGGACAAAAGAGTTGAGGCCGAAATATAGCTGGTTTATCAAATTTCTGTTGAGTGTTCAACAGCAATATACTGATCTTCTCAATGCAAATATTAAGTTGTCGACCTACCTGACCGAAAAAGTGTCGGAATCAAACTAATCCTTTTATCCAATCCAGCTATGCTAAGACGCAATTGTTGATCCGATGACCGAGCTCTCCAAATCCCGCAAATCCCGGCAAGGTTGGGTGCTTGGGATCGATATTGGTTCGGTCGCCCTATCCATCGTGCGGATGGATTTATCAGGGAGAATCCAAAATACCACGTACCTTTTTCATAAAGGAAAGATAAAGGAAAGTCTGCTCTCTGCTACAGAGGGGATAGATATCGCTGCTGTTCGGGGAATTGCTTGCTGTGCTTCTCCCTGTTTCAATTCTGATTTCATTCATTCCTATAATTCACAGATAGCTGTCATCGCGGCGACCAAAAAGCTATGTCCGACAGCACGATCCGTCCTGATGGTTGGTGCAGAGAAATTCATGCTGATCAACTTTGACAGGCAGGGTGTCTACGCTTCCACTGAAACAAACTCTTCATGTGCTGCAGGAACAGGAAGCTTCCTGGATCAACAAGCATTCAGACTAAATCTTGCAGATATTGGGGAGCTGTGTATTACAGCATTAAGAAACAATGGAAAGATCCCTGACATTGCCTCCCGCTGCTCCGTGTTTGCCAAGACAGATCTTATCCATGCACAGCAACAAGGCTACCCACTTGAAGCCATCTGTGACAGCCTTTGCAAGGGACTGGCAAAAAACATTGTGGATACGTTGTTCAATAAGGAGATCCCAAATCAGCCTGTTCTTTTTGCAGGAGGAGTATCTAAAAACAAAGCCGTTATTAAGCATCTGGAAAACCAATTGAATACACGTTTCCTGCTGCATGAACATGCTCATTTGTTCGGGGCAATCGGAGCCTGTTTCATGCTGTTGGAAAAGGAGGACCTTAGTCATGGGAAGAGAATCGATTTGTTCGATGAGATCTTGCTGACCGGGGAGAATTCCAGGGAGTATTATTTTAAACCATTATCTCTTACCTTGTCTGAATATCCCGATTTTCGTAATGACGATTCCTGGAATTTTACCCCCATCAAATCATCTCATACAGCCCATGTAGAAGTTGATCCGTACGACTCCTGCAGCGGAAACCGCCATTATCCCGTATTTCTTGGAATCGATATTGGCTCTTCAAGTACGAAAGCGATCATCACAAACAAGGAAGCTCAACCTATTGCCGGCTTCTATACCCAGACCTCCGGTCAGCCTGTTCAGGCGATTCAAGCACTTTTTGAGGCCATCCATGATTTTGGTGTCAGAAAAAATATCTCCTTTTCTATCCGGGGTGCCGGGACAACCGGGTCAGGAAGAAAATTCATCGGAAAAATCATCCGGGCTGATATGATCATCGACGAGATCACCGCCCACGCCAGGGCTGCATACGAACTTAATCCATCTACGGATACCATCATTGAGATTGGCGGTCAGGACTCCAAGTTCACCCTCATGCACAAGGGTTCCGTAACCTTTTCTCAGATGAATACGGTATGTGCTGCCGGTACCGGAAGTTTTCTGGAGGAGCAGGCTAAAAAGCTGGCATGTCCCCTTTCTGAATATGCCACCCGGGCCGAAGGAGCCGGCGCTCCCCTTGCCAGTGACCGTTGTACTGTATTTATGGAACGGGATATCAACCAGCTCCTCAACGCCGGCTATTCCGTGAGTGAGATCCTGGCAACGGCATTGCATTCTGTCATGGAAAACTATCTCCGGAAAGTAGCTGCAGGCGGTTCAATCGGTGAGAATATCTGTTTCCAGGGAGCCACAGCAAAAAACAAAGCGCTTGTTGCTGCATTTGAACAAAAACTGCAGAAAAAGATCTTTGTCTCAAGATTTTGTCATCTGACCGGTGCGCTCGGCGTTGCTCTGTTGCTGAAAGAGGAGAAGGAAAACACCACTTCATTTCGCGGATTGGCTCTTTACCAGAAGACCATTCCGGTCACAACCGAGACCTGCCAGCTTTGTACAAACCACTGCCTCATTACCCTGGCCACTCTTCAGGGAGAGAAGGAAGCATATGGATTTCATTGCGGCCGGGATTACGATACAGAAAGATATGTTGCCAAAAAGGATGTGCGGATCAGCATACCGGAAAAACACCGGCAGATTTTCAACCTGCCTGAAGAACCTCTTGTTAAACACACGATCACAATCGGAATCCCGGCCGCATTGCATCTGTTTGAAGAGCTCTCACTCTGGAAACGCTTCTTTCACAACCTCTCAATCCGTGTAATTACCAGCGAACACTATTCTAAACCGGTTCAAACAGGCAAACGCATTGCCGGAGCAGAATTCTGTTCTCCCATCAATGCCACCTATGGTCATGTAGCATACCTGGCTGATAAAGCAGACTATATATTCTTTCCGATATCACTTGAAGCGAATGGAAAACCGGATCAAATGGAGAGGTACTATTGTTACTATACCATTTACGCCGGCTCTCTGGTGAAAACCATGAAAGAGAAGAACATTGATGAAATGTGTATCTCGCCACTGCTCTATTTTTTCAAAGGCGAAACCTATGTCGTCAAGCAATTGGTAGAGTCTCTGGGTCCGATCTTCGGTTCTTCCATCAACCAATTTTCAGTCAGACAAGCATTCAATGAGGCGCTCCAATTCTACACGGACCGGAAAAAAGAGGTGGTCAGGTTGTTTGATGCGGAATTCCGTCCCGAATCAGAGCTCTCCATTGCGTTGCTTGGAAGACCCTATATCTTGAATTCCAAAGCCATGAATAAAGGAATACCGGATATTTTTACGGGGATGGATATCAAGACATTCTTCCAGGATATGATCCCGGTTGAAGATCAAATTCCGGAGGAGGTTGAACGGATGCTGAAAAAAGTTCCCTGGCATTATGCGGCTAAAATCCTGGAAGCAGCAAATACAATCGCCACTACAAAAAATCTGTATCCGGTACTGATCACAGCATTTAAATGTGCTCCTGACTCTTTTGTGATTGAATACTTCAAGAAATTAATGAACCATTACGAAAAACCTTATCTGATTCTTCAGATCGATGATCATGATTCCAATGTGGGTTATGAGACACGAGTTGAGGCGGCTATCAGGTCATTCAAAAATCATGTTGCTGCTGAAAAAGAGCCTCAAAAAGGAAGGTTGGAAATCCTTCCTCAGCTCAAGACAAAAATCAATGGAAAAACACTCTTGTTCCCCAGTTGGGATCCGCTGGTTGCACCGTTACTGGTAGCTAACCTCAAACGTGCCGGTATCGATACCAGGCTGCTGCAATCCAGCGAACAGATCATGAAAAAAAGTATGGTTCACAACACGGGACAGTGTCTTCCTATGAATATCATCGCACAGGAATTCATCGATTACATTGAGGCGAATGGATTGAGACCTGAAGATGCCATACTTTGGATGTCGAAAGGATATATTCCATGTAATTTACGGTTTTTCCCATATTACATTAAAAGCATCCTGGAAGACTATGGAAAAGGATTTGAAAAGGCCTCTGTTTACTTTGGTGAGTTATCCCACCTTGAAATATCCTATGGGGCAGGTTATTACGCCTATTTTGCCTACCTGCTGGGAGGACTGATCCGGAAACTCGGTTGCAGGATCAGGCCTTATGAAATCAACAAAGGAGAGACAGATGATGTTATAACACAGAGTGTCCGTATCCTTGAGGAAGCATTTTCAGGGAACCGGAATATTGAACATGCAGTTCTCGGGATCATCTCCGGATTTGAACAAATTGAGAAGGTAGAGGGTAACCGGCCGGGAGTCGCTATTTTTGGGGACCTCTATGTTCGGGATAACGATATCATGAACCAAAACCTGATCCAAACCATTGAAAAGGCAGGTGGAGAAGCAATCACAACACCCTATACCGATCTCGTAAAAATCAACATCGAGAATACCCTGCGGCGTGCCAGTGCCCGTGGTGATTATTACATGAACGGGGTTTACCGTGTGATGCTGGCTACATTGAAAGTGATGGAAGAGAAATATTACAAACACTTCCGGCCTTTCCTTGGAGATAAACCGGTCATCAATCCGAAACAGCTTGAGAAACACCTGGAAAAATTCAATATTAACCTGTACCACTCCGGGGAGTCATACGAAAACATCCTGAAGATCTTCTACATCATCGAAAATTATCCCGATATCTCTCTTTTTGTGCAAACCAATCCCGCTTTTTGCTGCCCATCGCTGGTCACAGAAGCCATGACCCATGAGATCAAACGTATCACCGGAATTCCGGTGGTTACATTGACTTATGACGGAACTATCGGCAAGAAAAATGATGTGATCGAGCCCTATCTGGCCCATCTATAATATGAATTATTATAACATTATTCTTTCCGGAGTGTTTGGATCAGATCCCTTTTAAAAAGGAGTTGGACCGGGATCAGGATCCACACCGCTCCGCTTATCCATATCATCCCCAGTACCACCACGAGAAATCCTCCCGGCATCTGGTAGGCCGGTGAGATCAGAGAGGGAAGTATTCCCGCTACCGCTCCGATAATTCCCAGGACCATCCCGGCGAGAAGAATCAGAAGATATTCGATCATCAGCATTTTGCGGATGAAGTTCTTTCGAAATCCAATAGCCATATAGAGCGCCAGCTCACTGGTTCGTTCGAGGTTGTTACGCCAGAGGATGATGCCAAAACCAACCGTTCCGATCAGCACACCCAGTGCACCGAGGAGCATGAAGACCGACAGATAGGTGTTCTCTACGGAGTTGAATTCAGCCAGGCGTTCGGAGGCCGGAACTGCCACCAGTCCATAGTCCACAAACAGCTCTTCAAGCCGGTTTGTGATCTCCTTTCGATGGTCAAATGGCCCCTCCACCAGCATGATCCGGGTTCCACTGATAGAGGGGAACCGGTTTTTTAACAAGCTGTCGGAAACCAGGATATGTCCCTGGAAAATGGAGTTCGCCAATCCTCCCATCAGTTTTACCTGCAATACCCTGCCTGCTTCATCAAGGTACCGGAGGGTATCGCCAACCGTTTTCCGCAATCCCCAGGTAATGACCGACTGATCCGCGAAGGCCGGGATCACGCCTGGTGAAAGCTCCTGGCTAAGCGTCAGCCATGGATGTTCCGGGTCTACTTCAGGGAGGAGATTCTCAAAGTTGAATGCGCCCAATGTATCAAAATTTCTTCCCGGGATCCCCAGCATCATGGGTTGCGTAACCTGGTTCAGGTTCAGGCAGCTGGCGTCATTGCCATCCAGCCGGTGCAATTGAAGATACCGGAGATCCTGCAACAGGAGCTCATCGTCCAGCGCAAAATAGGCTTTCCCTGAAGTGGTGTTCAGGTCGTACAACAGGGGTATCGTCGTTTCGGCCCACAGGAGAAAACCTCCTGTTCCAGATTGGCGGTCTCTCTCGGTTCCAAAGAATGTTTTTCGGTTGGCTCCGGTGATGATGACAGTAAATGTCCCCAGGGCTAATAAAGATATCGCAGCCATACTCCTTCCCCGCTTCATGGATCCGAGCCTTACTATCATGGGCAACAAACCTGTATGGCCGGTAACATGTCTCTTTGATCGCCAGACAAGGAACACATAAACAAGAGCGATCCCTCCGCCCATCATCAGTCCACCAGCAGTGAGGTATAAGCCGGCATCAGGGACCATTAAGTCTGCCAGCAAAACAACCAGCAGCACAATGGAGATGATCACAAGCATGATCCCGGTTCCCATCCATGCCTTTTTTTTCCGCTGAAGCCTACGTCCGGGAAGTCGTGGCGTCTCCTTCACCAGGCCGGTAACAGGTCGCCGGAGTTGTCTTCTCAGGGTTAAAAAGAGAACACATCCCGCCAGAATAAATCCTACAGCAGCTCCGGCAGCCAGAGAGGGAAGATTCACCTCCATCCGGAGCATCGAGGTTCTCACAGCATCCTGCCATAGTGTGTTTAGCCCTAAGAGGATAAGCTTATTATATAGAATTCCTGCGATGGCTCCAAGGATCACACCCGGAATTGCCACCAGGAGGGCTTCGGAAAAGAGGATCCGCATGATCAGCCATTTCCGGAATCCGAGCCCGGCTAACACCCCTGTTTCCGACATCCTTGCTCTGGCATGAAGAGAGAATAGCAGTGCTGTGAGCAGGAGGGAAGAGGCAAGGAGAAAAAAGCTGAGACTCAGGAAGAGGCCTCCGAAATCAGTGGAATTCGCAGCTGCCTGTTGTCCCTGTTCCCTGACATGCTGAAAGACAAACCGGTGCCAGGAGGGATTTATCGCTGTCATAATGAGGGAGTCAACGGATGCCTGATTCCGGATGCCGTTGCCACATTGCGCTCGCAATGACAATGATGCCGGATTAGAAATGAAGCGGAAGGCTGTGACCGTTCCGAATGGATTATCCCAGAGTTTCTCCCCATCTTCCAGGGTGATGAACGCTTTCGGGGTTCCTTTGAATGTATTCCAGTAGGCTTCATCCTTATCACGGATCCGATCCAGGTTCACCGGCGCTCCTGTTTCCCAGTCCCTGCAGTTACCGGCGCCGCTCATACCGGGAAAATCGGGCATCATTGTTTTGCCATCCGGAATGGCCTGCAGGGGAATGATACCGGAGACTGTGAATCCTGCCTCTATTTCATTCAATCTCCTCAGCGGGCCCATAACATAATAGGTCATGTATAGTGAGTCTCCCGGCCTGACACCCAGATCGGTAGCGAGCCAGTCGGTGACCAAGATCTCTCCGGGTGATAATGGCATCGGTAAAATTCCTTCATCCACGGCTGCCACAAACGAATAGGGTGTCTCTTCCCCGTTGGAAGTAAGGGTGTTGGCCAGGTAGGTAAAGAGGGGCAGGGCATCTGGAAGAGCAGTCCGGATGGCATTGGCAGTGAGATCGTCGAAGAAGATCCTGTCTGTGGTTATCCGGGATAATCCGCTTTCATCAAGTAGATTAATCTTGATTCCGGCATCTGCCATCTGCCAGGTTGACTCAAGGGCTTGATCCAGTTTGTCTGCTGTCAGTTCATCGTTCTCTTCTGCGGGTATCAGCAACAGATTGGCAGATCCCGGGAGGCCGACCCGGCCGGCGAGCTGATCCATCAAGACAAACGCATTGTAAGGAGCCCGTTGATTGCTTTTCAGGCTGAACCTTCCCATTACCTCATTTCCTGCAATAGCTATAACCGTTAGCCGGATGGATGCTGCAGGCGTTTCATCAGCCACGAATGGCGCATTTTGAGGCACATTTCCCGGTTGCGGCAGACGAATCAATAGGGGATCTCCTGGTTCAAGAGCCAGACGTGATGCCACGTTTTCACTGATAATCACTTCGTTCGCCTTAGGCAGTACCGGAGATGCTTTCCATAAAGAGGAAAAGCTGTTGTCGACTCCCACCACCTGTATATCCTGTAATCGATTGCCTGTCATGACATTGACCCCAATACCTGTCAACTGCATTACCGGCACCACAGGTTGCTCCAGTTCACGGGAGAGGTCAGCAGAAAGCGCTGACCTGAAATAGCGATCGCCCGGTTGCATCGCCCATTGTGTATCGCCCAATCTCAGTTCGGCCAGTCTTCCCAACGAACCTCTCACCGAATCCCCTACCAGTAGAGCTCCGGTCAGCACCGCTGTACTGACTATCACCCCAGCCAAAATAGCCAGGTAGGGCCACCGGTAAAAAATTACATTCCGGAAGATCAGCTTACCAATACTCATGGTTGGTCAATTTTTTCGAGCCTGCCTGAGTGGAGTTTATAAATGACTTTCATTCGCCTGGCTATCTCCATCGAGTGGGTAACGATTACCATCCCCATCTCCTCTTCTCTGTTTAATTCTCCAAGTAGTATCCCAAGGGAGGCGGTATTCACCTCATCTAGTGAACCTGTAGGTTCATCAGCCAGGAGGAGCCCCGGATTATTGATCAGGGCTCTCACTACAGCGGCACGCTGGCACTCACCTACTGACAGTTCGCCGGGAAGGTGTTTCACACGATCGTTCAAACCAACTCTGTCAAGGAACTTGTAAGCTCTCTGTTCGGCCTTTTTCACGACAAGTTTATCCTTTACAGGAAGCACTGGAAGAAGAGTATTTTCCAGCAATGTAAGCTGGGGGAGCAGGTAATGAAGCTGAAACACAAAACCGATAAATTGATTCCTGATTCCGGCTAATTGATTATCATCCAGCTTGTCAACTGCTTTACCATTAAGAATGACCCGTCCGGAGGTGGGGCGGTCAAGTGTTCCCAGGATATTCAGCAACGTACTTTTCCCGGATCCTGAGGGGCCGACGATCGCGATTGAATCTCCACGATGAATGGTCAGGGAGATCTCTTTCAGTACGGGGTGATCGTATTGTTTGGATACGTTTTGAAACTCTGCCAGCATAATATTATTGTTTTTTGTTCAGGATCTGTTGATATATTTCTACCATCTTCCGGGTGAGGTTCCTACAATTAAACTGCCTTCTAACAGCTTTGATTCCTTCAGTACTCATCTGCTCAATTTGTTCAGCAGAACCCAGCACATCTGAAAGTTTTGCTGCCAGGGCAGAAGAGGTATTTGGCCGGTAAACCACGCCACCGCCGGTGGCTTCTATGATCTCAGGAAATGCACCCAATGCAGGTTGAACCAGGGGAACTCCCGAGGCCAGTGCTTCGAGCTGGTAGAGCCCGAATGCTTCTCCTTTCAGCACCGGAACAGACAGCAGTGTGATCTTCCGGAAAAAGTCGCTGAGTTGGTCCTGCCGAAAATCATGCATGATCTCCACCTGGCCGGAGAGATTAGCTTGCTTCAGTTTCTGCATCTGCTTGTTGATAAAGGGCTTGTCGTCACCAGTCATCCCCCCGGTAGCATAGAGTCGCAATGGGGCAAACGAATTATTCTGTTTCAATTCAATAAATGCATCGATGAGCAATTCAAATCCATTCTCTTCATTCATCCGGGAAAGATATCCGATGGCAGGAGGATCGGTGGCCAGCCGGGTAGGCTCATAGGCATCGGCATTTACACCAATATAGACAACATGGAGTTTTTCATCTGGGATCTTCATCCGTTGCTGCATCACCCCTGCATAAAAGTGGCTGACTGCAATAAATCCATCCACATCCTCTCCTTTCTGAGCCATCAACTCCCAGATACGTTTCCGGAACGATTCATGCATGGCATCCACCCAAACATCTTCATCCTGCAGAGAGAAAATCACCGGAGTTTTCACCTCTTCCTTGATTCGTTTCGCTAATCCAAGAAGCAATGCATTCGAAAGATGCACTACGTCGGGTTTTTCCTTTTTGAGAAAGTCAACCAGCTCTTCAAGTTCTTGGTGTTGGTTTCCTTCACTTCCCAAAAGCATCGATTCGGTCATCTCCTCGAGTCCTGTTGCCCTCGTAGAACCTGCTTTGTGCGCTGCATAGCTGAGTATGGCTTTGGAGTTCAGGAACCGTTCCATAAATCCCGGCATGCTTCTTAACCAGGGATAGTTCTGCTTCAGGTAAAGGATTACTGCGCCGTAAAAAACCGGGACTTCGTCAGGTTTGGTTTGTCCGTTCAACGTTAATGGCAGGTACATAGGAACTGTGAGTGCATCGTGCCCCTCATTGCGAAGGGATTGCACCAGGGCACTGTCGCGAAGGCAATTCCCGCAATAAAATGTTCCTCCAAAACCCGGTACGATCTGGATAATTTTCATGGTCCGAATGCATATAAAGTTCCATCGTGTGCTCCTACGAGGATCATCCCGGAGGTAACTGCCGGTGTTGCTGTGATCTGGCTTCCGATTTCGTAAACCCAAACCTTTTTTCCACTATCTAATTCCAGCAGGTGGAGCCTGCCATCGGAGGAGGCAACTACCACCAGGTTTTCGGCAATGACCGGAGAGGCATCTACTTTTCCCAACGCTTTGTATTTCCAGAGCAGCTCTCCTGTCTCAGCCTGGTAACAAAAGAGGTACCGGTTCTGGGATCCGATCACTACCCGATCCCCCTGAATAGCCGGTGAGGAGAGAAAAGGACCTCCTCCTCCCGTTTTCCATTGTATCTTTTTTTGTTTCAGGTCGGCACAATAGAACTCTCCGTCGTAGTTTCCAAACCAGGCTTTATCTCCGCGGGTCGCTGCCGATGAGGCGATGTAGGTTCCCAGGTCAATCGTGTCATCTGCCATTCCTGTTATCGTGTTTACCAGGTGCAGGTATCCGTCACAACCACCAAAAACAGCTATCTCCCCGCTGATGGCAGCTGCTCCGTTTATGAAGTTGTTTGATTCGTATTTCCACAATTCCGCCCCTGTGGTGGCATCTACCGCATGGAGGTTATAATCATAGCTCCCGGTCAATATCTCTTTCCGTTTTTTGTCGGCCGACCATGCCCAGTTGGAGGAGCCCGATATTTGCCCCTCTGTGGTGTATTTCCATTTTCGTTTTCCCGATTCAGCATCCAGGGCCCATAGGACACCTTCGAGTGTCCCTACGTAAATAGTCTGATCCAGATAGAGTGGAGCCGCTTCCACAGATGTTCCCGCGTTGAATTGCCATTGCAACTTTCCATTAAGAGAGAGGGCATAGATAAATCCGTCGTCGGATCCAAAACAGATCAGTCCATCGCAAATCACCGGGGAGGATTTGATGGCGCTATTGGCATGAAAGGTCCACAGAAGTTTCAGTGGTGGTTGTATCGAAACCGGCGACGTACCAGTAAGCTGTGGATCTCCCCTGAACGAAGGCCAACAGTCCGCGTTTTTGGTCTGAGCGAGACCTGCTCCGGCTGCGATAATATTCAGTAATAAAACACAGACTTGTACCGCAAAGGCGCTAAGCCGTAGAGCACGCCAATTATACCAAAAATTAACTGTTATTTCGTTTAATCTCATCACATTATTCCTTAATACAATACTCACTTATTCACCATTTCACCACCTCACCATTACTCACCAACTCACCAGTTCACCAGTTCACTAGTTCTATCTGCCAACGCCCCGGTGGGACATCCCTCCACACAAGACTGCGCTGTTTTAACCAATCCTTCCTGCATGGTTTTACTGAAAGGCACTGTGATCCTTACGTCAAAACCTCTGCCAATATAAGCCAACCCCAATGTTTCTCCATCTTTTTGCGTGATCTCCACACACAATCCGCACCGGATACATTTTTCTGGCTCGTAGACCACCAGGTCATGTTGCAGGTTCCTTGTCAGCTGATTCCTTTCTGCTGCATCAAACCGTCTCTTGTTAACCCCGTATTGATCGGAAAATCTCCTCAACTTACAACTTACCGGCTTGCGGCAGTCGCAATGCATGCACCGCTGGGCTTCTCGGATTGCCTCATCCTGAGTAAATCCGGTCAGGTATCCCGACCCGGGATCGGTTCTTTCCTCAAAAGAAGCCTCCTGCATATACTCTTTGTTCTCTTCCTCTTTTAGCGGGCCGATGGATGAATTGAACATCGGCGTTCTACGAGGGATTGTTTCCCCTGAAAGATAGGCATCAGCCTCGAGTGCAGCTTTTTTTCCCTGGGCTACCGATCTTACGGATAGCAGCTGTTCGGAGATGATGCTGCCACAACCAAACACACCCGGCTTGCCTGAAGCAAAACTTTTTTTATGGATGACCGATTCATATTCCAAAATCGGCAAGTCAAATTCATCTACGGGGTGCTCCTCGCTAAATCCGGTTGCCAGGATCACCGCATCGAACCCGGGGAGGATCTCCTTATCCCACTTCTTCCCGGTAACCGGATAGTTAAGCTGAAACTCGCCTCCAAGTGCGCGAATGGATTCGATATCGGCATCGAGCATTTCTTTGGGAAGAAGATCATCAGGGATACGATAACGCAGCGCTCCTCCGGCCTGTTCGTTTTTATCAAAAAGCGTACAGGCGTGACCTTGCTGAAGAGTATAAAACGCCGCTGCCAGTCCGGCCGGACCGGTACCGATCACAGCTACCTGTTTTCCGCTTTTTTCTGAGACCACCTCCAGGCCGGTTTTCCGAATGGCTTCATCCTGTGCTGTATATCGTTTCAACAGACAGATCGAGACCGGCTCATCAACCTTTTTCCTGCGGCAGGCTTTTTCGCAGGGGGCCGGACAGATATATCCGAGTATCAGAGGGAGAGCGATCTCTTCCCTGACTACCCGAAGCGCTTCTTCATTCCTGTTAGCGGTAATCAATCTGTTCATCAGGGGTATGTTCATGAAGGCCGGGCACGAGATACGGCAAGGGGCCTCGCAATCCCCAACATGATCGCTTAGGAGCAGCTCCAGAGCCTCTTTCCGTGCTTCCATCACCTCTTTGGCAGATGCTGAAAGATTCATTCCGTCTGCGACAGGCATAGCGCAGGAGGGGAACAGTGTGCCACGATCAAGATCCTTAACCAGGCATACCATGCAAGAGGGGTGGTTGGAGTGGCCCGGCAGGTAACAGAGAGAGGGAATTTCGATTCCCTTCAGTGCCGCAGCCTGCATGACGGTCATGCCCTGCTCCACTTCTATAGCTGTATGGTCAATCGTGATGTGCATGGGTTAACTGATCATAATCGCATCTTCCGGACATGCCTGGCGGCAGATGTCGCACTTGATACATTTTTCCTTATCGATAACATGTTTTTCAAAAGGTGTGTATTCGATTGCTTCCGATGGACAACGCTGGGCGCATTTGGTGCAACCGATACATTCGTCAGTAACAGAATAGCTGATCAACGGTGCACATTTTCCGGCGGGGCACTTACCCTGAAGATGAGCTTCATACTCTTCCCTGAAATAGGTCAGTGTCGATAACACGGGATTAGGGGCCGATTTGCCCAATCCGCATAAGCTGCCTCTTTTGGTGGATCCCGCCAGGTGTTCCAGGTTGTCGAGATCTTCAGGGACACCTTTTCCATTTCGGATCTTCTCCAGTAATTCCAGCATTCGTCTCGTTCCAATCCGGCAAAAGGTACATCTTCCACACGACTGGCTCTGGGTGAAGGATAAAAAATAGTAAGCGATATCCACCATACAGTCATCTTCTTCCAACACAACCATTCCGCCCGATCCCATCATCGATCCAACTTCAATGAGGGCTTCGAAATCAACCGTCAGATCGGCCAGAGAGGCTGGGATACAACCTCCCGAGGGTCCTCCGATCTGCACTGCTTTGAAACTTTTCCCTTTAGCAATCCCGCCGCCAATCTCTTCGACAATCTGCCGGATGCTCATTCCCATCGGAACCTCGATTAAACCGCCTCTGTTTATCTTGCCGGCCAGGGCAAAAACCTTGGTCCCTTTGCTATTATTTATTCCAATACGTGCAAATGCTTCCGCTCCATGCCGGATGATCCAGGATATGAACGCGAAGGTCTCCGTGTTGTTCACAAGCGTTGGCTTGCCGTTTAATCCTTTCAGGGCCGGATAGGGTGGCCTGATACGTGGCTGGCCACGATTCCCTTCCACTGAAGCGATAAGAGCTGTCTCTTCCCCGCAAACAAACGCTCCGGCTCCCTCAAAAATCCGGATATGAAACGAGAAGCCGCTTCCCAGGATATTCTCTCCCAGGAATCCGGCATCAGAACATTTGGTGAGTGCTTCTTTCACCCGGCTCACAGCTAACGGGTATTCAGCCCGGATATAGAAGATCCCTTCTGTAGCTCCTGTTGCGAATCCCGCAACAGTCATCCCTTCGATGACGCGGTAGGGATAAGATTCCAGGATCATCCGGTCCATAAATGCGCCCGGATCTCCTTCGTCACCATTGCAAATGATTAATTTTGAGGAATCCTCCTGGTCTTTCACCAGCTGCCACTTCCTCCCTGTAGGGAATCCGGCGCCACCGCGACCACGAAGACCACTCGCAGAGATCACATCGATTACATCCTGCGGAGAAAGTTCCTTCAAACATCCGGACAGCGCTTCAAATCCTCCCGATCGCTTGTATTCTTCAAGGTCTGTTGGGCGTATTACTCCCCTGTTCTCTGTAGCAATATTCATTTGAGGACCAAGAAATTCTTCCACCGGAGTGCCACGTTCTTCAGCCTGGTATCGCCTGACCGATAGTGGAGATCCATCGTTAAGGATCTGCTCAAATAGTCCGATCACATCTAACTTCATCCGGTGAATGAGCCCTTCCGGTCTGAAATGGTTCAAGACTACCTCCTTCACCTCTTCAGGTTTGATCTTTGCATAATAAGCTACCGGCTCCCCGGATTTGACCACCTCCAGGACCGGTACCTGGTGACAGATCCCCACGCATCCTACCTGCTTCACCTCCACGTGGATACGGGCATCAGCCAGTGTCTTCTCCAGTTCTGATTTCACCTCTGAACTGCCACTGGCAATACAGCAGGATCCCAATCCGATCCGGATCTCACCCTGACCATTTGGCTCAGCCTGTTCTATGGGCAAATCATCCAATTTCCGGTTGGCTTTGTGAAGCAGGAAGTCCTGAAGGATCCCGCCTGCTTTTTCCGGTACCACCTGTCCGTAAGTGACCGAATCGATCCGTATCACGGGAGCAATGGTGCAACAACCCAGGCAGGCGACTTTGCTGATAGTAAAGAGACCCTGGCTATCGGTATCTTCCAATCCTGTAAGGTTCAACTCCCGGCGGAAAGCATCATAAACCTTTGAAGCTCCTTTCATATGACAGGCTGTACCGGTACACACTTTGATGCTGTGCTTTCCGGCAGGCTGATGCCGGAACTGCCCGTAAAAAGTGGAGATGCCGGTGATACGTGAAGGGGTGATTTCAGTGGTGGCACATACCTTCTCAAGGGCCTCCTCAGGAAGGTAATTGAACTCTTCCTGGATCGCCTGTAAAATCGGGACTACCGCATCCACAGTTTTCCCGTGAACATCGACAATTCTCTCGACAATCTCGTTTATTTTATGTTCGGTTTCCGGCACGCTGATTATATTCTTTTTCTTCTTTTAACCAATGGAAAGCAGATGACACGGATTTAAATCAGTGTTCAATTTTATCTCTATTTCCCAATACAATACAAGTTATTATCTCCTCTGATATAAATTTTTCCACCGGCAAACGCAGGTGTGCAAACAGATCCTTCTCCCAGTGGCGACTGCCCAACCGAGATAAAAACGCTGTCGGATTTGAATATATGCATGATTCCTTCTTTATCCATTTGATAGATCTTATCATACACCAATACAGGTGAGGCATATGTGCTGTTATCCAGTTCGTGGACCCAATACTCTTCTCCGGTTTTGGCATCGTAACAGACGATCACGCCATAACTGGTAACCAGGAAGAGGTAGTTCTCATTCGCCACCGGGCTGGGGATATCAGAGAGGTAATCATTGAGCTCCCAGTCAACCTGAGGAGGATTCCCTAATTTGATGGCAACCAGTTTAGCATATTCATTGGTGGCAAACAGATAGCCATTTGCATAAGCTGCTGAAGGTCCTACCTCTCCATAAATGCAATCGATCTGCCAGCGTTCTTTTCCTGTAGCGGGATCATACGAAGCTACTATCGGGTCGGCTACAAGGATGAGCTCTGTTTGATTGCCGGTATTAACCAGGATGGGTGAAGCCCATGATACCCGTACAGGTCGGGGGGTATTCCAGGCCAGTTCGCCCGTAGCACCGTCAAACGCTTTTACACTCGCGCCCTGTGATTGGTCCCATTGTACAATTATCAGGTTGCGGTACATGATGAGAGAGGAGGAGTGTCCGTAGTGATTCTTCGGTATGCCCAGGTTCTTTGACCATACCAGATTTCCTTCCAGATCCAGCGCCACCAGATCGCCGGTAGCGAAAATTGCATAAACACGACGACCATCGGTAGTCAGGGTTGGAGCAGCCAAACCCGTTTCCCCGTCTACTTTCGGAACAGCTGCTGGTGTTCCCGGCACGGCAGAGACATCTGTCTGCCACAGGATCTTCCCTGAATTAGCATCAAAGCAATATATATCTCTTTTCGTATCACTAGCCCCGGAAAGGAATACCCGGTCATTCCAGACAATCGGTGAATTATACCCGGGTAGGGGAACTTCAGTTTTCCATTTGATATTTGATCCGGTGGTACCGTTCCAGTTCACTGGAAAATTCTTCATGTTTACTACTCCGTTTCCATCAGGACCACGAAATGTCAACGCATTGTTGAGGATCTCCCGCCTCGAAGGAAATGACCTGGCTGGAGCTGACTTTACTGTTTCAGTGGAATCGGGATTCCCGGTTATGGCCGTTGTGGTGATCAGGCTGTCGGGTTCACTTTCAGGGATCGTTTCCGGGATAACTGGTTGGTTTGTTATCTTTTCCATCGAATCGACTTCCGCATGTGATATGGCTGTTTGATCACGAAGTGTTTTTCCGATCTCAGTGTAGGTGAGGTATGCCAGAATGAGAGAGCCAGCCACCAGAAATATCCCGGTATAGATGATCCATCGCTGGTTGGTTTTCCTGTGTTCCCAAAACCGATCTCTGACCGGTTCGGGAAGAGGCGGGATCTTCGGCCGGATCAGTTCGATCCATTTCATACAGATGATGATGATCAACACACATGCCAGGAGAATATATCCCCCCGTGCGGATCTGCCACCGACTGGTAAAGAACGCCTTGCGTGAAAGCAGATCGAGTTCGCGGATCTCGTTCCGGAGCGCTTCATCACCGGGGTTGCTCTTCAACTTTTCCAGCATAATCGTCATCGCCGGTGTATTGAGCGGATCAACCCGTGTTACCTGGATGAAATTAGCAATGATCAGGATACACAGAATAAAAGCCACGATCCCGCTGATGAGAGCGATTCGTCTCAGCAGTTGCATCGTCTGTTCTTTTGATGTCTCGTTTTCCATAACTCAAAGGGGCCTTATCATGATTTTATCGGACAATAATCAACACACCGGGCACAACTGAAGCAGGTACCCCGGTTGGGTTCAAAATCGGTTCGGTATCTGGTGATCAGGCGGCCAGCAAGCAATCCGCCAATGGTCAGCCCGATAAAACCTCCCAGGATCCACCCTCCGATGTAAAACTGACGGAGGATCCGTGATGCTTCATTATACAGTTCCTCTACCGACTTCCCGGAAGCTTTAAAGGCGGTCATCTCAATCGATTCAGGTTCTCCCTGTGTTTTTTCAGGGTGCAATAATTCATCTGCCATACGAACTTTTCCATTTACTTTAGCTAATGATTCATGAATCTGTGAGCCGGTCCATCCCCCAAGCAGCATGAAAAATGGGATCAGCAGCATGATCAGGATAAACTTTCTGACGACCGTTTTCCGGTTTTCCGGGTTCTTCACTGTGACCGGTTTTTCGATCGATTCGTAGGGACAGGAGTCTTCGCACAACCGGCATTCGACACAAATCGATGGAGTGATCGTCATGTGGTATTTCGAAAAGCGGCTGATCCAGTTCAGCAATACGCCATAAGGGCATAGGAATCGACAGTATGGCCGGGCAATGAAGACCCCGCAAAGAAGCAATATTCCACCGAAGATGAACATGCTAAAAAGAGCATCAAATCGAAAAATCCCTACAAATGGATCGTATCGGCAGATGATGAAGTCGGTTGCGGTAGCTGCATATAACACAGCCAGTCCAAGGTAGATGTAAGGGATTACACCAAGCACAGCATTCAACCGGGTTCCAATTTTTTGAGGGCGCCAGGAGACGAGGTCCTGAAACGCTCCGAATGGACAAACACCCGCACAAAATGTTCTTCCAAAGAGAAGTGTATAGACCAGGGGTGCCAGGAAGAAAACGAGAACCGTCCACGGAATCACATATGAACCGGCGAAGATAGCCAGGGCCACATTCTGGATGGATCCAATCGAACAGACACATCCTTCCCGGTAAAATCCGAAATAGGCCAGGGAGAAGATAGAGATCCAGAAGACCATGTTGCGGGATCGACGTTTCAACACAGCCCAGGTAACCACAGAGAGTGCCAGCAACAGAATAGCTACATCCATCACCTCCAGGATCTCTGCACGTGGAGTAGGGAGGAGTGTTTCGGGTGTAATGTATCCCGATTCAAATTCCGGTTTTGGAAATCGCTGGATCGCATAGGAGGAGACCATTTGCCAGGCAAACAGGATGGTCAGAACAACTAATGCAATCCCTTTTTTCATGCCGGATTAATCCTCCTATTTGATGTCTAAGTTTTTCTGTCCGAATCCCTTCAGAAGGTATGGTTGATCTGCCGGTATCCGCGAATATGCTTCTGACGGACAGTTGCGGGCAACGGAACATTCGTTGCAGTTGTCACACCTGTCTTGCCTTACCTGCAGCTGTAGTGAGCCATTTCCGAAGGCACCACATCCTTTAACGCATTTTCCGCATCCGATACAGATCTCCTCATCAATTGTATATTCAAAAAATGGATCCTCAATAAATGTGCGTTTGATTGCTTTAGTTGGACAAAGCTGGTTTTCAGCCCCTGTATTGAGTGTTTTGGTATCAGGGAGGAAATAGCCACCACAGAGATCACAATAACCGCACATAGCATAGACATGGACACATTTAACCGCCGATGGAGTCTTGATGCAGCTGGTGGCACAACGGCCACACTGGGTGCATTTGGTGGGATCAAGCTGCCAGACATATTCACTGGATCCTGCTTTCTTTGCTGCCAGTACTGCAATTCCGCCGATGCTGATCAGCAATCCGGCCTGAGCTCCGGTTTGGAAGAATTTGCGCCGGTTGATCCGTTTCTCCTCTCCCTTGCCATCCATATTATTGAGTCTCCTGTTTTTGTTGTTCATATTTCCGGTAAGATTTGGCTGCCGGTAATCCACATTGTTCTGTTTTCCCACAGAGGGTACATGTAAAGTCAAGGGTACATGCCTCCGCAGGTTCTTCTTTTAAAAGCAGGTATCCGCCCGTGACAGCTAATCCGGTTCCAATGGCTCCCCGCATCAGCAGGGAGAAGAACTTACGCCTGGATTGCTTCACACCCTTATTACCTGGTCTATCTTTCATTGCTATCCTCTCCTTTTTTAATGAAAATCCTGATTTGATTCCGCCAGGGGTCGAGGACCAGGATCCTCTCCTCTGAATCTACTGCCAGGTCAAGTCCTCTCGTTCCCTGGTCAAACTGATCGGGTGCAGCTACCAGGCATTTGAACTCTCCCGATGGATGAAAGACTTTCACATGTTCAATTCCCTTTTCACTGGTTACGAACGAACCATCAGAAAGCATGGCAAAATTTGAGGGATTACAACATCCGCAAAAGCCTTCCACTCCCGTGGAGGTCTCACCCCAGGTGGAGATCAATGAGCCATCGGGACGGAATGCCTCAAACAGGTGTCGTCCGGAGTTGACCACCCACAGTTCGTCATCGCGGCCGATTCCCAGGTCAAAATATGGACTGGGGATCACAAATCTAGGAATCCCTTTCAGGGAATCCTTTTTTCCGATCAGGTTCAGTAATGTCCCATCACGGTCATAGTGGTAAACAATCTTTTTGCCGGCATCGGCGACAAAGATATCGGTTCCGTTTGTGGCTATACTGGTCAGAACAGATGCATCACTCTCCGGTTTCCACCGGTTGATGATCTCTCCTTCCGGATTCATGATCTCAATGTGGTCAATCATACCCAGCAGGAGGTTCCCATTCGGCGCAACCGCAATACAATATGCTGTATCAGGAAAAGGGAGTTCCGATATTTTCTCTCCGTCATGGCTATAGATCTCTACTCCGTTTGCACCAGCTACATAGATCCGATTATCAGTATCTGCGGCTATCCCGTAGATCTCTGATAATCCGGCTGGAAAATGCTTTATTTCGCGGTATTCGATAAGCGATGTATCACTTTTCCGAAGTTCATTCAATCCTAAATCAAATGGATTATCGCTGGCACCTGATTCAGAGTAAAAGAGATCAACCACCAGGTATCCGATTCCTGCTATCAGGAGGATCAGGGCGGTAATAATGATTAATCGTTGTTTCATCATTCTGCTTTGATGTTTATGCAAACAAGTTGTTTTGAATCCCTCATCAGCAGGTACCCTCCGGTAATCGCAATCGGTCCCCACGAATCCTGTCCGTCAATGATTTGAGCACGGTCGAGTATGGTAAAGCGATTTGTTGAAAGTTTCGCAATAGTCATCTCGCCATCGTCATTAAGGATGAAGAATTTACCATCGGCGATGATGTAAGGCCCCATGCCAAACCGGTCTGTTTTTCCGCTCCTCATCACCACTTCCGTGCAATCGTCGGGGTGAAAACAGACAAATTCATTCCGTAATCCCCCGGCATCTTTTGGCATAATGCCAAAGAGGTGTCCATTGGAGTAGATCGGGGTTTGTTGCTCAGAAGCCAATCCTTTAGCTGGTTTATATTTCTGAATGATCCCGGCTGAGAATTTTCCGTTTTGTTCGTTCACTTGCATCACAACTCCACCATATCCGTACCCGGCTGTGAGGAAGATCCTTCCCTGATCCATGATCACCGGCGATGGAGCCACAACCGTTGGAGAGAACTCCAGGCTCTCCCATAAGATCTCGCCCTGATCCGCTCCTTCGGCAGAGATCCCGCAGACACCTCCTACCGCAGGATAGATGTACATCTTTTTCCCGTTGAACTGCATGGGCATCACCGATGCATGAGACATCTTCCAACCGTTGGGATTTGGTGTTTTCCAGGCAATGTTCCCTGTTTTGCAATCCACTCCGATCATAAGGGATGATCCTCCCACGGCTATGATAGCCGTGTCGTCAACGATCAACGGGCACTGGCCTGTATACCAGAACGGAATTTCTGTTCCGAACTCCTTTTCAAGGTCTATTCCCCATAGAAAGTCGCCGGATTGCCTGTCCACACACATCACCTGGCACCGTGGACCGATGGTGACCACATATTTGTCGGTTACAGCGGGGATTGTCCGGGATAGCCCGTGGTTTCGTTTCAGGTGGACACGATACGAACGACGCCATAACTCCTCTCCTGTTTCCAGGGAGAGACAACGTAAAGCATCCTGTTTTCTGACTTCATCGTAATCGAGCAGGTAGATCAGACCATCGTATACTGCCGGTGCGGCGTGACCTTCACCCAATTCCAGCGTCCAGAGGATATCCGGACCGGAAGGTCCCCATGAGTCAATCAAATGAATTTGTTCTTTGCTGATGTTATCGAGATCGGCTCCACGGAATCGTGGCCATCGGGTACCCGGAACAGGTTCAACATCACCACCAAATGAGAAAAACTCACCGATATTGACAATTTCCAGTGCCCGGGAAGAATCTACGGTCCGGTTATCCATGCCAGGCGCCGCTATCGACAACGATTTCACCGGGTTGTGTGAAAACCACCAGGAAACTACTCCAACAGCAAGAACAACAACTACATACGGAATGTATTTAACTATGTGCTTTTTTGTAATTGTCACCTCGCAAAGATAACTGCTTTTGCTTAGTTTTCTTTGATATTATAGGCCATTAGTGTATCGCCATCAATTAAAAACGATTCTGAAAATCCATAAAATACCTGGCTTCCGTGAAGGTCTTCAAGCATATCCAATGACCATACTATCTCCCTGTTGCCGGCATGAAAACAGGTAATTTTCCCGGGCCCTGTCCTAGCCAACTTTTCATCAATCCGGTTCTCGGATATTGAATGCCATCAGGACTTCACCATGCCGGACATATAAAATACCGTCGTTGATCACGGGATGCGACCAGTGGGGGCCGTTCCCTTCTGTAATTTGAAAGCTACTCAGGGGTTCAAATGTTGCCGGATCCGTATTTACCAGAGCCAGGTTCCCATTCTTCTCTTCATAGCAGTAGAGCATACCATCGGCGAAGATGATGGATCCTTTATTGTGCCATTCTGTTTCATAGGCGGGCTCTCCTGTCTCCCAGTCGATGCAGCACCAGTTCCCGCTTCGGTTATTGATCCAGTTTGCCCCATAGATATATCCATCCACCAGGACAACTCCCCCATGATGGGTGTCAAGCGTATGATCTGTCCACAGCAGCTCAATCTCTGATCCATCTTCAGAGATGGCGAACATAGCGCCTACGTGGTTGTATCCGCTTGTAATATACAATTTGCCATCACGGTACAGGGGTGTGTTGATGTTGATCTTTGGTGAGTTGATCCATACCTCTTTGCATGCATCGGAATCTGTTTCGTAATAATTATGTTTCCAGATAATTGTTCCATCACTGGCATCCACTCCGATCAGGTAATTGGCCAGGAAGGTCACAATGATTTTCTTTCCTCCACGTTCGATCAGCAAGGGTGATACATAACCGCTGGTATCCGTGATGCTCTTCGAAGCCCAGATGGTCTCGCCGGTTATTTTATCCATTGCTACCATGGTTGTTTCTGTGCCGGCAGGGGTATAGATCACTTTATCGTCTGTGATCAGCAGGGATTCACAAATGCCCCAAACTCCCCATGCGGCATTGAATTTTTTTTCTGCATCGAAGGTCCAGTTAACAGAACCGTTGCTTGCATCTATACATGCGATGGTACCAGCTCCGCTCAGGACATAGATGCGATCTTCCTCGATTGTGGGGGTTGTTCGCGTTTCAGGGAAGGATTTCTGCCAGGATCTGCCAAAAGGTACTTTCCGGAGGATTTCGCCCTGCTTTGTCAATTTGATTAAATAATCGGTTGAATCCTGCATGCCCGTAACAAAGATCGCATCATCTGCAATGGCTGTAGAGGAGAAACCTTTACCAATACCATCGACCGACCAGATAAGTGCAGGTCCTTCATCGGGCCACGTAGAGAGCAGGTTGGTATCTGTATAGATTCCATTTCGTTCAGGCCCACGCCATTGAGCTACGTTCTGGGTGTTGACTGTATATCCAATAAAAAGTAATACAATCAGAAAAGTAATCGGCTTGCAGGTGAGTATCCATTTATACCTTTGCTGTTTCATCGATGAGTTATCTTTTTTGGATATCATATACCATCAGGGCATCTCCGTGTCGGATAAAGAGCTTTCCATCAGCAATTACCGGGTGTGCCCAATGGTGGTCCTCACCATAGGGAACCTCAAATGAACTCACTTTATTATACCCGGAGGTTGTTGGTTTCACCAGTACAACTTCACCACTGTCATTATAACAATAAAGCATTCCATCGGCATAGATGACCACCCCTCTGCCCATCATATCCACTTCACCGATATCCAGTCCGGTTTTCCAGTCAACACAGAACCACCCTTCATTCGAATCGTCTGATCCATAGATCCGATCTCCAAGCACCACAAATCCGCCCATCCGGTTGTCGATTGAAATATTACGCCACATCTCCTGCTTGACTGAGCCATCGGCTGAAAGTTTTAGCTGGATTCCTCCTTTACCGTACCCGGATACACAGTAAAGATAACCATCCCTGTAATAGGGTGTGTTGGCATGGACCGACCATCTGTTGGTTTGTGGATGTGACCAGAGCAGTTTCCCGTCATTCGCGTCAATACCCATAATGGAATTAGCTGTCTGGGTTACAAGGAGTTTTCGCTTTGGCAGTTTTACCAGCAGAGGTGAGCAATAGGCACTTACTTCTGATTTTCCCTCACCAGACCAGATCAGTTCGCCGGTATTTCGGTTAAGTGCAATCACGTTATTTTTTTTACCTCCCGGAGCGCAGAAGAGGATATCTCCATCGATCAGCAGATTTTCAGTGACACCCCATTTGATATTACGTCCGTCGTAATCCTTAAACAGGTCAACCTCCCAGAGTTTTTTCCCGTTTGCAGCATCCATACAAAAGATCTTGCCGAAAGCACTCATCATATATAATTTACCATCTACATATAGTGGAGTGCTTCGGGTCCCTGGCCAGCTTGCGACCCAATCAGGACCATAAGGAACTTTCCACTGCAGTTCTCCTTCCGGTGAAAAACAAAAGATATATCCTGTCTCCTCCAGTGTTCCGGCAGTATAAATCTTGTCTTCCGTTACTACTGCAGAGGCATGGCCCTGACCCAGGCCATCAATATGCCAAAGAAGGGTGGGGCCTGCTTCAGGCCAAGATTTCAGGAGGCCGGTTGCCGGGTATTTTCCATTGCGGTGAGGGCCGCGCCACTGGACAATTTCCTGTGTCATCAACTCTCCGCTGAAGATCAGTATACAAAGGATCAATGAAAAAATTCTGCTCATATTGAATTGTATTTATGGTTGCTTTTATTTGTTCTTTTTTGAGAAACTGATTTGGTCCAGAGGCAGGGTATATCCAACATCTATCCCAACGCAAATCGTTTTCCCCACGACGTAAGAATCCCGCAAGACATCGCTCAATCCCTGGAAGTAATTTATTTTCGCAAAGAAGGTTCCGGGACCTAAACGATAGGTTGCTCCTGCCTCCACAGCAATGGAGAAATCAACCACGTTGAACCGGGCAAACGGAGTCATTGAATCGCGGGCCCGGTAAGGGGCCTGTTCGGCGATATTCAGGTATCCTACAGCAAAATCGACCTTCGGGCCAACACCGGCAAAGATTCCGAATTTACTCTCACGGAATTGATAATGGTATTTCAACAGGAATGACCATCCTATGTAATGCTGGTTGGCTTTATAGGAGAAATAATCGTTCAGTGTATCAACGAAAGTGATATTCGAGATTCCCATCTCCTGATAATGCAATCCTGTTGAGATATAAAACTGGCTCCCAATATCCAAATCGATTGAGAGGGAAGCGTGAAATGAGCTTCTGTTCGGTTTTAGAGTGACGTAATCGAGGAGATAATAGTTATAATCAGGGCGCTTATATTCAGCTACGCTTGTATGGGTGAACAGGTATCCTGCTGCAAGACTGAAGCTATTCTGGCCCTGAAGGGTTCCCAGCGAAAAAACCATGATCAACACAAATAGGAGTTTCTTCATTTCATTAAAATTAAAGTCCGAATGCAAAAATAGTTTTTTTTAAATAGCTAAGGATAAGGAGGAAAATAATCAAGCTGTTTAAAATTTCACAATAGTCGCTTTACCCTGGTTGTCAAAGTGAAATTTATTAATATCTTTGGCCACAAATAAAAAAAATAAAGGAGGAAAACATGATACATGAACCAGCAGCACCCGTTGAAAAAGATAATGCGATCCAAAGAAAAACCAGATTAGGTGTCATATTATTTATAATATACACCCTGATTTATTCCGGTTTCGTTGTTATTGGATTAACAGATCCTGAGTTGATGGGAGTAGACATTATTGGAGGTCAGAATCTGGCAATTATTTATGGATTTGGTTTAATCTTATTAGCCATAATAATGGGATTCTTCTACAACTACTTTTGCACCAAATTTGAGAACGAAATGAATAAAAACTAACTACTCAAAACTAAAGATATGATTTACGGAGTTTCAAACCTGGCCATAATCATTTTTGTATTTATCGTTGCTGTTGTTCTGGGATTGTCCTTTTTCTTCGCCAGAAAAACAAAATCCTCAAAAGGCTACTACGCTGCCGGAGGAAAAATTCACTGGGGAGTTAATGGTATTGCATTTGCCGGTGACTACCTGTCTGCAGCCTCTTTTCTGGGAATCTGTGGTATGATTGCCTTTGCTGGTTACGATGGATTTCTCTATTCTATTGGATTTCTTGCTGGCTGGGTCGTTGCCCTTTTCCTGGTTGCCGAACCCTTGAAAAGGCTTGGCAAGTATACATTTGCAGATGCGTTAGATGCAAAATTCAATTCGAAGTCGATCAAACTTGCTGCAGCAATAAGCACCCTTGTTGTCTCTATCTTCTATCTCATTCCTCAGATGGTTGGAGCAGGTGACCTGGTTGTTCCATTGCTTGGACTGCCTCACTGGATGGGCGTTGTTATTGTTGGTTCGATTGTGATTTTTATCGTCGCCACTGCCGGTATGACATCAACCACCTATGTTCAGTTTATCAAAGGAGCCCTACTTGTTATTTTCTCAACAGTGCTTACTATATATGTGTTGAAAAACGGATTGACGTTAACTCCTAATGACGACTATCACAAATTCGCTAAAATCGAGGCCCTTGTTGCTAATGATACAGTGGTAACCATTCCTGACGCCGAATATATTGTTGAAAAAACAAAAGTGGTTGGTAAGCTGGTGTTTGTGAAACTGGAGAAGTCGGATGGCCCATCCTGTTGGTATAAGTTATCCACAAAAGATGGCAATGCTTCACTGGATGAAGTGATCTATACGACTCTTCTGCCGGATGGAGAGAAATTATATAACGGGGCACCAAAAGAAGATGGGAAATTCTTCCAGGTCGGTCACCTCAGCAAAATCGTCATTAACGGCAAAGAGGTGGATAAGACAGGCCCTGTGGGTCCATTCAGGTTTTTGAAAACACTCGAGTCGAGTGAAGTGGTCCGTTTCACTAAAAAATCGTTCATGAATGGTGAAAACAAAATTACCGTCTGGTATCAGAATGTTACGCCAGGGAAAGCGGTGATGGAGCCGGGTTTAAAGTATAAATTATCAAAAGCATCCGGGGCTACAATCTGGGATAAATTGAATTTCTTGTCGTTGATGCTCGCCTTATTTTTAGGGACGTCGGCGTTACCACATATCCTGATCAGGTATTATACCGTACCCAATCAGCGTGCTGCCAGAAAATCCACCATCGTCGCCATTGCCGCCATCGGCTTCTTTTATATGTTAACACTGTTTATGGGACTTGGTGCTATGATCAACGGTGTTTTGGATGTTGAAAGCAGTAACATGTCGGGGCCACTTCTGGCTAAAGCATTTGGTGTTAGCCTGTTTGCCATCATATCGGCCATTGCATTTGCCACTGTACTTGGTACTGTGAGCGGATTGATTATTGCCTCCTCCGGAGCTATCGCCCACGACTTTATTGACAACTACCTGAAAGTTCAGATGACGGATAAAGGTAAAGTGCGGGCAGGAAAAATTGCTGCTTTCTCCGTAGGTATCCTTGCCATAATTTTAGGTATCCTCTTTAAAGGGATGAATGTGTCATTCCTTGTCGGGCTGGCATTCGCCGTGGCAGCATCCGCTAACCTGCCTGCCATCTTATTCTTGCTGTTCTGGAAGAAAACTACGGCAAAAGGAATTGCATGGTCGGTCATTGTGGGTGTCGTATTCTCTATCGGTATTATTCTTTTTTCACCATCCATGTGGGAAAGGTATGGACTGGCAGCATCTGATGCTCCTATTCCATTAGATAACCCCGGGATTATTTCAATCCCTTTGGCCGTGATTACACTTGTTGTTATTTCATTAATGACTCAGAAGGATAACGCAACCAAAGATTTTGCCAGATAACTGTTGACTACTATTGTTCACAAATCGAAAGCCAACCTGGTCCTTATTTACAGGTTGGCTTTCTTCTTTTCCTTATATTTACATGAAATTGCTTAAATTCCCTGTTCATGAAGCGCTTATACAAGATTCTTATCTGGATCATAGGGAGCCTCCTGGGACTACTCCTGCTGATTCTTCTGGCAGCGCCTCCAATCACCCGGTTCGTGATTGAAAGCAACAGTGAAGAGTGGATCGGACGTACCGTTGAAATTGATAAACTGGGAATTAATCTCCTCAACGGTCGTATTAACATCAAAGACCTTGCGCTGTATGAAGCGAATCAGGATACAGTTTTCTTTCACATGAATCACATCCTGTTGGATATCAATATCTGGAAACTTATCTGGGGAACTTATCATATCGAACAACTCCATATCGTGGATCCGTTTGTCAGGATCATTCAACATGGCGACTCGATGAACTTCTCTGATTTTATGATCCGGTTTCCAGCAGATACATCTGCAAAACCTGTCGATACCACAACCCCCGAAGAGATCAGGTATGTATTAGAAGATCTCTCAATCTCCGGTGGCAATATTCACTATATCAACCACGACTTTGGTGCTGATATTCAGATTGTTGAGATGACATTGGACATTCCTGCAGTAGCCTGGGATGATCCGGAATTGGGTCTCGAATACAGCCTTTCGCTTGCATCCGGAGGAAATGTAAAAGGAAGTTTTCACCTGAACCGGCAGAGTCTTGATTACACTCAGCAAGTAGACATAGACAGCCTCAATATCTCCTTCATCCTCCCTTACCTGAAACCCTATTTAAAGATAAAACAGCTTGACGGAGCTGCATTCATAACTATGGCTACCGGGGGAAATATCAACGATCCATACAGAACGGCAATGCAGGGCCAGGTAAACATTCGGGATTTTGATCTGATGGGATCGGCTGAACAAAAAAAGGTTGCCTTTGATCAGTTCAGCATCGCCTTTGACTCCATGAATACCTACCAGGGCTTCGCGACAATCGGAGACATCCTGCTTGACGGACTGTACCTGAAAGAGGAGCGGTTCGATAGTATCGACTCCTTCTCGCGAATGATCATCCGGAATTTCGACGGCTATACCCCTGACGGAAAGCCTCCTGATTCCACTTTCATCATTGCCAGCCAATCAAATCCGGTGATTCTGCTGAAGGACTATATCGAAAAGATGCAGGAGGTGGTGGTGATTGACTCTTATTTCGTCAAGCAGATCCAGCTTTCCAACGGGAAAATGGATTTCGTTGATCATACCTTGCTTGAGCCCAGTTCCACAAATATCGATAAACTGACTCTGGCTATCAAGAATATCTCTTCAGATAAAAACAGCAAGCGGGCAACCGGAACATTCAGTACGCGGGTTGAGGGGGATGGATGGATCAAAGCTGCATTCTCATTCTACGCATATGAACCTTTTGATTTCGATGCGACTTACCAACTGAAGAATGTTGCTCTAGTCGATTACAATCCATATTCTGTCTGGTATACGGATTACCCATTTAAAAAAGGGCAGATCTTCTACAATGGAACCATCTCTTCCAGGAATCATGTAGTTAAAATGAACAACAAATTATTTGTGAAAAATATCTACCTGGCAGAGAAGGTCGATAACAATGTGGGAATGCACCTTCCGCTGAAGCTGATCCTGGCTATCATCCGTGATAAAGAGGGAAATATTTCACTCGAATTTCCGGTGGAAGGAGATCTGAAAGATCCTAAAATCAACTATTGGAATCTGATCGGCCAGGCATTGAAGAATCTCTTTAAGAAAATCTTCTCCCCACCATCAAAGCAACTGGCGATAATATACGGGGAAAAGGTGAAGCTATTCAAGGAGATTCCATTTAATTACGGACAGGTTCAGGCAAACAAGAAGCAGGAGGAACAACTGACGAAGCTGGCCAGGGTGATGAAGGAGAAACCTCCGTTGATACTTGAATTTTCACAATCCATTGATACAGCGACCGAACTTGAATTTCTGGCCTGTTTCGAAGCCAAGAAACGATTCATTTTTGATACCCTTAATAAAAAAGTCCTTCCCGGTTCCATTACCCAGGCCAAACGAAGGCAGATCAACAACCTCTCCAACACCAATAAGAAATTCAATCAGTGGCTCGACAAACAGCTGGCTAATACCGATCCGGAGCTCTCTCCGCTGGAGAAATGCTTGCGCTTAATTGATGAGGCAGAGTTACTGGCAATCCAACAAACCAGGATGGAAAAAAGAAACCTAATAGTCGAAAATTACCTGCTGAATTCTCTCGGCATTCCCAATTCCCGTTTTAAGGTATATACAAATCGTGACCCGGAACAAATCCCTGATAAAGACAGGCCTCGTTACCTGATCTTCTTTTCAATTGAAGAATAAAATCCTATATTTGCGTTTATGAAAAAGGTGTTAATCATTGACGATGACAAGGTGTTCAGAACCTCATTAACAAAAATGCTTGTCAAGGCCGGTTATGCAACGGTTACAGCCAGTGAAGGTGAAGAGGGATTAACCCTCTTTAAAGAAGGAGATATTGACCTGGTAATTACAGATATCATCATGCCCAGGATGGAAGGCATAGAAACCATCGTTGAACTCCGTAAGTTACAGTCAGATTTGAAGATCATTGCTATATCAGGAGGAGGAAAGTTACCACCTGAAAAACACCTGCAAAATGCCAAAGCACTCAAAGTCAATGCCGTCCTTAAAAAACCATTTTCATTCAAACAGCTTGAAGCGATTTTGAGTACCCTGTGATCAGAACATTACAGACCGATTTCCTCCGCCACAGGCAACATTGATTCGATCGCCAGGGCGGCAAATTCGGGTAACGGAATCCCGATTTTTTCACACTCCAGGATGATTTCCCGATTTACTGAGGCAGCAAACGCCTTCGCTTTCATTCGTTTCACAACCGACTTTGGCTTTACGCTGGAAAGTTTTTTATCCGGATAAACGTAGGTGGTTGCAAAAATTAACCCGGTAATGGTCTCTCCCGCAGCCAGCGCATGCTGGAATTCAGTGTGCCGGTCTTTCCCTGAAGAGCATTCGTTGTGCATCCGGATCACATCCAGGATCTCCGGATCGACATCATAATCCTTCAGTAACACCTCCGTCTGGGTACCATGAGCTGTCGGTTCGGCGTTCGTGACCTCCACATCCAGGTCGTGCAGCAACCCAGCCATCGCCCATTTTTCCTCATCCCTGCCAAGTCTCCTGGCCAATCCCCTCATGACGGCTTCTGAGGCGAGAGAGTGAAAGATCATTTTTTCGTTCTTGATATGAGTGTTGATTAATTCAATGGCTTGTGCTCTGGTTAAAGGCATGTGTTAAAATAATTAATTGGCGAACTGGTGAATTGGTGAACTAGTGAGTTGAAGATTTTTAAACAAAAGTATTACCTTTTTGAAATATCTGGATTAATGAAGAAAATCATAAAAAATAACTCACCAACTTGCAAGCTCACCAATTCGCCAACTCACCCTCTCAAATACAGCATTTTACAAAAAAAGTGCTGCCAAACATATAACCTTTTACCCCTGAACCG
Source organism: uncultured Prolixibacteraceae bacterium (assembly GCA_964616825.1). Taxonomy (GTDB): domain Bacteria; phylum Bacteroidota; class Bacteroidia; order Bacteroidales; family FEN-979; genus QYOJ01. Next base: position 31,538 of record CAZTSX010000010.1, read on the forward strand.
GATTAATGTCTAAAAATTGAACATGAAACGAATCAGGATTACTTGGGCTTTGCTTTTGACGTTGGGTTTTTTGGGTCCCAGTTGTGTGATCGGCAACGAAATCTCATCTGCACAATCGGGGAACTGGGGCAGCACGACCACATGGGTTGGAGGTGAAATTCCCACCGATAACGACAATGTGACCATCCTGGATGGACATACTGTAGTAGTTGAAGCGAGCGGGAAACATTGTGGAGACCTCACCGTACATACAGGAGGGAAACTCTATACGAATAACTCATCAACAGGATCTTATCCCCGATACATTTATACTTATGGGGATATCCTTTGTCATGGTCAGATCGGTAACGGAGTAATATACGATCGGATCGGGTTCAATATCGAAGGAACTTCCTGTACTATCTCGGGAAACGGGATATTTAATGCATCCCGAATCCGGAAGTATAAAAATGATCATGATACCACCACATTGACAATCTACATGCTTGTTTCGTTAGATTATGGAGGAACCGCATTCTACAACAACAAATCGGGCACTGTATTCAACTTGATCGTCGAAGAGGGGGATACACTTACAATACCCGGTGACGGAATTTCGGCCGGGAACATCGCTATCGACGGTATCAACGGGGGTGCCAGTTCCACTGGCGGCGGGTCAATCACGGTGGATGGAACCCTCCTGGTATCCGGGATCCTTTATCTGACAAACAGCAATTCGGCCAATCCGGTTTCTGTTGTAATTCACGATGGAGGTGTGATCGAGACAGCCTCAATCAACTGTCCGAACAGCGGTTCATCCGGTCATACATTTACCATCAACAACGGGGGGCAACTTACCCTGACCTCAGGTGATTGGGGCGAGATCGGATTTACGAACAATAGTTACATTTTTGAAACCGGATCTACTGTCGAATACTCTGGTGACACCGCACAAACTGTCGGGAATCCTTCCAGCTACCATCATTTGGTAATATCGGGAACAGGGCTGAAAACCATCAGTACCGATCTGGAATCGGGGGGAAATCTATCAATAGAAGACAGTGCCACACTGGAACTGGAAGCCGGAAAATCATTTACCGTATCAGGAAATTGTACGCTCTCAGGGGAGGAGTGCATGTTGTTGAAATCGCCTGCTGATTCCGGAGCTACCGCTTCCTTCATCCACAACGGATCAATAAGCGGTAATGGAACAGTGACGATCGAGAGATATATTAAAAAATACCAGAGTACGGATGATTCAAGGTATCATATGCTATCCAGCCCTGTTACGTCCCAGGCTATCCAACCCGAATTTGTCGGCGATCCCCCTGAAGCGGAAGTTGATTTTTACCGGTGGGAAGAGACAACCGGAACATGGATCAACTGCAAAGACGAAACCGGGATGTGGAATACCGTTTTCCAGGCAGGCGACAACCGGAACTTCATTCCGGTTCGCGGTTACCTGGTGGCCTATCCTGAAGATGTGACAAAGAGTTTTACCGGCTCCCTGAATACCGGGGATCTTTCGCCAGGCATTACATATACTTCAGGAGTTTATGCCGGTTTCAACCTGACCGGCAATCCATTTACATCGGCATTGAATGGAGAGATCGATAGTTGGGTGAAGAGCAATGTCGATAACGCGATCTGGGTGTGGGATGGTGAAACAGGGAATTATAAGAGCTGGAATGGAAGTGTAGGGACGCTGACAGATGGGATCATTCCGGCAATGCAGGGCTTTTTTGTTCATACGAATAGCTCTTCTCCTTCGCTCACCATTCCTGCCTCGTCCCGCGTTCATGCCACGCAAACGTTCTACAAAATAACGCTGGAAAACACCCTTTATATAACTGTAAAGATGGATCGGTTGCGTGATGGTGTAGTCATTCAATGTAACGACTCAGCTTCCGTAAGTTACGATGGCAACTATGATGTCCTGAAAATGTTCGGATCGCAGGATGCCCCACAGATTTTCATCGAAGAGGATGAGATTAATCTCTCAATAGATGTCCGTCCATCGGGTGCATCTGGGTGGTATTTTCCACTTGGATTCATTGCAGGAAACACAGGCGAACATCAATTGATATTCGAAGGGGTTGAAACCTTCCTGACAGGAGAAAATATTTATCTTGAAGATCATCTGGAGCAACTGATAACGAATTTACGAACCGATACGGTCTACTCATTCTATGCGGAGGAAGGCCCTCAATCCGACCGGTTTACTGTCAGGTTTGGAGACCCGGCCTCACTCAGTCAAACAGAAAGCGAACAGCATATTACACTTATGACTAGAGGCAATATTCTGATTATCAATGGTCTGAACAACTCACACTATTCCACATATACACAGCTTTATGACCTGACTGGCAGAATGGTTCATGCTCAACATGTGAAATCAGATAATAACCAAATAGAGACTTCAGTTCCTGCGGGATATTACCTTGTCAGAATAGATACCGGAAAAGAGATCCTAACCAGGAAAATCTACTTATCCGGAAAGATTAATTGAAGATAACAAGATCACAAAGAGATGAAAAAGAATTGGAAAGTAATTGGTTTGGGGATTATTTGCTGGGCAGGGATCTCCATTTCGGGATGGGCAGATCCACCGGATACCCCCCCTCCTATGCCTGGTAATCATGGCCAGAATGGAAATGCACCTGTAGGAGCACCAATTGATGGCGGACTGGGAATCTTACTGGCGCTGGGTGCTACTTATGGAAGCAGAAAGGCGTATCAAGCGTGGAAGAAAAAACGTGAGACGTAGGACGTGAGACGTATCTTATCAACGCTTCTTCTCGAAAAATACCTTCAACAATTTACTGCATTGTTCCGCGAGGATTCCAGAGGTTACCTTTGTCTTCGGATGTAGCAGAGGGTGCTCCACCAACCTGAAGCCCCGTTTTTCATCCTCAGCGCCAAATACAATTCTCCCGATCTGTGTCCAGAAAGCTGCTCCGGCACACATCACACAGGGCTCCAGTGTTACATAAAGAGTACATTCGTTCAGGTATTTTCCTCCCAGGTTCGATGAAGCAGCTGTGAATGCCTGCATCTCCGCATGAGCAGTTACATCGTTCAGGATTTCGGTCAGGTTATGAGCCCGGGCCAGTACCTCATTTTCACATACGATGACAGCTCCCGCCGGGACTTCCTGTTTGTCAAATGCTTTGGCTGCTTCCTTCAGCGCCTCATTCATGAAGTATTCATCGGAAAAGAGTTCGTATGAAGTACCGGAAGGCATAGAAAAAAGCTTTTTTCAACGTTCGCTTACAATAAAATCACTTTCTCTGAAGCAACAACTTTTCCTTTCTCTTCAAGAACAAGGATGTAGATGCCTTTAGCCTGGCCTGTTAAATCAATCCGGGTCGAGAGCTTTCCGTCTGTCTGAAAACTCTCTGTGAAAACAGCCTGACCCGTGGTATTGATAAGTTTGACTTTCACTGTAACCGGGGTTATCAGATCAAATGAAATATTCACCTGGTTTGTAGCCGGATTTGGATATAGTGCCAGCGCTGGTTTTGATTGCTCATCCATCCCAACCACAGCATCCCAGGTGGTGGTAAACAGTCCACGACCATGTGAGGCAGCCAAAACCGTATTGTCCGCTTTCCGGAATCGAAGCATATCTGTTCTTACATTCGCCATGCCATCGGTGACCGGTTCCCAGAGTACTGGGGTAGTCAGAATATCTTCTGTCATCCAGACACCTGTTTCGGTAGCCAGCATTACATTGCGAGAATAATCCGGGTGGATCAATGCCCAGCGGATCGGCATATCCGGAAGGTTGGCTTCTACATCTGTCCAGCTCTGACCACCATTAGCAGTGACCCAAACTGATGGAATACCATAATTGGAGAAGGTCACTACCAGTGTATCTTCTGAGGCTCCAACCGCAATACAGGAGATATTTCCGACAGGAAAGTTGGAGCTTCCTATTTCATTGATTACAGGGGTATTATTGATATTCTCGACTTTAAATACCCTTCCCTCTTGATTTCCTATGAAAATAGTAGCCTGACCCGTCGGGGAGTGAGGGGAATAGGTCACAGCAGAAAAGTAGAGACTCGATCCTGTATTGATGTTGATGTATGAGCCCTGCTCGTTTCCTGTGATATTTCGAAGCCGCAATATATGATCAGCATAATTCCCCACGAAATCGACAGCATTGGCATAAATCTCGTTGCGATGAAAATCAAAAGCGGCAGGCGAGATAAAGGTTCCGCAATACCAATCATTCAGGCTGTTAATCCAGCTACCATTCATGTAAACATAATATCTGTTGTAGTATACTGAAGTGACCTGTAAACTGCTTTGATTTTCATCAAAGAAGCAATAGGCTCCGTCACCCCCACTCCACATATCGTCAATCGTTAATGGATTCCCACTGTAATAGAGTGAACCGTTATCCTGTAATCCGCCAAGGTATGATATCGCGCCAGCTGTTGGATTGATGGCGCAGGTATAGAATTGAAGGGTATTATAGTTGCTGTTTCGCTGTTCAAAAGCCGGGTAGTTGACAATCCCGTTGTAGGTATAAAATACACCGCCGTCTGTTCCAAAGAGGATCTCCTGGGATGATCCGGGTTTGTATACAATAATATGCTGATCTGCATGAATGTAATCAGATCCTCCACCGCTGTACATTTTAGACCAGTCGCTTACCCTGTACCAATTATCTCCTCCGTTTACTGAGTGGTGCATATCCAATCCGCCGATATAAACGTTATCCGGATTATTCGGATCTACTGTAGCATCCAGCGCATGCCAGGCGATGGTGGCAAAGTTATCCCCGCTTGTCAGATCCTGAGGTAATGATTTCTCTGTCCAGGTGACTCCTTTGTCATCGGACCGGAGGACGTAGTAACAATAGAAATACCTGAAGTTGTTGGAAGACCTGATGTAACCTGATGCCACAAGAGCATATACTACATTCGCATCCGATTTGGAAGCGGCTATAATGACTCGTCCGGGAATGGGATAATCGGGGTCATTTTCGATAATAATCTTATACTCTTCATTGATAATCCAGCTGCCAGGTAAGCCCGAATCAGAATAGAGGATCGTAGCACCTCCTTCATCATCCAGGTTGGGACGGCTGCCTATATAGATCCTTCCGTCGGGTCCCTCTTCAATACAAGCCGGAGAGTAAGGCACATCGGATCCATAAATATCCGGGAGCACCTGTTCCCATGTTACGCCCCCATCTTCAGACCGGTATAATCCATTGGAAGGTTCGCTTTGATGAACTCCATGATATTGGCCGGATACGACACCGGCGTAGATCACACTCGTTCCATTCTCATCCCGAACCAAAATGTTTGTGATGTAAACGAAGTCTGAGGTAGAGGGCATCTGTTCCCAGGTTGTTCCTCCATCTTCCGATCTCCAGATTCCCTGTCCCAGACCAGAGCTCTCCCGATACGTGATCAAGGCTGTTTCTGGTTCACCTGTGCCTATATAGAACGTCTGCGTATTATTGGGGTCGTATGTCATGCATCGGATGCTCAGCATCGGCCAGAAGTCGCCAACGGGAACCCAGGATGAAAACTGACTGGTGATGTCGTTATTGTACCACAATCCTCCGGTAACACCACCGGCCCAAACCTTTTTCACGTCGGGATCGTTGGGATCATACATGATCGCACGGGTTCGTCCGCCCATCTCAGTACCGGTTCCCTGCCAGCTAATCGTTGATGTGCTTTTTTGAGCCTGGAGGATTTTCGTCTCCTGATACGCTTCGAGCAATCGTTCTCTTGGTACCGTTTTTGTCGCCGGATCGAGCGTCATCAAGTACTCCTGAAAGGCGGCTGCTCCAGGTTGATCAACTGATTTCCCATTGCTTTTTTCCGCTGTTACCGGTGCATGTTTGTATTCATTCAACAAGAAGGTTTCAAACTGTGTGCGTTTATCAAATTGAGCATGATTCAAAAATGAGATAAAGTCTGCAAAGACAAATGAAACTAAGATCAGTAAAGCGCCTGCAAGAAAAACAGCAGGATAATTCAACGTTCTGGTTTTCATATCAAAAGAAATTTGAGGGTGTAAAATCATTATTATTGGTGCCTTACAAAGATAACAGTTTTTATTCCAGAAGGTTGCGTCAGCGTTTATCGGTTATGCGCTGTTTCAGATCTTCCAGCTCATACGCATCGCGCAAATGATATGGGCCAATCCGGGTGCGGCAAAGCGCCCCCAGGTAAGCTCCGGTTTTCAAGGCTTTGCCGAAATCCCTGGCCAGTGCCCGAATATAGGTTCCTTTGCTACAGACAATACGGAAATGTACTTCAGGCAATGTGATTGAATCGATCTCAAATTCAGCAATATGGACTGGTCTGCTTTCCAGGTTTACCTCTTCGGCCTGTCGGGCATAATCATACGCTCTTCTTCCTTTTACCCACACAGCTGAGAATGCCGGAGGAACCTGCATAAGATCACCTTTAAACAGATTGGAAGCATTCCGGATCATCCGTTCCGTGAGGTGATCTACCGGAAACTTGTGGTCAATTTCACTCTCCCGGTCAAACGATGGAGTTGTAGCCCCCATGATAAATGTACCTGTGTATTCTTTTTCGAAATTTTTGAACTCTTCGATCCTCTTTGTATAACGACCTGTACAGAGAATCAGCAACCCGGTGGCCAGTGGATCCAGCGTACCCGTATGGCCAATTTTTATCTTTTTTATCCCCATCTTAGATTTCAGGAAATAGCGCAGGTTATTTACCACATCAAATGATGTCCACTTGAACGGCTTGTTGATCAACAACATTTCACCTTCAAGAAAGTTATATGTGCTTGGTAGACACATATTAATGAACTTAAAATGCAGTAGCTGAAAGGATCGCAAGCAACCCAACGACAAAGCAATAGATTGCAAAGTAGATTAACTTTCCTTTTTTCACAATTCCGATCATCCATTTACAAGCGATGAGGCCGGCAATGAACGCTGCAAAAAAACCAACAATCAATGACAACATTCCAACGCCACCTTCAACTGTCGCCCCGCCATCGTAAAGATCCTTCATGTTTGCGCCAATGATCGGAATCAAGACCATCAGAAATGAGAATCTGGCTACATTGACTTTCTTATCTCCAAGCAACAACCCTGTTGAGATGGTCGCTCCTGAACGGGAGATGCCGGGTAACACAGCGAAAGCCTGAGCGATACCCATGACAAATGAATCGAAGAATGAGATCTTCCTTGTATTATTTTTTTTAAGGTAGGTTGAGGCCAGGATGAGGGCAGTGACAATCAGCATAGAACCGACAAAGACCACATTTCCGGTAAAGAAACTTTCTATTTCCTCCTTGAAAAAAATACCAAGAATGATAACAGGTATCATGGAAAGTAATAGCCTGGCGATATATGCAGTCTCCTCGTTCCACCTGAATGCAAAGAGGCCTTTCAGTAATTTGAAAATATCCTTGTAAAATACGACAATGGTACTGAGCACTGTAGCACCGTGTACCACGACAGTAAACATCAGGCTTCTTTCGGCATTCACTCCAAGAATGGCTTTTCCCAGTTCAAGATGACCGCTACTGCTTACCGGTAAAAATTCCGTCAGTCCCTGAACAATGCCAAGTATCAATGCTTCCAGCCAATTCATAAATGAAAAGAAACGGGGTTAATCTTTGGGTTTTTTCATGATCGCAAAGATCTCCACCACGTAACCCGCAAGAATGAGGATCGGTGCCAGGGTGATCCGGCGGAAACTGAAAATATCCGGATTGAATTGTGAAGGGTCTTTGGAGCCACCGCCGATCATCAGGATAAAGCCAATAGCGATCAGGGCCAGACCAATCAGCATGAGGCGGTAGTTTTCCTTACCAAAGGCAAAATCACCTGGTGGAGGTGGTTGTTGTTTTGGCTGTGGTGCCGGTTCACCGTGTTTTTTCTGTTTTTTCATTCGATTCTCGTTGGGTGCGCAAAAATACGCTATTTTTCTGAATATGGGTTAACTGTATAACGAATCTGTCTTCATCCGTATGTATTTCCGTACAGCAAAAAAAGTGGAGATCCATGAGATCACGATACCCAATAAAATGACCAGTGCAAATAACATTGCGAACATCCTAATGTCCTGTAATTCCATTAGTTCAGGAATCTCCTGGGCTGAAAAATACAATAATAACAGAAGCAAGCCGATAGCAATTACTCCACTCAGAAATCCGTTCAGAGCCGCTTTGATCAGGAATGGTCGCTGAATGAATTTTTGGGTTGCGCCCACCAGTTGCATGCTCCGTATTAAAAAGCGTTTGGCATAAACAGAGAGGCGGATCGTATTGTTGATCAGAGCGATCGCAATAAGCAACAGGATCAGGCTAAAACCAAGAATTACCAGGCTTATCTTGTTCACATTCCGGTTTATTTGATCGACCAGCGATCGGTGATAATCCACCTCCTTAACACCGGAATAGGCTTGCAGTTCCTTCTCGATAAACAGGATACTGTCGGGATTGGCATAACTGGCGTTCAACCTTAATTCAATCGATGGGAGCAGTGGGTTGTATCCAAGGAAGCCAACAAAATCTTCTCCCAGCTCATCCGAAAACTCCCGTGCTGCCCGCTCCCGTGTAATGTACTCAGTAGATTTTACAAACCGTTGCTTGTCGAGTTTTTTCTGAAGCTCAAAGATGTCGACCTCCTTGACTCCCTCATTGATCATAATCGAAAAACCAATATTCTCTTTGACATAATCTGATAACTTTTTCGCATGAAGCACCAGCATCCCAAGCAAGCCCAGCATAAACAATACCAGTGTGATGCTGATGATCGTAGTCACATAAGATGTGGCTATTCGTCGGCGTTGATATTCTCTTTCGTTGGGAATCATCGTATTGAATTCCGGATAAAATTACTTCTTTTTTCGTCCCTTGCCACTGCTTTCCTTTTTCATTTCCTTTTGCTCCTTGGTATTGAAACCCATATTCGACTTCAGTCCGCTCAGGGTGCTCTTCCAGATGAAGTTGATGATCGATTTATGTTTATCGCGTTCGAAATAGATCATGCCTGTACGCAATTTCCCTTTTGGGCCCGGATTGCTTTTAGGTATCAGTATATCACCGGCGATCCAGTTGATCACTCCCGATTTAATCCCCGACCAGGCAGTATGTTTTTCGTCCAGAATTTTGAATGAAAGGTTTTGATAATATAATGTCAGGCTGCCTTTTGAGTAATTATCGTTGAATTGGATTCCATGAACAATCATTTTACTCACATGTCCGCTTTCGAATTCAGCCGGTAACAGTTTGGAGAGCATTGTATTGACCCGGGGAAGTTCGAAAGAGGTAAGGAGGGCTGACGGAATGGTAAAGCGATTCATCGGATCACCGAACACGAAGTTGATGGTAGCCTGAAGTTTTCCTGTTCCCTGCAGATAAGCTTCAGCTTTTAACGGAGAGACTTTTTTCTCTGCCAGCCAGAGAGAGTCGTTTGTCAACCCGGTAAGGGTGCCGTTTAGGCGGTCAAAAAAGATGGTCCCTGCCTCTTTGGCGACCTGTTCCGAGTATGTTGCTTTCCCGTTGCTCAACACCAGGGAATCAATCCGGATATAGGTTTTCAACTCCCTGATCAGCTGTTGTGGCATCGGAGGTTTGAATCCCGGCTTCATGGGAATCCGTTTGTCCCGATAATCATCCATCACCAGGCTGTCGATCTGTAATTTTCCGGCTATCAGTCGCTTGTGAAACATCAGCTCGCACCAATCGATCCTCAACAGGGAGATCTTTTCAATTTGAATATCCATTCGATCAGTTTGAAAACCCAGTTTTCGGGTAAAATCATATCTGTTATACATGGGTTCCAGGTGGAAGTTCTTCACATAAACCTGGTTTTGCCGGGTTGATAAACCTATTTCACCCGCACTCAACGCATACATCCCATTACCGGTTTTTTGCCTGATCCCGCGAAGGATCACCACTATGTCATCGGTGTTGTAAATGCGTGGATCTGTTCTCCAGGTGGAATCAACCCACAGGTTGCTGATCCTGATGTCAAACGAAGGAATCGTAAACTCGTTGACCGTGTCAGAGGATCTGTCAATGAATCCAAGGCTGCCTGTTTCCAGTAAAATCTCTCCGATCGTGATAAGTTCCCAGCCTTTCGGAAGCGGGATCGATTGCGTTGTATCTATTTCCTGACGAGCTGTATCCGCTTCCTGGATAGCCGTATCCTTCACCACTTCTTTCATACGCATGATTTTCAAATCCGGCGATTTGATCACGATGCGCTTCACATCAACAATCTTGCGAAAGATGACCTTCTTCAGATGGAGGTCATACACATTAAGCTTGTCAACATGCAGCTGGATCAACATGGGTGGAGCTGAATCTGCCGCTTTCATATCATTGTAAACAGCAGTATCCGGAATGAGAGAGAAATCACGGATATAGAGATGGCCTCCGAAAATGCCATAGTAAAGCTTGCCAATATCAGCCTGATACAACCCTTTACTCTCTTTATGAATGGCATCTTCTATGGTTCCCTTAATCAGGTTGCCCCAGTAGAAATAGCCTACAACAAACACGACCAGGATGATACCAGCCAGGATACTCAGTATCCAGATAAGGATTTTTTTCCATCTGGGCCGTTTGTTCTTTTCCATTGGTTTATTTTTTTTGCGATTTCATCTCTTGCTTATATTCCTTTTTAAATGCTTTTTGTTCCTTTGAATTGATTCCTTCACTCGATTTCAATCCCTCGAGAATTGACTTCCAGAAAAAATTAAAATATCCTTTTTCCTCATTCCGGTGATTCCAGATATATCCTCTTCGGTGAATGCCAAAGTATCCCGGATTCTCCTGCGGGACAGCCATATTTACCAGGATTTGCATTATGTCTGTACCCACCTTGTTCAGAAAATTTTTCTTCACATGCAGTAATTCAATCTGGAGGCCCTGATAATAAAGATCCAGGATGCCTGTTGCATAGGTGTTGTTTCCTCGCATCCAGTGGATGTTCACACTATCAACCACGCCGCTCTTGATCTTTACCGGTGCTACTTTTGAAACCATCGGGTTGAACAGGGTCATATCAACACGACCGGTTTTCCCATTAAAATAAAAGGTATCTGTCGGTGACTGCATCGGGAACCTGAACTCCCCTTCCATCTTGGCTTTTCCCATCATGTAAACAGATCCGCCTGCAACCAGCTCATCCCCTTCGGAAATCATCAGCGAGTCGGTAGTGAAACCTTTTGCCAGGAAATGCATTTGATTGAAAAAGATCATTCCTGGTTCCTGCTCAGTCTGCTCCCTATACGTCACCTCCCCGTTGGTCAGTAGAAGGGAATCGATATCCATAGGGAACGTAATATTACGGATAGCTTGCTGAATCATGGGTGGCCGTTTCCAGTATGGGAATTTCACCCGCTTGTCGCGGTAATCATCGAGTGACAACCAATCTATTGCAATGAGGCCGACATGTAATCGCTTCTCATTCAATAATCGTTTAAAATTCAGCCGCTCCAATTTAATGGTGCCTGTCTGGATTTCCATCCTGTCAGTTTGATATCCCAGTTTCCGTGAGTACCCAAAATCTGAATAGTTTGGCGTCAGTGCGAAGGAGTCGATCTCCAGGATGGATTGTTGGGTAGATAGATGCAATCCGGCAAAGGAGATTGTATTCATGCTGTCTTTGGTAACCATGGCGTATCCACCCGTTCTGAGATCGATATCCTGACAGTGAAAGATCGCCGACTGATCCGGAAACTGATCTGATGTATCGTAACTGAATCCCTTGATCATTGCATAGATATTATCCAGGGAGAGTGTGGTAGTGGTTGTATCTCTATGGTCGATATAGTTAATATAGTTGATTTTGCCTTTGTCCAGATTCAGTCTGGAGATCGTCATTTTGTTAAACGGGCTATGAATTTCCGGGTGAGTAAATTGTCTTTTTTTCTTGTCGGGATGGCTCTTTTTCGATTCCTGTCTGACAAGGGTGACCTCCGGCTCTTTGATGTCGATAGACCCAATTGCCAGCTCTTTGTCAAACAATACTCTCTCCAGATTGAGGTCGTTGATTTGGAGCGAAGGAATCGAAAGGTCAATTTCAACCGGAGGAGGCGTTTTCTGGTTTGGCCTTTTCATCGGAGCAACGCGCAGGTCTTTTATAGCCAGGTCTGGAGGATAAGAGTCCGATAAAAATCTCGAAAAGTTGATGGTATAGGCGCTATCAAGAATGAGTGGTGCGGTAGTGTCGAGTTTAAAAGAGAGATGATCGTACCGGAATATTTTTATTCCTTTATCCCATCCTGAGAGATCCATCAGAAATCCGGACAACTGGTAATCAAAATTCTTTAGCCGAATACACCCGGGCTTTTCATGGTGGCGCTGGATCATATCAAGTGTGCCCTGATTGATGTTCAACTGCTCCAGTTCGATCCGGTTAACGACTTCATGAATCACTTCGAAAAGAGCCCTCTGTTGATGTTTCTTCTTCGTCTTTTTATTTAAGTGAATGAATACACGGGGTTTATCAAGCCGTATATGTTTCGCATAAAAGTGCCTCGTACGGATCCAGTTCATATGATCAAATCCATTGACATCCAACGCTTCAACCCGGATACTCATTTCCTCTTTGATTGTATCCAGTTTAGATTTTCCGGTGATATCGGCCAGGTAGGTAAGGTCTTTAACTTCCAGGTTTGCTGCCAGTGTGTTGAAATAGAACTCGTTGAAGGATACCTGATGCTGGTCGTCCCGTGAGTTGTACCGGAAATCCCTGGCCTGTAGATCCAGGTCGAGTTTCCCCAGAATCTCTTTTTGATCCTGCCATTTCAACGAATCAACATCTATACCGGTCAGATAGAGATCGATCAATCCGGATATCCGTTCATCTTGCTGTCCACGGGTTTTATCCAGAAACCTGATCTTTCCATTGCTGATCTCCACGGAACCTGCCCGTAATGATTTCATATAAGGCGATACCAGGTGAGGAATGATATTGAGTTTCGTAATGAATGTCGTCTTCTTCTCTGCGCTATCTGACGGAGGCTCTTTTCCTCTGTATTGAATAATGTCGAGGTCAGGTTCCAATACGGATAACTTAGCAAAATTCAACCTCCTGAAGTTGAACATTTTACTTATATCGACCTGGTAAAACCGAACTTCAGGGAACATCAGGTGGTAAAAAGAGTTGCTTTTATATCTCACTGTTTCATCCTGATGTTTGGAGATGGAAAGTAAGGTATTTAAGACCTCAATACTGGATTTCCGGGTATTCACTTTTACCTTATATGCGCGTAATTCATGCAGCTTGTCCTCCAAAGCCAGTGTGAAGTTAGTCAGATCCAGTTCAATATCTTTGGCATAGATGATTTTGGTTGTATCAAGATGAGCCAGGGAGTCGAGTTGAAACTGATGAAACTGAACATCAGCTTTGGAAATATTGACCTCCGGATAAGGATCCCTGATGGATGCGAAATAATCAAATGAGGCGTTTTTTAGTGAAAAGGTGTCGATCCTGAAACTTCTGATCTTGTTGTCGAAGACCGTAAAGAGGTTCGCGATGGTAATCTTCTTTTTCGCTCTGTGCCTGACAGGATCTTCAGGGTTCCTGTGTTTGAACACTTTCACAGATAGATCTTCGATTTCAATCGCATTGATCCATATCTCCTTGTCAAGCATGGCCTTGAATATATCCACGTCATCAATTGAGAACTCAGGAAGGTAAATCTGGAACAACTGACCTGCTCTGGATGCTGCAACTCTCTTTTCGGTTAAATTAGGGGTTAGCGTTAGCTCTTTCCCAAATAACCGTGAACCTATTAACGAAAATCCTACTTCATCGGCATGCAGAAAATAGAGACTGTCGGCCAGGCTGTATTTAAAATTCTTGATGATCAGCTCAATATCTTTGGAATAGAAGACGCGGTCTTGTTTGTAATATTGAAATGCATTGAGATCAAAATCCCTGAGAATGGCTGAGAAAAGATACTCCCCTTCGTTGATTTGTCCGGATTTAATGGTCTGCTTTCCGGTAAATGATCCATCGTTCACACTGATCGAATCAATTTTAACTTCCGAAAAGAAAATCGACATCATGGGGTAAATATCCTTGTATATCCGCTTGAATTTCTCCTTTTTCTTATGGATCGTATCAGGGTAGGCTACAAAATTGATGACTGGTTTGTTGAGTTCAATCTCTCGAAGATGAATGATCCGCTCAAAATATATTTGTTTAATATCCAGTGATTTAAGAACAAGTTTTTCGTAGGATAGCCCATACAATGAACTTTTCGCTTTTCCCTCTTTTTTCAACTCCTGGTAGAGTTCCTCATTGGGGATCAGCTTGAAATCTGTGACCGTTGCCTGGCCTGTGAAAATATTATACCGGAATTTGTCGAAATTGATCTCATAGAGCCCGTTGCTGGTTTTATGAATTTTATTTTGAAGAAAACCTTTGATAAAATATTCCCCAAAATGGCTGAGAGCAATGTACAGCGAAAACAAGATTACGAAGCTCAAGACAAACAGTGCTGTAAGAATTTCCAAAACAATTCTCGAAACACTTCTTTTATTGGATTTTTTTTTGTCGCTGGCCATGAACCAAAGGAGGGTATGAATCTACGGTAAAGATAGAAAATTCCCTCTAAATTGCTATCTTGCACACCAAAAATGGAATAATTCGTTTTTTCAATTGACAATGGAATACAACTTTTCTGAAGTAGAGAAGAAGTGGCAAAAATACTGGCTGGATCACGGAACATTCCGGGTTGAAATAGATTACTCAAAACCCAAATTTTACGTTCTCGACATGTTCCCGTATCCATCCGGGGCTGGCTTACATGTAGGGAATCCTTTGGGATATATTGCTTCAGACATTTATGCACGATTCAAGCGATTAAAAGGATTTAATGTTCTGCATCCGATGGGATATGACGCCTACGGATTGCCAGCTGAACAATTTGCCATTCAAACCGGGACCCATCCATCAGTCACGACCGAAAAGAATGTCATTCGCTACCGTGAACAGATGAGTAAGATCGGTTTTTCCTACGACTGGTCACGAGAAATAAAGACCTGTGATCCGGATTATTACAAATGGACCCAGTGGACTTTCATCCAGCTATTCAACCATTGGTACGATCCGGATAAACAGAAAGCTGAACCGATCGAAACGCTGATCAGCAGGCTTTCAACGGAAGGCTACGATGAGGTCACGTCATCTCAATGGAATAGCAAAACAAAAAAGGAGCAACAGGAGTTTCTGATGAACTACCGCCTGGCGTACCTTTCCGATGCTATGGTGAACTGGTGTCCGGAGTTGGGAACGGTTCTTGCCAATGATGAGGTAAACAACGGAATTTCTGTACGGGGAGGTCATCCCGTTGAACGGAAGCTGATGAAACAATGGTTCTTACGTATCACCCCTTATGCTCAACGCCTGTTGGATGGCCTGGATACGGTCGATTGGTTTGAATCACTGAAAGAGATCCAGCGGAACTGGATCGGTCGTTCGGAGGGTGCTGATATATTCTTCCCGATCCAGGATACCGATTACAACCTGGAGATCTTCACAACACGTCCGGATACCATTTTTGGATCAACCTATATGGTTCTGGCTCCTGAGCATAAGTTGGTGGAGAAGATTACCAGCACCGACCGGAAAGAGGTAGTGATGGCTTATGTTGAGAAAGCCAGGAACCGTTCCGAAAGGGAACGCATGATCGAGGTTAAGCATATCACAGGAGAGTTTACGGGCGCCTATTGCCTCAATCCGATCAACGGTCAACCGATCCCCATCTGGGTAGCCGATTATGTGCTGGCTGGCTACGGAACCGGTGCCATCATGGCTGTTCCGGCACATGATCAACGCGACTATGAGTTTGCAAAACATTTTGGCTTGCCCATTATTGAAGTGGTTTCCGGAGGTGATATCTCAGAAAGCTCCTACGATGCAAAAGAGGGGATCCTGATTAACTCCAACTTCATCAATGGCATGTCTGTGAAAGAAGCGGTACAAGCCGTAACCGAGCGATTAGAGGAGATGGGAATTGGTCAAGGGGCTATCAATTACCGGCTGCGCGATGCCATTTTCAGCCGGCAACGTTACTGGGGTGAACCATTTCCGATCTACTACAAAGATGGAATTCCCTACCCTCTCGATGAATCTGAACTTCCGTTGCGGCTTCCCGGTGTTGATAAATACCTTCCTACCGAAACGGGTGAACCACCTCTGGCAAGGGCGAAAGAGTGGAAAACCAGGGAAGGATATCCGCTCGAAACTTCTACTATGCCAGGATTTGCAGGATCCAGTGGGTACTACCTCCGGTACATGGATCCGAAAAATGATAACGAATATTTCTCCGGGGAAGCAGCGGAATACTGGCAGAATATCGACCTCTATATTGGCGGTTCAGAGCATGCAACGGGTCATCTAATTTACTCCAGGTTTTGGAATAAATTTTTATATGATATTGGATTAATCCAAAACGAAGAACCCTTTAAAAAGCTGATAAATCAAGGGATGATTCAGGGAATTAGTCAAAAAGCTAAAGGTTTTAAATCTGGATCCCTTGACGATATGAAATTTTATATTATTCCACCTGATTTTACATATATAGAAAACAATATATCAGAAAAATACCCGAGTTGGCGTAATATTCCTATTGAATTTGTCAAGGATGGCAAATTAACTGCTATGAACCTTGAACTTATGAAACAGAAATATCCACTCTTTGATGACTTACAAATAGCTACAGTAAAGGATATTATTGATTTACCTCCTAAAAGGAAAGACAGATTGACACAAACCCAAAAAAGTCTTATTCATGATGGCTGGGTGGAATTAAAGCCTGAATTGGAGAAAATGTCAAAATCAAAATTCAACGTGGTGAATCCCGACCAGATTATTGAAGAGTATGGCGCCGATACTTTGAGGATGTATGAGATGTTTTTGGGTCCGCTTGAGCAATCAAAACCATGGGATACACATGGTATCGAGGGTGTATTCCGGTTTATCAAAAAGGTGTGGCGGCTCTATCACGACGATACTAATCAGTTTCGTGTTACCGATGAGGCTCCAACAGCGGAGGAACTCCGGGTATTGCATAAAACCATTAAAAAGGTACAGGAAGATATTGAACGGTTCTCGTTCAATACCGGAGTAAGCACATTCATGATCTGTGTAAACGAATTGACCGAACTGAAGTGTCACAAGCGGGCTATCCTTACCGATCTGGCCATCATCTTATCGCCATATGCTCCGCATCTGGCGGAAGAATTATGGGAACAACTTGGTCATAAGGAGAGTATCTCCAAAGCCTTTTTTCCCGATTTCAACGAAGAATTTCTGAAAGATAATACGTTTGAGTATCCTGTTTCGTTTAATGGTAAACTTCGCTTTAAGATCACGCTTCCACTCGACCTGAATGTGGCCGATATCGAAAAAGCTGTCCTTGAAGCTCCGGAATCAGCAAGATGGTTGCAGGAAAAACCTCCAAAGAGAGTCATTGTCGTTCCGAAAAAGATCGTCAACGTGGTGATATAAGCGGGAATTTATGTAATGGCGACCGGGTTTATATGGGTTATTACATCCTTGCATTCCTTCTTATTCATTCCTTATTCCTCATTGGACAGGATTTAACCCCAGTGAAGAACGAAGCCTTCACCCAAGGCGAATTCCTGAAATACCGTGTCTATTACGACTCCTATGTTACAGGAAAGGTAACTGCCGGAATTGCTACGGCCGAGGTCAAATTTGATCTGGAAGAGGTGAACGGAAGGCAAACCTATCACCTGGTTGGAAAAGGCAAAACCCAGGGAGCGTTTAACTTATTTTTTAAAGTAAACGACCGGTTTGAAAGTTTTATAGACAGGGAATTGCTGGTTCCATGGAAATTCATCCGGCGAACAAAAGAGGGAGATTACGAATACGATGATGATGTAAAGTTCAACCAGTTCACAGGAACTTATTCAAGCACACGCAAGAATAAATCAATGCCCAAAGGAACGCAGGATCTGATCTCTGCATTATATGTTGCCCGAACGTATGATCTTTCTAACGCTTCGCCTGGAGATAATTTTCCTATTACCTTTTTGCTGGATGACTCGATTTACGTTTCGGCAATCATGTATATGGGAAAAGCTGATGTTCTGACTGACCTTGGGACATTCCGTTGTCTCCGGTTCCAGCCCATGGTCGTGTCCGGAAACGTCTTCTCCCAGCCCTATCCCATGGATGTCTGGATCACAGATGATAAAAATCACATCCCCCTGCTGATTAAATCTGCTGTGATTATCGGATCTATCAAGATGGAGCTCATGGAATACAAAGGGCTGGCAAATCCCATGACTTCGATGATCAAGCCTCCAAAGAGAAATCGATCCAAAAAGAAGAGAAAAAACTGAGATTCGGTATGACGAAAAGCGCCTGTTCAACCGGGAGGAGTGTTAATTTTACTCTTTCTGCATTATTTTTATGGAAATCCCGGAATTCGCTTATCTTGATAGATGAAAATCAAATCACTTTCTTGCATTCATGTTTTCCGATAATATTGTACCTTTAATGATTCCAAATAAATAATTATGAGATCACTACATGTGCTTATCGCCCTATCGTTTGTAGTAACTGGTCATGCGGAAATACGGTCATACGGTCATCCAGTCATGGCATCAACTCCCTTATTCACCTGGTCACCCGTTCACCTGATTACTTGTTCACCTGTTCACCTGTTCACCAGTTCACTCAATCGAGATTACCAAAAGCAATGGGCAAAAGTCGACTCACTCACCAAATCGGGACTTCCCCGGTCAGCTTTGAAAGTTGTCGATAAAATATATTCCCTGGCGAATTCAGAGAAAAACAATCCCCAGGTGGTCAAAGCAATCCTCTACCGGCTCAGGCTGAATTCCGATTTTCAGGAAAATTTTCCTGTTCATGCCATCCGGGAGATTCAAAAGGAGATTGCCATTTCACAGGAGCCTGTTAAACAGATTCTGCACTCCATCCTCGGAGAGCTCTGCTGGAACTATTTCCGGATGAATCAATACCGTTTTCAAAATCGCACTTTCATTCCCGATAATCAATCAGATGATCCGGAAACATGGGATCTCAATACACTGGCCTCCCAGATCATCCTCAACTACAGATTGTCCCTATCTAATGATATCGTATTACAGGATATCCCTATTGAGCAATTTCAAGCTATTCTTGATCAGCCTGTTCTTGCTGAAGGAGAATCAGATCCAACACCTGAGTTTCGCCCTACACTCTTTGATTTCCTGGCCCACCGGGCACTTGACTTTTTTACAACATCGGATCTCCTTTTAAATCAATCCGTCTATACATTCAGTCTGGATAATGCAGCTTTCTTTGATCCAGCTCAAAAATTTATCAACTACCCCCTCCAGTCCAAAGGGATTCATTCACGGTCCGGTGATGGTTCGTTTATCCCACCAGAAAATGATACCTTATCACTTCCCTGGTATGCGATTCGGATATTTCAGGCACTTGATCAGTTTCACATTAACGATAAAAATCCCCGTGCATTGATAGATGTGGAGCTTGACCGCTATGCATATGTTCTGAATGAAAGCACGTTACCAGCGAAAGATAGCATCTACCTTCAAGCCTTGCAGCAATTTGAACAGGATTATACCTATTCCCCTTTTTCAACTGAAATTTCATTTGTTATAGCTGAAAAACTGATACAAGAAGGAGCAACATACGATCCTCTGGTCTCAGATAGTCATAAGTGGGATCTGAAAAAGGCCCTTCAGATATGTATTCAGGCGAATGAAAAATTTCCCGATGCTGACGGGAGTAGGGCATGCCGGAGACTCATCAAGGAGATCAAAGAGCCTTCCCTGACAATTACATCAGAATATGCTATTATCCCTTCCCGGCCAGCGTTAATCTCATTGGGATTTAAAAATGTTTCAGCATTACATTTCAGGATGGTAAAAGCTAATCCGGATCAATTTCCGTCGGCTCTTTCGGGATTGAAGCAAGCACAGATTCTCAACTACCTGGCCCGTCTGGAAATGGTATCCGACTGGTCTGTTTCATTGCCTTCCGACGGCGATTACCAGGAGCATCAAACAGAGATATCAATCCCTGCAGTTGAACCGGGTTTCTACATCCTTTTCTCTTCATCAGACTCCTCCTTTCAAAATCCTGAAATGCCATTTACCTATCAATCTCTCTGGTCATCACAAATCAGTTATGTTACGCAGCGTATAGCTACCGGAGGGGTTGATGTTTATCTTTTGAACAGGGACAGCGGCAGGCCTTTACCAAACTTGCTTGCTGAATCCTATTCCAGGAGCTATAACTCCAGGGAGAGAGTTTATACCACAACGAAAACAGGCGAATATCATTCAGATGCTTCCGGATTTTTCTCAATTCCGGCTCCAGAAAAACGCGGCATCCATACCAATCTCTACCTGAAGATCCACTCGAAAAAGGATCTGTTGATTACCGAATCATTTTATCTCTATCCTGCCGTTACAAAAGCAACCAGGACCGTTGAGCAGACACGGTTTTTCACCGACCGTGCGATATACCGGCCGGGACAAATTATCTATTTTAAAGGGATTATACTGGAGCGGACTGGAGATTCGTCCTCTTTGAAAACAAACAAAACAACCCGTGTTGCATTCACTGATGTGAATGGACAGAAGATTTCAGAACAGACCTTCACTACCGATTCCTATGGCGCTTTCAATGGCTCCTTTATTGCTCCGGGTGGTGTGTTATTGGGCGATATGCGTATCTTCAATGAGTCGGGTTCCATTACTCTTTCCGTGGAAGAGTATAAAAGGCCCACTTTTGAAGTGCTGTTTGATCCAATAGAAGGAAATTATAAATTGGGAGAGAAGGTGACGGTGATTGGCAAGGCAATCGGGTATGCCGGGAATGCTGTCGATGCCGGCAGTGTCAGTTTTCGTATAGTACGAACCGCCCGTTTCCCTTTTTGGAACCGGATGTGGTACTACCCCTTTCCCTCTTCCCCCGAAACAGAGATCATCAACGGTACTGTTATCACGCAACCTGACGGATCGTTTACCATTTCCTTTGATGCGATCCCTGACCTCACCGTGCCGGCCCAGACCAAGCCGGTATTCACATTCCAGGTTTATGTCGATGTAACCGATATCAATGGGGAGACCCGTTCGGCACAAGAGTCGATATCGGTAGGCTATATTTCACTGATTATCGATATCGAAATTCCTGAAAAACTGAATCTTAAAAAAGTATCTGCACTCTCACTCAGCACAACCAACCTGAATGGCAGGCCCACTCCTTCCGATGTACAAGTTGTCCTGTCCAGATTGGATGAGCCGGAACGAGCGTTCAAAAAACGTCTTTGGGGCCGTCCTGATCTTACCCTCATGTCGGAAGAGGAATTTTATTCTCAATTTCCGAACGATATTTATGAAAACGACGATGACCCGGCGACCTGGAAAATATCGTCAACGGTATTCGATAAGGTGTTGAACACCTCCAGAGATACCCTGTTGAATTTCGCAGATACCGGATGCCGGATACCGGATGCCGGATATTATAAAATCGAATTGAGTGCGACTGATCCTTTCGGCCAAAAAGTTGAAAAAACACTCTATTTCATTGCATTTGATCCGGATAGCAATCAGATTCCTGTTCCCGAAATGAACTGGTTTGTTCCATTACAGATCGAAGGAGAGCCGGGAGAGCAAGCCTCCTTTCTTATTGGCACCAGTGAAAAAAATGTACAGGTTATCTGGGAAATCCGGGTGAAAGATCAGCTCCAATCCAGGGAGTGGATCAAACTCAACAACCAGCAAAAAAAGATCGAGATTCCGATCCTGGAAGCATACCGGGGTAATTTCTCGGTGAATTTTCTCTTTGTCAGGGATAACAGGGTATACCAGAACAGCCAGGTGATCACAGTTCCCTATACAGATAAAAAACTCGACATCACATTTGAAACATTCCGGAACAAGCTGATCCCGGGACAACATGAAGAGTGGAAGATTTGGATCACCAATGCCGATAAAGAGGGGGTTGAAGCCCAATTTTTAACCACAATGTATGATCGTTCTCTTGACGTTTTCAGGAGTAACTCATGGACTTTCGATCTTTACCGAAAATTCTATTTCAACGATCCGTGGGAGATCCATAATGATTTCAGAACATCAGCAAATTCCTGGTACTCAACCTGGTCCCATGAAGTTGTCTCTCCCCGTGAATATGACCGGTTGAACTGGTTTGGAATTCGGGTAGCACAGCCTTTCTACTCACGATCGGGAGGATTAAAAGGAGTATACATGGTGGAAAAGATGGATGCCCCGGAAGCCGAACCTTCTATGGGTGGCAACGAAGATGTTGTGCCTCCTCTTTCTCACGATCAAACCAAATCAGGAAGTAGCACTAGCCAGGATGTACCGGTAATTCCGATTCGGAAAGATTTTAGTGAAACAGCGTTTTTCTATCCATCCCTGACCACAGATTCAGACGGGAGGTTATATCTGAAATTCACCGTGCCGGATGCATTGACCTCCTGGAAATTGCTCGGCCTTGGCTACACCAAACAGCTTGATTACGGATTGATTGAGAAAGAGCTGATCACCCGGAAGGACCTGATGGTATTTCCCAATCCGCCCCGTTTTCTCAGGCAGGGGGATACCATTGTGTTCAGTGCTAAGATTGTCAACCTGAGCAATCATGAGATCAGTGGTGAATCAATGCTCAATTTGTCGGAAGCAGTTACGTTACAACCATTAGATAATTTGATCCTGGATCCTGGATCCTGGATGCCGGATAGCAAATTCTTCACTATTCCCGCCGGTCAGAGTGCCGGTGTCTCCTGGACCATCGCTATCCCGGTTACGAACATCATAAGCCTGTTGAAATACCGTGTCACAGCACATGCAGGAAATTTCAGTGATGGAGAAGAGAACACCATCCCGGTGCTCACCAATCGAATGCTGGTCACCGAGTCGCTCCCGTTACCGGTCAGAGGGCAAGGTACATTCAATTTTACGTTCGATAAATTAAAAAACTCCGCTTCCCAGCCAGATGCCACTCTGGAAAACTACAGGCTGACACTTGAATTTGCCTCGAATCCTGCCTGGTATGTAGTTCAGGCATTGCCCTCTTTGAATGAAGTGATCTATAAAAATGCCGGTCAAATCTTCGGGGCTTTCTATGCGAATGGTTTAGCTGCACATATTGCTAACTCACGGCCGGAGATCCGACTTGTATTTGAGAGCTGGAAAGCATTGACACCAGATGCTCTGGTATCGAATCTGGAAAAGAATGAGGAACTCAAAACAGCGATCCTGGAGGAGACACCCTGGGTGATAGAGGCTAAAAGCGAAACCCAGAACAAGCGTCGGATAGGATTATTTTTCGACATGAATAACCTGGAAAATAACCTGAAGCAAAACCTTTCAAAACTCATCGAGATGCAGAAACATTCAGGTGGCTGGCCATGGTTTGAAGGGATGCGTGAGAGCCGGGTGATCACATTAAACATCTTGACCGGACTTGGTCGCCTTAAGCATCTGGGAGCCAGATATGCTTTGCAGGAGGCCCAGGTGTCTGCGATGATCAAACGTGCCATTCAATACCTGGACGAGGAATTGGTCAACGATTATGAAAAACTGAAAAAAAGATTTCCTAAAAAGTTGAACCAGAATCACCTGACGCCCCTTCAAATAAAATACCTCTATGCCCGAAGTTTTTTCAAACAGATACCGGATCCCGGATTCCGGATCCCGGATTCATCATCCAGCATCAACCAAGTGCTGCAATACTATACTTTCCAATCTAAAATGTACTGGTTAAAGCAGGACATCTACTCCCAGGGGATGATTGCACTTGCGTTGAACCGCACTGGAGATCGTGATATTTCGTTGAAAATTCTGCAATCACTGAACGAAAAAGCGTTGCATTCGCCTGAGATGGGAATGTATTGGGCAACGCAAAATGGCTATGAGTGGTACCGGGCTCCGATTGAAATCCAGGCCTTGTTGATCGAAGCGTTTGATGAGATTGTTAATGACCGGAAATCTGTTGAAGAGATGAAAATCTGGCTGTTGAAACAGAAACAAACCCAGATGTGGCGAACCAGGCAGGCAACGGTGGATGCCTGTTATGCACTGCTCTTAAGAGGGGTAAATCTGCTTGCAGACGATCCACAAGTATCCATTACCATCGGTGACTTGAAGATTGATCCTTCGAAATTGACCGATTCAAGAACAGAGGCTGGAACCGGGTATTTTAAGATGTCGTGGATGGGAGATCAAATCAAGCCGGATATGAGTACCATTCAGATTACAAAATCGACGGATGGTATTGCCTGGGGCGGATTGTACTGGCAGTATTTCGAAAACCTCGATAATATCACCCCGCATGAAACACCATTAACGGTTGAGCAACAATTATTTCTTGAGAAGAACACTGAATCCGGTCCAGTATTAGAAAAGATACCGGATGCCGGATATCAGAAACCAGATTCAATATCCAACATCCAACATCCAACATCTCTTGAAGTGGGAGATAAAGTCATTGTCCGCATCCTTTTAACGGTAGATCGAACCATGGAGTTCGTCCATCTGAAAGCTATGCGTGCATCCGGTCTGGAGCCATTTTACTCACTTAACTCACCAGCTCACCAGCTCACCAGCTCACCACTCTCCGGCTATCGATACCAGGATGGGTTGGGCTATTACCAGTCGACAACGGATGTGGCGACAAACTTCTTTTTTGACAACCTGCCCAAAGGAACCTATGTGTTTGAATACCCGCTTGTGATAAATAATGCCGGAAACTTCTCTAATGGAATCACAACGGTTCAATGCATGTATGCTCCGGAATTCTCATCACATACAGAAGGAGTCAGGATTGAGGTAACGAAGTAGTGAGTAAGCGAGAAGTGAAAATTTCGCTATTTCGTTATTTCGTTATTTCGCTACCTCGCTATTTTGTACATTTGTCTCTTCAATTTCAACGATATCACTATGCTTCGAACTCATACCTGTGGAGAGCTCCGCATATCCCAAACCGGTCAGAACGTTTCTCTTTGCGGATGGATACAACGAAACCGGGAAATGGGTGGATTGACCTTCATCGACCTGCGTGACCGTTACGGGATCACACAACTTGTATTCAATATGGAGCTAAACGACTCTCTTTGCGCGGAGGCCCGGAAGTTAGGACGTGAGTTTGTGGTCTGCATTCAGGGAAATGTGGCAGAACGTTCCAATAAAAATCCGAAAATTCCGACCGGTGATATCGAAATTCTCGTTGAAAAGCTGACCATTTTAAACACCTCCAAAGTCCCTCCTTTTACTATTGAAGATCATACCGACGGCGGGGAAGAGCTCCGGATGAAATATCGCTATCTCGATCTCCGCAGGGATGAGAATAAAAGGAATATGTTGCTCCGGCACAGGATGGCAATTGAGGTCCGCAATTACTTGAATTCTAAGAATTTTATTGAAATAGAAACGCCCTTTTTAATCAAATCCACACCGGAAGGAGCCCGTGATTATGTAGTTCCCTCCCGGATGAATGAAGGGGAATTTTATGCGCTTCCGCAATCTCCTCAAACCTTCAAACAATTGCTGATGATTGCCGGGTATGATCGCTATTTCCAGATTGTCAGGTGCTTCCGGGATGAAGACCTGCGCGCTGACCGCCAACCGGAATTTACCCAGATTGATTGTGAAATGTCGTTTGTAAACCAGGATGATATCCTGAATACGTTTGAAGGGCTGGCCACACACCTGTTCAAAACAATCCTTGATGTAGATTTATCTGATTTTCCTCAGATACCTTATGAAGAGGCTATCAAACTCTATGGGTCCGACAAACCTGATATCCGCTTTGGGATGACTTTTATTGAGCTGAATACCCTGATGATAGGAAAAGGATTTAAGGTATTTGATGATGCCGGCCTGGTAGTTGGAATAAAAGCAGAAGGATGTGGAGATTACTCCCGCAAGCAGCTGGATGCATTGACCGATTTCGTTAGAAAACCTCAGGTAGGCGCTACCGGTCTGGTCTATATCAAATACAATCCTGATGGATCGATCAAATCATCAGTCGATAAATTTTATTCTCCGGAAGATCTGAAACCTGTTCTGGATGAATTCCAGGCCAAACCTGGTGATCTGATCCTGATCCTTGCTGGTGATCCCGATCAAACCCGATCTGCGATGAGCGATTTGCGATTGGAGATAGGAAAAAGATTAAACCTGATGATTCCGGGTGAGTTCAGGCCACTTTGGATCGTCGATTTTCCTTTATTGGAATGGGATGAAGAGAGCCAGCGATATCATGCAAAACATCACCCGTTTACATCACCCAAAGAGGGAGATATTCCAATTCTTGAATCCGATCCTGTTTCAGTACGGGCCAATGCCTACGATTTGGTTATCAACGGTGTTGAGATCGGTGGGGGTTCTGTCAGAATTCACAATAAAGAGCTTCAGCAACAGCTATTCAAGGTGCTTGGTTTCTCCGATGAAGAGGCAGCCGCACAGTTCGGATTTCTGATGAATGCCTTTGAATACGGCGCTCCTCCTCATGGGGGTATTGCGTTTGGCTTCGATCGTTGGGTCACTTTATTCGGTGGGGGTGAATCCATCCGTGATTTTATCGCCTTTCCGAAAAACAATGCAGGAAGAGATGTGATGATCGATTCCCCCTCCACGCTCAGTAACGAACAGCTAAACGAGTTGGGAATAAAAACTACGAAGTAGCGAAATCCAGGTCGTTTTATTATCGAATATACCCGGTTTGAAGGCGTAATGAAATCGAGCTGGCCAATGTTGATACAGCCATTCTTATCAATGATCCTAAATCTTGATCTTCCTCAAAATTAGGGGCATGGATGCTTTGAACCCGATGGTATTGAACCATGTTTATGTAAGAGTGCTGGGCTCTTTTGTTGTCTTCAGGACTGAAAACCCCAAAACTAGACGCTTTGTGGGCAGCTAAGAGAGAAAAACAGGGGACATCGTTATATCCATCGCCCAGGTAAATCATATTCTCAATCGGAATCCTTCGTTCGCCTGGTGGAATAAAGGTGTTTATCGCAAATGGATCAACCAATGCATCACGATAACGAATTCCTTTATTGATTTCGAAAATATATCGGGTTTTCTCTGTATAGGTAATAGCGCGTTTAATGTTTGAAAGAATGGGCGGATCTCCCTCTTCATCCAACATACATCCATAAAACCCATAGAAATAATCATTTACAATATTACTTCCGCTGATAATTGCATGTAGTCCACCTGAAATTATATAGAATTCAATAGCTATGAGTTCGTTAATCTCTTTGACAATCGTTTTGAGATCATCGAACAGTTCAGGAATGCCGGGGTAAAAGAGTGAATCAAGTGTTGCGCCAAATTCGTTCAGTTGCTGATTGTTCAACTCCCCTAATGGTCTCCCTTTTCCCACTAAATCGAGTAAAAGCTTGATGTAAGCTAAGGTCGGATCATATCCCTTTGTAACTAATTTTGTGTAGGTGTCTTGCCAAAATTGGTTTGTGTCTACCCCAAATTTTTCAAGTAACAAATTCGTGGAATCAGGTACCAATGTGTCATCGAAATCGAATATGACTGCAATGATGTTTGACATATCCTATACATTAATTAGACTTCTTGGTTACTCTCTTTTTATTTGTCTCAATTATTCATTAAGCTCAGCTTCCATCCTTTCACGGTCTTCTACAGAGAGGTGCGGGCAATCGACCAGGGCTTTGTTCATCTCTTTTTTGAATTTCTTCCCAAATTCCTGGTCCGAGATCTTATCGCCATATTTATCCTGAAATTCCTTGTTGAGAATAGTCATCTCAACCGTTATCTGATGTTTTTCGGCTTCATATTTGTGGATGTTCAGGGAATCACCTTCTTCCCTGGCTGCTTTCAGATTATTCTGGACCTCAATGAACTTGCACATGGTTTCACCCAAAGGAGCTACATCCTCTTTCAGTTGGTTGTTTCCACATCCTGATAATCCAAAAATGGCCAGAGCCAGAATCGCGATTGCGATCGTTTTCATTTTCATTTTATGTATTATTTAGTTTTTTGCAAAGGTAAGATTTTTCTTTTCTGCAGAATATTTCTATTTTTATCTGTGTAATCCGTTGTTAATACCTTCTCATTATGAAAAAGAACTTCGTTTTTCTTCTCCTGGCATGTAGTTGGAGTCTTTTCTCTTTTTCGCAGAACGAAAATTCATCTGTTCAGGAAGAGATCATTGAGTTGAAATCAGATCTCCGCGATCTCTCTTTTGATATTGATCGTGTCCGGAAAGCTGTCGACGACATTCGCTGGTACAATCGTGTGGGTGATGTTGCTTTCATTGACAAAGTGTATATCACAGGCCCTCCTATCAACCAGGAGACAGTAACAAATGAGACCGCCATGGGGGTGAAAAATCCGATTAAATTTTACGCTTATGTATTCGTCCCGAAAGGAATTGATGGCAGTAAAAAATATCCCCTGCTGGTCTTTCCGCATGGAGGCGTTCATGGCGACTTTACCACGTATTATGCACATATCGTACGGGAGATGATGGCTCAGGGGTATATTGTGATCGCACCGGAATATCGGGGAAGCACCGGATATGGGAAATCATACTGGGAGCGGATCGACTACGGCGGACTGGAGGTGGAAGATGCTGATGCCAGCCGGAATTATATGGTGGAGAACTATTCTATTGTCGATAAAAACCGGATCGGAATCCTCGGCTGGAGTCATGGTGGAATGATCTCATTGTTGGCTGTATTCAACCATCCTAACCACTACAACGTCTGTTTCGCCGGTGTTCCCGTCAGCGACCTGATCTCCCGGATGGGGTATCAGGATGATAATTATCGGGCTCTCTACTCTGCCGATTATCATCTTGGGAAAACAGCACAGGAGAATGTTGAGGAGTACAAACGCCGATCTCCAGCCTGGAATACACACAAACTGAAAACACCTCTGTTGATCCATACCAATACCAACGACGATGATGTCAATGTACTGGAAGTTGAGCACCTGATCAAAGGCCTGAAAGCGGATGGAAAAACGTTTGAATATGAAATATTTGAAGAGGTGGAAGGAGGTCATTCATTCGACCGTATCGACACCAAGACCGCTAAAGAGATACGCCTGAAGATTTACTCTTTCCTCGACAGGTATCTGAAACCTCCCAGACCCATAAAAACAATCGGGGAGCTCGATCGGGCAGCATATATGAGTTGGTGAGATGGTGAGATGGTGAGTTGGTGAGATGGTGAATTGGTGATGTGGTGATGTGGTGAGCTAGCGAGAACCGAGCATCGAGCATCGAATTCCGAGCATCGAGCATCTAGTCTTTAATCAACCGGTCCAATCCGGCGATCATAAATACTTTCTTAACATCCGGTTTTGGGTGGCGGATCCAGAATTTCTCACTCCCCAGCTCTTTGAATTTCATCAGGCAGATTCGCAGAAATGTGGAGGAGATATAATCGACTTGTGAAAAGTCAAAGATCAATTTCTTTCCCGGATCAGTACATTTATTGATCTCTGGTTCAAGATTTTGTGAGATTATTGTATCCAATCTGCCAGATAGATGACAGATCATTTGATCGGTATTGGATTCTGTTTTCAAACTCATGGTTTTCCGTTTTAGTAGTGCTTATTGTATGCTTGTTCCAGGGTATCGGCATCAATTGATTCATCCATGTAAATATCAAAACCCATTTGGAGCATCCGTTCATTCATCCGTCGTTTGGTAATCCGTTGGATGTTCAGCAGGTGATGTGCCGATACATTATCTGTGGTGATGTTCTTCCCGTATGTTCCACATCCCAGTGTAAATGATGGTTCCAGTGTATTGTACAGAGATCCGAGAGCGCCCTGTGAGGAGGGCATGTTGACCAGTATCCTGCCGGCATTCATCATGACGGAAAACTTTCTGATTTTCTCATCGTCGTAGGAAAAGATAGATGCGGAATGCCCTATGCCGCCATGGAAGTTGAGATCGATACATGTCCGAACGGAATCTTCGAAATCTTCTGTTTCATAGAAAGCAAGAATGGGGGCCAGGATTTCAGAAGAGAGAGGTTCATCATTTCCGACTTTTTTCAACGGAGCGATCAGCAACCGGGTGCCTTCCGGAAAATCAATTCCTACCATCTGGCCGATCTTTTCAACCGATTGGCCCACGATTTCCGGACTCATCGATTTTGTGCCTGCGAAATAGGCAACCTTTTCCACCGCTTTGTGCTCTTGGGGATTTAGAAAGTAAGCTCCTTTGCGAATGAATTCTTCTTTCACTTTATCGGAGATCTTTTTCTCAACTACCAACGCTTGTTCACTGGCACAGATAGTCCCGTTGTCAAATGTTTTTGACAGGATAACCTGTTCTACCGCATATGGAATGTCCGCTGTCTCTTCGATATAAACTGGTACATTACCTGCACCCACCCCCAGTGCAGGTGTCCCTGAACTGTATGCTTCATGAACCAACCCGGTTCCTCCTGTTGCCAGGATCATTGCCAGCTTCGGGTGTTGCATCAGGTAGTGAGTCTCTTCCCTTGTTTTATGAGCAGCCCACTGGATGCAATCTTCCGGAGCATCTTCACTCAACGCTGCTTCATAGCAAATCTTGGCGGTTTCGATAGAACTTTTTGGTCCGCGTCGATGGGGGCTGATGATGATCGGATTTCGGGTTTTCAGGGAAATCAAGATCTTAAATATCGTTGTCGAAGTCGGATTGGTTACCGGAATAACTGCAAGGATAGGCCCGATGGGTTGGGCAATCTCAATAATACCTGTACGCTCGTCCTCAGAGATAATCCCCACTGTTTTCTGGTTTCTGATGTTCTCATACACATATTGGGAAGCGATAGCGTTTTTCTTCACCTTGTCTTCCCACTTGCCCATTTTAGTCTCTTCTGCCGCCATTTTGGCCAGCATGACCCTGTTGTTTAATGCTGCCTTGTAAACAGCTCTGACGATCCGGTCAGTTTGTTCCTGGTCATATTGATTGAAGATCGCTGCAGCAAAGGTTGCCTTTTCAAGAATCTCATCAATGTTGTTCTTGTGTTGTTCGTCCATTGATTGTGCTTATATCCGTTTTATTTGTCAATAATCTTAAGAAAAGATAAATGTAATAAAATTTCCAATTCAGTACCTTTGCAAAAATTCTATTTTATTTGAAATCCGCTGAAATCACAGCTCCTGTTGGAACCTGGGAATCACTAACTGCTGCTATTCAGGCTGGTACTGATTCAGTCTATTTCGGAGTGGGTATACTTAACATGCGAGCCCGGTCATCTATCAACTTTACCCTCCGCGACCTGGTCAAAATCTCCCGGATATGCAGGAAACATAGCGTTAAGACCTATCTCACGGTAAATACCGTCATTTACGATTCTGAGATCAGGGAGATGAAGCGGATCGTGGATTCGGCAATGAAAAATGGAATTGATGCCATAATTGCTTCCGACCTGGCTGTGATTCAGTATGCCAGAATGGTAGGGATGCTGGTTCACATGTCGACCCAGACCAACATCACCAACCTGGAGGCAGTAAAATACTGGGCTCAGTTTGCCGATGTAATGGTTACCGCCCGGGAGTTGAGCCTGGAACAGGTAGCAACTATCTCCCGAGCTATAAAGCGCCAGAAGATCAAGGGCCCTTCCGGAAATCTCGTTCAATTAGAGGTTTTCGTGCATGGCGCGCTCTGTATGGCAGTCTCCGGAAAATGTTACCTGAGCCTTGATAAATACAACGCTTCAGCCAATCGTGGATCGTGTTACCAGCTTTGTCGCCGTCCTTACCGTGTAACCGATTTCGAAGGAGAAATTGAACTGGTGGTCGACAACGAGTACATCATGTCGCCCAAAGACCTTTGTACCATCGGATTTCTGGATAAAATTATCAACGCCGGTGTATCTATACTGAAGATCGAAGGCCGGGGGCGAAGTCCGGAATACGTAAAAACAGTTGTCTCCTGTTATCGTGAAGCAGTTGATGCTATTGTAGAAGGGACATACAGTCAGGAAAAAACCGATAGATGGCTGGATAAGTTGAAATCTGTTTACAATCGTGGTTTCTGGGATGGGTATTACCTCGGACAAACGTTTGGTGAATGGACCGAGAAGCATGGATCTGTCGCTACACAATCAAAAGAGTATATTGGGAAAGTAACGAATTTCTTTACCAAGCTTAATGTAGCAGAGATAAAACTGGAATCAGGATATCTTAAATCCGGTGATCGCATTTATATCCAAGGGCCAACCACGGGTGTGATTGAGATGACAATCCCGGAGATCCGTGTGGACAAGATGGCTGTGATGAGAACAAAAAAGGGGGATGTTTGCTCTTTTCATGTACCGGAGTTCCTTCGACGGGCAGATAAGATTTATAAACTAATTCAACATTTATAATTCCATATAATAGTGTTCGATATCGGCTTCGAAAAACGTTTCGCCTTGTTTGACAAATCCTGCTCGTTCATAGAGTGGGACTGCGCGTAGCTGAGCATTCAGATAGATCTTTTTACCTAGCGGCCTGACATCCTCCAGAATCCTCGCCAAGATATTTCCAGCTATCCCCTGGTTCCGGAACTCCGGCAAAACGGCAAATCGTTCCAGCTTCACACCTTTATCTGTCTCACGCCAGCGTGCTGTTCCGGCCGGCTGATGATCTTTCAAAACAAGGTAATGATTTGATTCAGCCTCAAATTTGTCCCATTCCAGTTCGGGATCTACATCCTGTTCTTCTACGAAAACTGTTTCACGAATTGCAAAAGCTCTCTTTGCATCCTCCGATTCCAACGACTCTATTTTCCTGATCTCTATCATAGCTTACATCCTGCGTTTTATATTCTGCTTTGCTTCTGCCTCTTTGTTTGATTTCAGTGCCTTGCGATGATAAATAAGCGGTTCTACATAGATTGCCCGTATTGGCCTGGTGGGACATACATATTCGCAAGCACCGCAACCGACACAAAGTTTTTCATGGAGTTCAGGTATTTTCAGTTCTCCCAGGTATGGAACCATCTCAATAGACCTGGTCGGACAATGTTCTGAACAAACACCGCATGCTGTTCGTTCATCAACAGGAATACAGAGGTTTTTTATCAGCCTGGGAATCCCGATTTGGATCAGATGTTTCTGTTCCATTGTTTGCGGCAATATGGCGCCGGTAGAACAAATTTCAGTACAAATCACACAATCAAAATTACAGTAATTCGTCTCAAAATCCATTTTAGGTTGCAGGATTCCTGTCAGGCCGTAGTCAAGAAATGCAGGTTGCAATACATTTGTCGGGCATGCACTGATACAAAGATGACAGGAGGTGCATTTTTCGGTAAAGTGCCAGAAACTGATTGATCCCGGAGGCAATGCCGGGTAGGGATTGATCTCTTCCTGAGACGTTTTTTGCTGCGAGAAGATCGATTTTGAGATCGTGAGTGCGGAAGCAATAAGAACGGTTGTTTTGAGAAAATCCCGTCTGGAATTATTTACAATGGGGGGTAGAGAAGGTGTTGAAATGGATGTATTTGTCTTTTTCCGAATTTTGTATTTCATGCCTCCGTGCGGGCACCATTTCAGGCAATTATAGCAGGCAATACATCTGGAAAAATCGACCCTTTTCTTTACGTAACTGATGCATCCCGATTTGCAAACGCTACTACAGGTTCCGCAAGCCATACAATCCGTTTCATCAATCCAAATCTTAAACAGCGATGCATATGAAAGCAAGCCCAAAAATGTTCCTACCGGACAAATCTCTGTACAGAACCAGCGATCTTTGAACAGAGCAAGTGCAAATATTGCAATAAATAACACACCGGAAATTACCAACGACGGCCAGGAAGCAAATTTCATTGGCTCCACATATAGTGGAAAAACATCACCGGGCAACAGCAGCATCGAATCCAGGTTCGTTGCTGCATAAAAAACAGGGCGGAACAGATCAGAGAAGAACTTACCTGACAGGCTATAGGGATCCAACAGGGTAAGCAAAAACATATTCCCAAAAACCAAAAGGATCGTGGTCAGAATTAAAATGATGTACCTGATCCACGGGACCGGCTTTTGGAATCTGAACTTTTTGTTCCTGCTCAGCCGAACATTGATCCCGATGATTATATCATGAAGGGTTCCCAGTGGACAAACAGAAGAGCAGTAAATCCGGCCGAAAAGAAGAGTCATGGCCAATATGAACAAAATACCGGCAGTAGCCAGAGAGAAAAGAGTTAAAAAATTGATCAGGGAGGGTATAAATTGCAGATAGAGGATTGCGTTAATCAGCCGGATCGAAGAGATCGCTGCAAAATCAATAAAGATGAAAAGTGTGGAACAGAAAAAGATAAGCGAGACAATCACCCGGACGGGTTTCAACAATTTCCAGTTCATAACACGATTTGTGGATAAAAATACGAAAAATATCATTCTCCTTTTTTGTAATTTCGCTTCAAGGTATTTGGTGATCATGATTTCTCGGGATACGATCGATACGATTATCTCCTCCACCCGGATCGAAGAGGTGATTGGAGATTTTGTCACTCTCCGGCGACGAGGAGCCAATGTGATCGGATTGTGTCCGTTCCACAATGAAAAAACACCTTCTTTTACCGTCTCCCCTACTAAAGGGATCTACAAATGTTTTGGTTGTGGAAAAGCGGGTAATGCGGTAAATTTTCTGATGGAGTATGAGCATTTCACCTACCCGGAAGCGCTTCGTTGCCTGGCAAATAAATACCAGATTGAAATTGAAGAAGAGGTACAAACCCCGGAGATGCGGCAAGAGCTCAGCGAGCGGGAAAGCCTCTATAACCTGAATCAATTTGCCCGGGATTTCTATGAAAAGACGCTTCATGAAACCGAAGAGGGGAAGGCAATCGGACTCAGTTACCTGAAAGAGAGAGGTGTTCGCGATGACATAATTCGGAAATTTCAACTGGGATACAATCCTTCCACATGGGATGCTTTTACCAAACATGCACTAGACAATGGATACAAGCTTGACTACCTGATCAAAAGCGGGTTGACGTTGCAAAAAGACAACCGTGCATACGATCGGTTCCACTCCCGGATTATCTTTCCTATCCATACTGCTTCAGGCCGTGTAGTCGGGTTCGGTGGCCGAATCCTGACCACCGAAAAAAACCGGCCCAAGTATGTCAACTCTCCCGATTCTGATGTCTACAATAAGAGTAAGTCTCTTTACGGGATTTTCTTTGCACGTAACGCCATCGCCTCCAAAGATACCTGCTTTTTGGTGGAAGGTTATACCGATGTGATCTCCATAAATCAGGCTGGAATCGAAAATGTAGTCGCCTCCTCGGGGACATCCCTGACGCAGGATCAGATTCGCATGATCCAGAGATACACGAAAAACATCACCATTCTTTATGATGGTGATCCTGCCGGGATCAAAGCGTCGTTCAGAGGGATCGATATGATCGTTGAAGAGGGCATGAATGTAAAGATTGTTCTCTTTCCTGAAGGAGAAGATCCCGATTCATATTCCCGTGACCATCATCCTGCAGAAGTTGAAGAATTTATTGCAAACGCAGCTGATAACTTCATTCTTTTCAAAACCCGTCTGTTGCTGAAAGAGACAGAGGGTGATCCGATAAAAAAAGCAGTCCTTATCAAGGAGATCGTCAACACAATCGGATTAATTCCTGACGGCATTACGCGTACACTATACATCAAAGAGTGTGCAGTATTAATGAACGTTCCTGAACAGGTACTTATGAATGAGGTGAGAAAGATCCTGCGGAACAAGATCAAAAAAACGATTCCGGAGATGAAGAAGCCTGAGGATATTGGGTGGACAGAAGATCAGACAGCGCCTTTCCAGGAAGCATATGATTTCGCTTCGGATGAATATCAAGAACGTGAGATCATCCGGATACTACTACTTTACGGCGATGATGTCCTCCCGTTAACGAAGAAAAATGAGGAGGAGGAGGAGGAAGCATATACAGTAAAGGTAGCTGAATTTACTATTCTCGATATATTACGCGATGAGCTTGCTTTTGAAAATCCAGTTTATGCTGCTGTCTTCGCCGAATATGTCAAAGCCCACCAGGAAGAGAGGATCCCTGACAGGAGTGAATTTATCTCTCACAACGATCCGGATATTGCGCATACAGCTGTAGACCTGGTGTTTACACCTTATGAATTAAGCATTAACTGGAAAAAGAACAACATCCATGTGAATGTGGAAGAGAACCGTATGAAAGAGCTGGTGTTTACCGCTATTCTCTCTTTCAAGTCAAAGAAACTGGATAAAATCATCACGGCCAAGCTCAAAGAGATGCAAGAGTCCACCGATCCAAAAGATCAGGAGCTGTTATTAAATGAATTAAAAAATCTGAAAGACAGTAGCATTGTTGTAAACAGGGAGCTCGGCCGGATCATCACCAGGTAAAGAAACGAGCCGGATTTGTTCCTACATTACATCCCCGCGTTTTATCTTTTGGATTGCTTTGCAACTTCCGCGCGTATCAATTGAAAAAACAGGTTAAAATCTAGTTTCCGGATGTAAAATTCCCGGCGTTTCGCTTTCGTCAGGTTTACGAACTTGATCATCTGGTAAATCGTGGCGAGAGTATATGCTGCTGAGGCAGTCAATCCTGCTCCGATGTAATTCCAGTATAGAACTGCAGGGTAAATTACCACGAGCGTAAAAAGAAAACCAATTCCGGAGGCAATCATATTGTATTTTGGTTTTCCAATACCGGAGAAAAAGGAGCTCAGCAACATGGATGCGTTCAATGCCAGGATTCCCGGAGCGAGGCAAAACACTAACGTGTGGATGAATCGATACTCCTCACCAAAAACCCATGCATATATACTTGCCGGGATAGCCATCATCACAATTACTAAAATCAAGGTGATGAGCACGGTAAACTTCATTAAGCGGATAGTTAGCTCACGTGAATAGGCCAGATCACGTGTACTGGAGATCCTGGAGAATTGGATCAACGAAATGCTTTGTCCAATGATCCTGAGTCCCTCTGTCAGTTGTATTGCAGCGTTGAATATGCCAAGCGGGGATGCTCCGTGAACACCTTTGATAATAAAAAAACTGAAACGCTTGTTTCCCAGTTGAATAACGTTTGCTATCTGTGTGAAAATCCCGTACTTTGTCACTTCAGCAATTATGGAAATGATCTCCCTGACAGGACTAATCCGTATAAAACCCAGTGTGCAAAAGAATCCCGTGATCCACGTAAGGAAATAAGATCCATACAGGGCATAAACATACATGTCAACCGTTCTTATGTGAAAACCAAACAGGAAAATTGAAACCATGATCACTAAACTGGTTATCTGGACAAGAAATGTCGTATTATACCGGTTGATTTTTTCTTTGCCGATCAATATATTGATATGAATGGTTGAAAAGGAATTGATCAACGCGAGAAACAGAATATGCATACCATATCCGTCAGGAACAATAACAGAAAACAGGGTTGGAAAAAGGGAGAGGAGCGCTCCTGTACCTGCAACAACCAGCATGGTTATAAAAGCCCATAGATAACCGACTACCATCAACCAGAACGCATTGATCCGTGAAGAAAAAAATACCATCGCACTTCCCCCGATCAGGTCATTGACCAGCATGATCAGCGAAATATCAAGTACGATCAGCCCTATCGTACCGTAATCCCCCGTTTTCAGCGTGTTGGTGCACAATAATACCAACACTAGCATGAGGAAGGCATTGATGACCCTGACCAGAAATGTTTGTGTTATCTTTCGTATCATATTTCCTGCTCTCCTTTTCGCTTCATTGTCTTCCTTTTGATTCCCTGAAATAAATTAGACCATAGAAAGCGTATCTCTTTTCCGTCAATAAGAGTAACCTGTTCATTCCCGTTTATTGTATGTAGTCCCCGGTTATAATAATTTCCATGGGGACTGATTGTCCTATATTCCTCTTCTTCAAATTCATGGACAGATAGCTTTAAAATGTGATTCAATACCACTCGTTTTCCGTAATGATCCGAACAATCCTGAGCCGGTCTGATTAGCCGGTTATCGATTTGAAACAACCTGCCCGCCGGCCTGCTGGAACGAATATCCGTTTTGACCGGATTGTTCGGATGGGGATTGAATGCATCAAACAATGTACGCGAATAATAGAGATACAAATGAACACTGGGAAGATCCTTTTTGGTAAAAAATAACCACCACATACCCTGGTGATGAATTATGCTTGCATCCACTCCACGAACATCATCTACCAGGGTATTCTGATATTCAAATTGTCCATTTTCTTTGTACCACCGGTATAACGCGATCCGGTTATCCTGATGCGATTCGGGGATGAGGAAATGTTCTCCCTGAAAAGAAAAGATAAAAGGAAATGAGACATGGTTTTCTGCTTGTAAAATTCTTTTTATATTTTGAGGAAAACCGAGTGCGGTGCGAATTTCTATGCCAAATAACTCCCCTTTTGATTTACGGTAGTTATAATATTCAAATACAACGTGATTTATCCCTTCTATTTCGAGTAAAAAGGGGTCGGCAATGAATTTTGACCGGTCAGGTTTCGGAAACCACTGAACCTCTTTCGGATTCCAACCGTTCCTGACTACATCATGAATAGCTCTGTGAATGATGCCAATATTCCAGTCTTCGGCACGGATAAGTTCGTTCCAGTGAAACGAGAGTCTGTTGCAAATCAACTTAAACAGAAATTTTATGAACGTTCTGTTATCCGGGATCCGGTATAAGGGTGCCTGGCTATCTGATACCGATTCGCGGAAAGTTCCGTTCTGAATCGTGATACAGACTTGCAATGGCCATCGGGTTGTTTGCAGATAGGCTTGATCCAGTTGTTCCTTATACGAATGGCTTTTTGTTTTGAACCATCCTTTCCGCAAAATAACTCCATTGTCCAGCCGTTCATTCAATTGCTGCAGCATGACGCCGGTAACCGGATCGCCATATACTATCTCCCAGAAACCCGGAGGTCCTCCCCTGTATTTCTGTTCATCACCATGATGGAAAGACCAGATGCCAAACCGCGTGATGGTCAGGATCTCTCCGCCGATAATCCCGAATCCGAACCGGAGAATGAAGTCCAGGCCGGTTTCCCGGATGGTTTGAAGATCCTTTTCATGAAAATGAGAATAATAACCCCGTTTAGAAACGTTGCAAAAGAGCTTGGGAATATCTCTTGTTTCGTGGCTATAATCTTTGATCTCTTTTGATTCGGGATGGAAAAAATAGCGATTATAAAAATAAAAAAATGCGTTTCCGGATAGTAGCTTCCTCATCTTTGACCGGATCGGTGAGGGCGCGGGCTCCATTCCGGAAGCCCTGACAACAATTAGTTTCAGTTCTATTCCGTGATGCCGAAGATGCCCGATCGAATCGGCCTGCCATCTTTCTAACATCAGGCTGTTGCATAAAACTCCGAATGATAATGGTTCTGGCATTATTCACTTGATTAATTCCATCACGGGCGGAAGGTATCCGGATTGAATCTGTCAGGAAAAACCATAGCTAGTGTCCCTATTATAGAGTCAAACTCCTGGTGATTTCCTTTTTCAATGAAATTTCTCACCCATCCGGGCAGAGCATATTTTACGTGTTGCTTAAATAATAAAAATTTCAATTGCCTGGTTTTATCTATCGAAAAATTCCAGTTGGCATTTTCAAGCCGGATGGTTTCCGGAGAAACAATCGCAATAAAATAACGATAAAGCTGATAATTTCTTTTAACTGCCGGATTTATTGCCATCAGATAATCGAATAACGAGGTTGAATAATATGGGGTTATGGAGGGGAAAAAGCACCGGTTGCGATCTTCACCCTCGAATAACCATTTTACTCCTCTTCCCATGAATACGAATCGTGTATATTTTCCCTTCAATGATTTTTCAGGGTATTCTTCAAGTAGTTCAACCAGTGAATCATGCATCTTTTCTGGTTCTATCCGGCTGGCTTTTGCGGCAATTTCAGGCGCGATCACGGTATGTTTTTTCAAAATAAAGGAAGCAACCTGAGAAACGTTTTTTCCTTGCATATCCCAGGTTATGTCAGTTAACAGTTTATCGCCACCATCTCCTGTGATGTATACCATTTCCGAGCGGGATATACTGGTAAAAAAATCAAGGATAAAAGACATTCCAATGGAGTTCATTCCCGCTTTTATTGTTATCAGCTTGTCCGAAAGTTCTTCCGTGGAGCCCTTCGTATTGACCACTTCCAGCTTTTTTCCCCAGATGGCAGCCAACGATTTTGCTACCTTAATATCCCGGTAGGCATGATTCCATGGATCGAGATACGAAGAGATCCGGAATGGCAGTTTGAGGGTATTGAGCGCACTTCCGATCACCCGGGAATCCAGGCCTCCACTTAACGACAATACCCGTTCCTGATAAGGCCGTAGCCTTGCGTCACATGCATGTAAAAACAATTCTCCAGCTTCCGCTGCAACAGCCCGGGGATTCCTTTCGTCACGATAATTCTCAAAATTGTGTTGTTTCCAGGTCCCGTTTGATCTTTCCCGTGCATTTCCCAGGATATAGAAAGCAGGTTTGAGCCGGCTGGTATGACGATAGATCGTCCGGTCGGAAAGCGGGTACCCGAAGTAAATTGCCTCTGCGACTCCCCGGGGATCCTGTTCGGCAGGAATCAAAACCTGTTTAAGGGCCAGGTCCCGGATATAAAGTGTCCAGTTTTCATCATGGTAATCATAGACTGGAAGCCTGCTTAACGAGTCGCCAATTAACATCCATTGCCTGGCAATCCGATCAACTATACACAGGAAAAACTCTGAGTCAACCGAATTGATTAGGGCATTCAACTGATCCTCCCGTACCTGATTTCCATGGATTGTTGAAGAGATTTCCCTGATCCGTTGTTCTTCCTGCATTTCCGATAGATCGAACATCCGGCCTTCGAAAAAATAATCATACCTGGAATCTGAAAATTGTCGCACCGGATACTCTTCGTATTTGACAATGGCGATCCAGAAATTTTCAAACAAGGAATGAATTTCTGTATTGTAATCAGGAGTGTACAAACAACGCTGTAGCACGGTTCCGCTGAAATCATCCGGAAGGGGAAGGCCTTTGTTGCCAATGATGACATTCAATCCAGGCATGTTAAATTTATTCAGGCGCTGTTTTGGCTTTTACTGCGGAATCCAAAAAATCAATTCGCGTGTAATGTTAATATTCCAGTTATCAAGTAACGATTTAAAATCGCTATAATCTTCAGGTGCAATTGTAGCTTCTTTTATGTCAAGGCTTTTTCTCACTAAAACAGTATTCTTTTTTTGCTTTACCTGGTATACAAAAGAGCCTATTTGATTATTGATATGTATATCTATATCGTTGGTAATCAGTGTCAAATCTTCTGGAATTGCGAAAGTGAACTCATAATTTTCCTCAATCGGTGTTGATAATTTAAACGGGGTGATCCGCTTCG
The DNA here is from genome assembly GCA_964616825.1 of uncultured Prolixibacteraceae bacterium. GTDB lineage: Bacteria > Bacteroidota > Bacteroidia > Bacteroidales > FEN-979 > QYOJ01. Next base: position 72,916 of record CAZTSX010000010.1, read on the forward strand.
TTTCAAGCGTTTGGATCCCGGAACTTTCCATCCCGGTTTTCAACAATGGGATCGAAAAAAAGTAGAAGCTGGAGTCTTTTTTCATCATATTCTCTTTCTTAACCTGGCAGGAGAAAGAGACTTTTTGTGACGATAATTCGAGCAGGTTGGACTGTTGAATATTCGACGATGAAAATCCCGAAAAGTAGTGCCTGATTTTTTCATTTTCTCTGAGTAAAGCCAGATATGGATTCAAACGACCTGTGAGTTCACCGGTGATATTCCCGCTCAGGCTATGATCCGGCTCAATAGCAAATATTCCTTTCATCATTGCAGAACTCTTTTCGGCCTGTGGCTCTTCGATCGTATAAGAGCCATCCGGATTCAGTACCATAAAAACCTGGCCTGCCAATAATGTTGTCATATCAAATGCATTGATCTGCTTGACAGAGAGATATATGGGTTCTTTTTCAGGAATTTTTGTCTGAACAATCCACTCCTCCAGGATGGTAAGGTTTCCTACATTTTTATCCCAGGTGTTGCCGTCAAACACAAGCACTGGGGCTGCAGAAATTCCAGCCTGCTTTAACATAGAGGCCAGTAAAACCGCTTTTTCGGCCATTGTTCCCCCATTGCTTTTCCAGACTTCTTCCGGTGTTCGCAAACGATATCCGGAATATTCTTCCGGAACGGGGAACAGTTTCATGTTTTTCACTACCTCATCCTGTAACGCAAAGATCAATTCGCTTTTATCTGTTTTCTTGAGATTTAATTTGTTGATATACTCGTTGATCAATGTTGATTCCTGATTTGAAAAAGCCTGCTGGTTGTTAAAATAGACAACAAGATCGCGATAGCTATCGAGTGTGCTGAAAATCAGGGTCGGGTAATTGCCATGATTGTCCAGTTGATTTTTCTCTGATGAAATTGCCGGGATGTGTTCAATTTCCCATTTATACGATGTATATCCGTTGGCATTGCCAATTTGGGGCTTCAACGTTGAATTGAACAGATGATAGTAAAGCTCCTGGCCTTGCGGTATTTTGACATATATCGTCAGTCTGTCTACAGGTTGCGTCTCTGCCAGAACTTCCGTGGCCATCAGGGCAGGGAAAAATCCGTTTAGGGTTTGAATCGTATACTCCAGATTGATGATTGAGCCGATCTCCAATCCCGTATGAGTCACCACCATTTCGCGAAGATGATTGAATGCGGGCGCTTTTCTGGCAAATCGTGGAAGCACTTTATTGAATGCATTTTCGGGGGTGATAACCTTTTTACCGTCTGCCATTAATGTATAGGCTTCATCGATTTTTAATGTCTGAAAATCTGGATTGAAGACGATAAATGTCTCTCCGAAAAGGCGATTAATTGATAGATAGGTTTGTAGTTTTTGTGATTTAGAAAGCCTGTAATCGATGGATCCATCCGGATTCAGGGTATATGATTTCGATAGTTTTTGATAAACAGCATCGTAATCCTCGTTTTGTGCCATTCCGGGAAAAGTAAACAGGATTGAAATGAAAACGATTAGATGTCCTATTGATTTCTTCATAATAATATATTTACACGTCTGAAAATTAGTTGTTTATCTTAATAATTACAGGTTCTTTGGCAAACCGGTTCTGGTTTTCAACTACCGTTTTGTATTCGGGCCACTCTTCGGGTTCATAGATTCGTTTTCCAAGAGATATTATCTCGGTGAAACGGAGTTCGTTGCCGTTAAGCTGATAGCCAGCTTTGATAGAAGCAACCTGGCCCGTTTTGTCAATCGACTCTGGAATACGGATCGTCTGTTTTATATCCGGGAGTTTAATAGACTCTGTTATTTCGACCTGTCTGGAGCATCTGTCGCGGAATGGATAGCTACGCTTTTCCAATCCGGTATTGAAATACAGATGTGACTGTGTTGATTTGAAGAGTTGTGCGGCCAGAATTGGTGTAAAAATCATCATTTTGCCTGCCACCACTGCATAATCAGGAATGGTATAGGCAACTTTTATCCGGATCGGGCCAGCCATGTAGTCCATCGGATCGCCATATTCCAGTTCTGTGATCCTTGCTTTGGGGTGGATCCGTAAAAATTCCCGTTCGATATTTTGATCCCATTGCGTTTTATTTGAGTACTTGAAAAACCTACGAACCGAGCCATCTGATTGTCCCTCTGCTGTGATAATCAGGTTCCCGGTTAGCGTTCCGTTTGCATCCAATTCAGCGTTTGCAGTAATATTAATATAGTGGTTTGCCGGATTGGAAATCGGGGTAGTAGCCAGGTCAGCTCCTTCCGGAACGCCCATCAGGTATTGCTGCTGCTGCTCAGCGCTTGACCATAATTCACGCAGAAAAGGGACCCATGTCGGATCCAGTAGCTGATAATTGCCATCGCGTCGTTTTACCACAGTCACACAATGATTGAATTGGTCGGCTGGAATGTAGTCAATACGTGATCCGGCCATAGTCATTGCTGGATAGGATTCAAATCCTGCTGCCCGCAACATCGTGATCAACATGCCCGCTTTGTCTTTACAAACACCACACCGATCGGTAAAGGTCATCTCTCCCTTATGAAGTGTAAATCCCTCACCTTCACCCATGGAGATACCGGAGTAGCGGATTTCATCTGCACACCAGTGTGTTAAAAGAGATATTGAATCCAGCTCGGTTTTCGCATCTTTCAGAATCTCGTTCACTTTGGTTTGGATCTCAGGCGTGTTGTCAAAACTTCCATAATCTTCGTTCACCTGAAAAAACCAGGTCGATTTTGCATACCAATCAGGGCTGGTAGAGATCAATAATTTTGGGGCTACATCGGATTTGGCTACCATTCGATGTTCTGATTTGATGGGAACCATATTGGTTTTGGAAAAGGTATAAACAAATTTATCATCCCTGATCCATCCCGATACCTGTGCTTCCCCATTATAAAATTCAAACTGCAGGGTTTTCTCTTTTGGAACTTTTACCTGATATACTTTCAGGTTAACCGGATTCGAGCTGTAAAATTCAACGATGTCATAAAAATGCCCCCGCATAGGAGGAATGTATTTGTCATCATCGTCCTGAAGCAAGGCATATGTAAATCCCTTTTTGAACATAACCACTTCAACGGCATCTCCCGGTTCGAGCCGTCCTGTTTCGATCATGATTTCCCGGGCACCCCAATAAATCGCTCGTGCCGGGGCAGGATAATCCATAACGCCACCCAGGTCCAGATTAATAATTTTTCCATCTCTCCTGTAGATCGCTGCTTTTTGGATCTCTACATATGCAGATTGGGGATCATACCCAAAGGTCAATGCATTAAGGTTTTTGGCTCCTGTGGCAATAAGGATCTTATAAAGGATGTGGTTTCTCACATAGGTTAATCCGCTTTCCTGCACATCCGAGATGGTGCTGTCGAACACAACAAGCAGGTTGTCTTTTGGGAATGTCTTTGCATCGCCAGCCCGCTTGATCAAATCCTGAATCGGATCTTCAGCAACAGAAATGCCGTAAGATCCTATAAAAACGAGGAGAAAAAGATATTTTCTCATGGTCTGATAAATTTTCGTTACTATTCGGTTGAGTTTTTCGATAAAAGTGATGCCAGCTTCTCTTTGATCTCTTTGTTTTCCTGTTCCAATTCCCGTTGGTAAGCTGCAATCTCAATGGCCATGATCATCTGTTCCTGATCATACGGTTTCAATACAAAGCTAAATGGCTTGATGCGGGAAGATCGCTCATAAATCTCTCTGGAACTTTGTCCGGTAAGAAATATGATCGAGCAATCGAACAACTCTGTTATGTGCCGAGCGGTTTCGATGCCATCCATTTTCCCGCGCAAGTTTATATCCATAAGAACGATCATTGGCTCACAATTCTCATTTCGTAATTTCGTTAACTCTTCGATGCTTTTTTCACCACGTGTAGAGGCGCCTAAGATCTGATAACCTGTATCTTCCAATTGATCCTTCAGACAAGAAGCTATTAAAAGCTCGTCTTCAACAATATAAATCGTGACGGATTTTTTTGTCATTTTGAACAAATCATTTTCAATAAATTGATCTCTTTCTGTTCCAGAAACCGCCATTTCCCGCGAGGCAGGTTCTTTTTAGTCAATCCTGCAAAATAGACCCGGTCGAGTTTTTCTACTCTATGTTCCAGTTGTTCAAAAATTCTGCGAACAATTCTGTTTTTTCCGGAGTGAAGTTCGATCCCGATTTCCCGTTTATCTTTCCCATCTCCTATATATTCGATCTGATCGACGCGAATGAAGCCGTCGTCCAGCTCCATGCCTTCTTTAATTTTATTTTTATCCTCTTTTGTCAATGGCTTGTTCAACACAACATGGTATATTTTTTTAATTCCATACCTGGGGTGGGTCAATTTTTTTGTTATGAAGCCATCATTGGTAAACAGAAGAAGCCCGGTGGTGTTCCTGTCAAGCCTTCCGACCGGGTATACTCTTTCTTTACAAGCATCTTTGATCAACGCGATGACCGTATTCCGTTTTTGCGGATCGTTCATTGTGGTGATGTATCCTTTTGGCTTGTTAAGCAAGATATACTTGTTTTTTTCTCGCCGTAGCGCCTGGTCTCCAAATTTAACCTTGTCGGTAGGGGATACTTTGGTCCCCATCTCTGTAACAACAACTCCATTGACCCTTACTGTTCCGGCTTTGATCAATTCATCGGCTTCCCTCCGTGAACACACTCCCGAATTCGCAATGAATTTATTTAACCTGATCAACTCTTGATCACCTGATGCACTGGTTGGTTTAGGATTTTTCTTTTTTGCTTTCTTCATCATCACTCTTCGGATTCAATTGGAGGTTTGATTTTCACCCCATCATATCGTGTTTCAACGCCATTTACAAATGAGATGATCAAAAAGAGTGTTCCGTCGTAGTTGTATTTTGTCCAGTTCCCCTCTTTTCTGCCCATTATATAGATGCCTTCATCTTTTATTTTCTTGTTGTCCCAGTAATATATGTGTTTGCCATCGGGCAGATCCTCAATGAATCCTCCTTTGAAGATCAACAGACTATCGGTTTTATTTTCATTGGATTGAAGATGGTAATCAAACCACATCCCTGTTCTTAGTCCATCCCTGTAATTACCTCGTTGATAATAATCTCCTATTAGCTTGAACCAGGGTCCGTCTTCCAGCCCATCATAGTATTCTCCCATTTCAATAAGGACTCCATCTTCATCGAACTCCTCAGAAAGGCCGTCACGTTTACCTTTATAATAATTTTCTTCCCTTAATATTTGTCCCGAATCAAAGTACCATCTCCAGATTCCTTCTGGCTTTCCATCTGTGTTATAGAGACCTGTTTGTTCAAGTTTTCCGTTTGAATGCAAATATTTCCAGGTTCCTGTTTTTTTTCCGTTATCGTAGTCTCCTTCGGCTTTGAGAGATCCATTGTGATAGTACTCTTTCCAGTGGCCGTTCCGGCTGCCATCTTCCAATACAAGCCCTTCGCCTGCCAGGATCCCGTTTCTGTATTCAATCGCCTGGATGATCCGACCTTCAGGAGAAAACTCCATCCTGATTCCTTCCCGAATTCCATTCCGGTAAAGTGTTGTGGATTTGACTTTTCCATCGGCGTAATACTCTTTTTCAACTTCAAGCTTTTGTATCTCTGCCGCTTCGTGCTGCAGGATGTCGTCAATGTATTTTTCGATACTGATCAGATCTCCTTTTTTCGAATACTTCTTAAAATATCCGTTTTTCTTGTCGTTTTTGAATACTCCTTCCAGTTTATACTTTCCATTATCCCAGAAACTAATCCATTTTCCCTGTTTTCTGTTGTATTTGTCCAGGCGATTGATCTTGGTTCTGTCAACAATAAATCCTTTTTTATATTCTGTGATCGTGATTATTTTCCCTTCAGGGGAGTACTCTTTGCCAATTCCTTGCTCTAATCCTTTGACAAACGGAATATCTATTTTTTTCCAACCTTGTATATTGTAATATTCTGTATATCCGTTTTTTATATCGTTACTGTAGTTCTCATATATGGTCTCTCTGTCAAGCCATGAAATTTTTACACCATTCCGTTTCCCATTTTTATAAGTAATCTCCAGGATCTGTTTTCCTTCCGGATTGAAAAATTTCCAGATACTGTCTAACTCAAAATTTCTCCGGTTTCCTTCTGATTTTAATATTCCGTTCTCATAATAGGATTTCCAATAATCATTTGGTTGTCCGTTTTGCATGGTGCCTTCGCTGGAAAGGCTTCCGTTGGGATAGAAAAATTGCCGGAATCCACTCAGCTTTGTTGTATCCTGACAGGCAGCATAAGCTAGCGGGCAGAAGATCACAATTAATAATATGACTATTCGCTTTCTCCCCATCATCATTATGATAATTGCAGCATTTTTAATACAGGTTTTTTGGCTTTTTCCAATAGTCGTTTGTCCAGGACTATTTCAGGCTTTTCGTTTTCAAGCGCTGCAAGGATCTTCTCCAGTGTGTTTTTCTTCATATACGGACAATCATTGCAGGAACATGTCTCGTCTGTCGGAACAATGAAAAATTCCTTTTCGGGAGAGGCTTTCCTCATTGCGTGCAAAATTCCTGTTTCGGTTGCTACGATAAACTTTTCAGAGGGATCCTGTTTAGAAAAGTTCAATAAGCTTGTTGTGGAACCAACGAAATCTGCTAATTCCAACACAACGGCTTTACATTCAGGGTGAGCAATGAGCTTTGCATCCGGATGAACTTTCTTCAAATCAATTATTGCTTCTGTGTTGATGATATCATGAACTTCACACGTTCCATTCCAGAGAACCATCTTCCTCCCTGTAATATTGTTAATATAATTTCCAAGGTTCTTATCTGGTGCAAAAATCAATTTCTGGTCTTTAGGAAATGAATTTACTACGTTGACAGCATTGCTGGAAGTACAGATAATGTCTGACAACGCTTTGATCTGTGCAGTACAGTTAATATAAGAAATAACGATGTGATCCGGATGTTCTTTTTTAAATTTTTTAAATTCCGCAGGAGGACATGAATCTGCCAGTGAACAACCTGCTTCAAGATCAGGAAGAATCACTTTTTTACCAGGATTTAAAATCTTGGCTGTTTCTGCCATAAAGTGAACTCCTGCAAACAGAATAATTTCAGCATCCGTTTCATAAGCATGTTGAGCTAGTGCAAGGCTATCTCCAACAAAATCCGCAATATCCTGTATTTCTGATACTTGGTAAAAATGCGCAAGAATTACAACGTTTTTTCTTTTCTGAATTTGTTTGATATTATCAATCAGATTTTTTCTGGAAATTTCCATTTCTAATAATATTAAAAAAAGAACTTTTTATTTATTGTTATTATTAATGGGTGTTAGTTTGGTTAAAAGATTTTTATGAAAAAATTTTGTAAAATGATTTATCATTTAATCTGAACAGGTTATTCACATTTAATATTTTATAAAAGCTTACTTTATAGTTGATTAATCAATTTTAACATGAATGCTATTTTTCAACTTTGTTCATAAAAAAAACGCTGAAAGCCTCAATTCCATTGTGAAGATAATTTGATAACAATGGATAAATTTTAGAAAATATTCACTTTTTTTATGGCATACCCTAAAAGTGATATTTTATCAGAATTTTAGAACAAAGGTACACAGTTGTTAACATATTTTTGTTTAAAATTTAAAATTATGATTTCCAGACAATCCGGATCACATAATGATTAACTTTGCCTGAAAATTATTAACAATGGTAAAAGCTGGTGAAATTATTGCTATAGGTTGTGATCATGCCGGATTCGAGATGAAAGAGTACCTGAAAAAAGTGATAAACGGGTGGGGATTTGATCTAAAAGATTTTGGAACGAATTCCAATGTGAGTATGGATTATCCTGATCCTATTCATCCGCTGGCCTCAGCCATTGAAAAAGGGCTACTCAACAGGGGAATTATTATTTGCGGAAGCGGAAATGGAGCAGCGATGGTTGCAAACAAATATCCACATGTAAGAGCCGCGCTTTGCTGGCAACCGGAAATCGCAAAATTTGCCCGACTGCACAATGACGCGAATATTATTTCATTACCGGCCAGGTTCATTACAAACAATCAGGCCGTTGAAATAGCGGAACTTTTTTTACATACAGATTTTGAAGGGGGAAGACATCAACAAAGGGTGAAGAAGATCTCTGACAATATTCAATGTTAATCTGATGAATTATACAGCGCAGCGATTTTTGAATGATGCTCTTCAAAAATCATTCGATAAAGAACACCGAAAGCGGATTAATTTTAATATCGGCAGATATGATCTGGCTGTAAACACTGGAAAGCAACAATACCGTGATTTAGAGTTAGCCAAACGAAGAGCTGCAAACGTCAAGAACAAAGTCATCAACAAACTGGATGGTTATTTAACAGAGTTTAAAAGAAATTTTGAGAGTCAGGGTGGAACTGTACTTTGGGCCCCTGGCGAAAGAGACGCACAGAAAGAGATCATGCAGATCATTAAGAAGGCAAAAGCAAAGGTGATCGTTAAGCAAAAAAGCATGGTATCAGAAGAGCTTCAGTTAAATGAGCTGCTTGAAAAAAACAAACGAAAAGTTTTTGAAACCGATCTGGGAGAATATATTGTGCAACTCGCTGGCGAAAAACCATATCATATTGTCACGCCTGCTATGCATAAGTCCAGGGAAGATGTATCTGAATTGTTTCATCAGAAATTTGGATTGCCCGCAAACACTCCTCCTGAAGAGATCACAAAATTTGTCAGAGAAAAATTGCGCAATGAGTTTATTCGTTCTGATGTTGGGATTACAGGCGCTAACTTTTTGATTGCAGATTGCGGGGCTGTTGCATTGACTGAAAACGAGGGAAACGGCATTTTGTCTTTCGCTTTTCCAAAAATTCATATTGTCGTTGCCGGCATTGAGAGAATCATTCCATCCCTGGAAGATCTGGATCTCTTTCTTCCACTACTTGCAACATATGGAACGGGACAGCATATTACAGCTTATAATAATATTTTATTTGGGCCGAAAAAAGAAAAAGAACCAGACGGACCGGAAAAAATGTATGTCATCCTGGTTGACAACAAGCGAACAGAGATCATGAAGTATCAGGAACAGCGAAAGGCTCTTTCATGTATTCGATGCGGGGCTTGTTTGAATGAATGTCCGGTTTACCGGAATGTAGGCGGCTATACATATGATTCCGTCTACTCGGGCCCCATCGGCTCTGTTATATCGCCATACCTTAAAGGATTGCGCGATTATAATCACCTGAGCTTTGCATCTTCCCTTTGCGGGAAGTGTACAGAGATCTGTCCGGTAAAAATACCACTTCACGAATTGCTTTTGCGAAACAGAAAAGAGGCCGTGTTAAGGAACTATAGTAGTTACAATTGGAGACGAATGATGAGAGGATGGAAATATACGATGCTTCATCGCTGGACGCTTGACAAGCCCGGCGCGGGCATTAAAAACAGAGCAGTAAGCATGTTTGGAGCAAAAATGTGGGGTCCCCGCAGAACACTTCCTAAAGTAGCCAACAAAAGCTTCAAAGAGCTCTGGAAAGATCGCCAGAGTGTTACTTAATATAGCGGTTGAGGATTTGAAGGATCGAGCCCAAATAACTCCTTCCGAAAAGATTTAAATGAATTAACAGAGGATACAGATTGTAAATCTCAAGCCTCTCTTTCCAGCCTGGTTCCAGGGCATGATGAGTTTCGTATCCGAGATAAAAATCAGGAGAAAATCCGCCGAAAAGTGTAGTCATGGCCAGGTCCACTTCCCGATGACCATAATAGACAGCCGGATCAATCAAGCACGCCTCACCTGCCTCAGAAACTATATAATTCCCACTCCACAAATCACCATGAAGAAGAGCAGGCACATCCTTCGAAAGCAATCTGCTCAGGCGACCGAACAAATCATCAAATCGCTTTGATGTTGAATAATCAAGTCGCCGCGAATCGCGGGCCAGAGCAACCTGTTTTTGTAGTCGCTCCTCAACAAAGAAATCAAACCAATCATTGGATTGTGTGTTGCTCTGCGGTAGAGATCCCATGTAATTGTCATGATCAAGACCATAAAAATCAGACGAATGGTCGTGAAGCTTAGCAAGAGCTACACCAAAATGGAACATAAAGCGATCGATTTCTCTTTCGGAATCAATAAATTCAAGTAGCAGGTAAGTGTATGTGGATAATGTGTTTTCAGTAACGACGTCTGGGACAAGCAATTCACTTGCTCTCTGTAGCAACCGTAAGCCATGAGCCTCTTTTTCAAACATGGAGGTAAATTTTCCTGCAAAATTGTATTTGAGACAAAAAGTACCGGAAGAAGTATCAATTTTACATGTTTGATTGATATCGCCACCTGTAAGATAATTAAACGACTGAATGGTGAAGTTTGTGTCTCCCTGTGAGTGGAAACATGCGCGAAGGGAAGAAATTATTTCTTCGGGGATCATGAAATCAGATAAAATTACACATTTAACATTTTTACCGGTTGACCTTTTGTCATGGCGGCATTTCATCCGGCCCTTTGACGTAATCAAAAAATTTAGGTTACAATATAAAGAAAATATCGATTGAGATAAATATTTTTTATATGTTTGTATTTATTCAATCCAATTAATATTTAGAAACAATGTATATTATGAAAAATTTAAACTATATTCTTTACATCTGTGTGATTGCCACATGGGTATTTTTGATGATACCTTTTGGGGTAATTGCACAGGATTTAACCGGCGTTGAAGACAATCCAAACGTGGATCAAATCCCTTTATCTCTATTACAACAATGGCAGGGAGAACCGGATGTTGCGCCCTTATCTTCTGTGATGACAATTGATAATTTTGACAATTTCAACCTGGGAGTGGATTTTGCTGAAGGAAACATTGCTGAAAACCCAGCTGACCCGACCTGGTACTTTACAGCATTTAATATAAATGGAACGCACCACACTGAAAATGGCTTCAATTGGTATAGAAACACTCCCAATTTTGGAGCAAACATGCGTGGCGATCCTGTACAGGCATATGATAGCATTGGGACTCTCTATTATGAAAACATGTATGGAAGCACAATTCAAGGTTGTAAGGTAATTACTTCTCAGGATAACGGAGCCACATGGGGTTCCCCTGTTACCGCAATTAATGGTGGTGATAAAAACTGGATTGCTGCTGATCAAACAGCCGGACCTTATGCTAATTATGCTTACACATGCATGACCAGCAACTCATACAACAGTGGAAACTTTGCCAGGAGTACTGATCTCGGTGCGACATGGCAAAACACCTTTACAACCAGCACACAGAGCCTGCCAGGCATGATGGTGTGTGTTGGAGCATACGGAAACATTCAGGGTGGAGCTGTTTATGTGGTCGCTAACGGCGGAAGTGCATTTAGCTCAAGATATACTTTTTTCCGTTCCCTTGATGGGGGTGCAACTTTTGTTCAGAGATCACAAAACTACTGGGCAAACACTGTTGGTAATAATGTGAATGGGCGCAATTCAGTTCAAAATATGAGAACCCGTCCATATCCATTTATTGGGGCCGACAACAGCTATGGCACATACCGGGGCAGACTCTATTGTGTCTATGCTTCCAATGACCCTCCGGGAAGCGGGAACAAACCAGACATTTGGAGCAGATATAGTGATGATGGCGGAAGTACCTGGTCAACCGACGTAATCGTCAATGACGACGCCAATACCACGCAGCACAACCAATGGCATCCTGCGATGTGGTGCGACAAAGAGACGGGAAGACTTTACGTGCAGTGGATGGACACCCGAGATACACCCACCAGTGATAGTGCGTTAATCTATGCTACTTATTCAGATGATGGAGGAGAAACGTTTGTCGAAAATCAACCGATATCAAATAAAAAAATGAAGATCAACTGCAACACCTGTGGTGGCGGAGGAACACCCCGTTACCAGGGCGACTATAACGGCATCGTTTCCAACAGCAAAGTTTCCATGGCTAATTGGGCTGACTTTCGTAATGGGAACTTTATGAGTGTTACAGCTTATTTTCCTGATTTTGCAATGGCAATAGATAAAGCAGGCGATACGTTATATACGCCTAGCGACTCAAGTACCTTTACGGTCAACGTGCCTGAAGTAAAACTTTATGACGATACTGTTGTGCTTTCAGCCAGCGTAAATCCAATTCCTACAAGTGGAACCATTACATTTTCTTTCCCAAGTGGAACGGAGATCACCACGTTTCCCGGCTCGCTGCCAGTGAGGGTGATTTGTGACGGATCTGTACCTGAGGGGATCTACATGGTCACTTTTGAAGCAAAAGGACCTAACGGCACACCGGTTCATCGCCGGATTGCCAGCCTGAGAATCATGGTTGGAAGTGGATTTTCTGTTGATGCTGTGGCTGATCCGAGTACCATATGCGAGGGAGCTTCCTCTCAGCTTGATGCGGTTCTTACTTTAGGAGATCCGCCTTTCACCTATCTCTGGTCACCAACAACCGGACTAAGCGATCCTACTATAGCGAATCCAGTTGCTACTCCATCTGCAACGACAACATATTCAGTATCAGTTACCGATAGCAGCCCCGAAACCGTATCCGATGATGTTGAAGTCACAGTGCTAACGCCGATTACATCAGCGGGTGACATTATTGGAGCTACATTAGTCTGTGAGGCCACAACGGAAAGCTACGAGGTTACACCGATACCTGGAGCTACCTCCTACTCATGGACAGTGCCGAATGATGCAACCATAGTATCGGGGCAGAATTCTCCACTAATCAATGTTACCTGGGGACAAACCTCCGGCATAATCTCGATTATCGTTGGGAACATCTGTGGCAACAGCCCGCCAAGTACCCTGGATGTAACCGTGGAACCGATGCTTCCTATGCCGGGAGCTATTTCAGGACCCGATTTCGGGTGTACTGGCGTTGAAACAACTTTTTCGATAGACGCACTACCTGGAGCCGATGTGTACGAATGGTCGGTTCCAGCTGATGCACAAATCGTTAGCGGACAAGGAACAACAGAAGTAAATGTCATTTGGGGGTCAACCTCCGGTGACATCGCTGTTTTCGCACGAAACAGTTGTGGGGCCAGTCCATCTCAAACTCGGAATCTGACGCCCGCAACAATACCCGAGCCCGCCGGGCAAATTAGTGGAAACGATACAGTTTGTGTGAATCAAGGGGGATATGTTTATGATGTTCCTGTTATCCCGGGAGCGACTTCATACACCTGGACCCTACCAACAGGGGCCTATATATCTGCAGGCATGGGAACAAATGAAGTTACTATTGGATTTGACCCGCAAGCCATCAGTGGCGACATTTCAGTGAATGGAGTGAATGATTGCGGAGATGGCACATCCAGCAGCAAGTCGGTATTTGTATCTGACTGTCTGGGTATCAATGCCCACACTCTCGATGCTACTGTGAGATTGTTTCCCAATCCTGTTGAGGAAACAATGAATATACAGATCAACGGAAGCGAAAAGAAGCTTATGCTAACGATAAGCGATGTGACGGGAAATACCAAGATCATGCAACCATTATCAGGCCTGCCTGAGAAGTATACAAAAAGAATTGATGTCTCCGGATTTGCAGAAGGAGTCTATTTCATCAGGTTGACTAATGATGACCGCTATTATGTTCAGAAATTTGTTGTTTTGCGATAAAAATAATACGGGAATTTATTTTTTCAATGAGAACGTTTCAATTGAAAAATAATCAGATCCTTTTGGACGAAGAATGCTCTCATAAAGAACCAGGTTTTTAACTGACACCGGGCGAGAAGAGAGGCCTTTCATTTTATCCAGTATTTTTTGAAAAAAGACTTTGTCTTGCAGATACTTGATCCTCCCCAGCGTGAGATGAGGAACCAGATTTTGACGCCCTGTCTGAAAACCAAGAGATTCAAAATCCAAACTAGCCATTTTCATCAGTGTGGCCAGTTTATCGTATGGTCTGATACCCGTCCAGATGACGCGGGGATTGTACGAACTGCCAAAGACTCCTAATCCTGCAAGCCGGAATGTGAAACTGGAATTAGCTTCCGTTAGGTTTTTGAGGACTTGAGAGATATCAGGGATTAAGCGCTCTTCTGTTTCACCCAGAAATTTTATAGTGATGTGAATATTCTTCTCCTCTACCCATTTAATCTTTTCGTGGGATAAAGCATGCTGTAAACGAACGAAATCACTCAGAAAATTCGGATCAGGATTGATTTTAAAGGCAACAAACAGGCGTTTCATTGGAATCGTTTACACAAAAATAAAAAATTATAACTTTGCCCGCTCAACGGGGCATTAGCTCAGCTGGCTAGAGCGTTAGACTGGCAGTCTAGAGGTCAAGGGTTCGACTCCCTTATGCTCCACAAAAAAACCTCTGTAAGTCCGACTAGTAATACGGAATTTCAGAGGTTTTTCATTTTGCCACATTCGCAATTATCCTGTTTTGAACCTTTTATCCGTCAGAGCAAAGTTGTGTATCTGAAATGATTACGTTAAATTTGGATGGAATAAAAAAACGTATGATTATGAAACAGAACAGATCAATTAGTTGGATGCTTTTTCTGTTGATGCTGGGAGCTCTCCCAAAAACAGATGCCTGCACAGTATTTCGCCTTCAGGCCAAAGACGGCTCGATAATGGTCACGCGATCCATGGAATTTGCGGTCAACCTGCATTACCAGACGGTGGTGATTCCCAGGAATACAGCATTTATCAGTCCTTTTCAGGACGGAGTTAACGGATTAAAATGGGATACCCGATATGGCTATGTGGCCATTACGGCAATGGGGCTGACCTACGGTTCAATGGATGGGATGAACGAAAAAGGACTGGCCGTTGGATCGTTTTGGTTCGAGAACAACATGACCTGGCAGACAGTAACCCTGGCAGACTCAAACGAGGCACTGGCCCAGGCTATGTTCTGCGACTGGGCATTAGGAAATTTTTCAACTGTCGAGGAGGTCCGAAATGCACTCCCCTCCGTGAAAGTTTTTATTAATTATACCGATCCTACCAGTAAAATTGATCCGACGGTCCATTTCATAGTATATGACGCTGCTGGTGGATGCATTGTGATCGAATACAATTATGGGACCTACAACGTCTATGACAATCCTCTTGGAATCATGACCAACGCTCCCAAATTCCCCTGGCATGTAACCAACCTGCGCAATTTCATCGGGATGAATACAAGTAATCCGCCTAACCGGATTGAGGCAGGTCTTTCGTTTGTTCCAACCGGTCATGGAGCCGGCATGTGGGGCCTCCCAGGCGATTATACTCCACCCAGCCGGTTTGTGCGTCTGGGAGTGCTTACAGACTTTGTTGATCAGCAAATTGACGCCCAGAATAACCTGAACCTAGGGCAACATGTCATTAATACCTTCGATATCCCGTTCGGAATTATCACGCAACCTGGAGCGAACAATACCGTTGAAAAAGAGTCGACCCAATGGGTCACATTCCGTGACCTGACAAACCGTGTGTTATATTTCCGGACATATGATAATTTCACTCTCAGGAAGATCGACCTGAATGCAATCGATTTGTCAGAACCCGGGATCAAGATTTACTCGATGTTTGGAACACCGCAAACCATCATTGATATAACGGGGGAGGGAACGATTACGAAGAGGTGAAACAGTAGTGGGGAATGAGACGACGAGAAGGCTATTTTACCAGGATGTAAAGGGGTGCGCTGATAGATAAGAGTTGTAGTACCTGGGATCATGAGATACCTCCTTCCCTGCCCATTCAGGTAAATCAAACTCCTCCTCAGTGCTTTCAAGCTCAATCTCTGCCATGTACAATCCTTCATTTAAGCCATGGAAGATATCTACATCCCACGATTTCCCGTGATGGTTGATCTTATATCTTGTTTTCTCAATCAGGTTGCCTGCAACAAGAGAGTGCAGTGCACGGGCCTCCTCAAGGGGTATGGTATATTCGAACTCCATACGGCTGATATTCTCCCGCCTCCCTTTGATAGCAAGTAATCCAATATCATTGGCTATCCTGACACGGATCACTGCCTCTTCATCCCGGGACAGATATCCCTGCTTGATCTGCTTGCTCTCAGCTTTTTCAACTCCATCCCAGATCTCTTTCCGGACCAGGAATTTGCGTTCTATTTCAAGGTGTTTCAATTTAAGCGAATTAAATGTGAAATGATAAATTTACTCAGCGTATATTTGCGATGACGAAAAAATCAGGTATAAATTTTAGCTAAAGATACATAAGATTAATGAAAATATTAATCCTCTGTACCGGAAATTCTTGTCGAAGCCAGATGGCAGAAGGAATATTGAGAGCGATAGACTCCAGGTTGGAAATATTCTCTGCGGGCACCCGGCCAGAGGCAGCCATAAATCCACATGCTGTGACAGTAATGAAAGAGATAGGAATTGATATCTCTTCACAACACCCTGAACATATTAACCAGTTTATCGGCAACTCATTTGACTATGTCATCACAGTCTGCGATCATGCCCGGGAGAGTTGTCCCATATTTAACGGAGAAATTAAACATAAGATCCACATTGGCTTCGAAGATCCTGCAGCAACCAGGGGAAGCGAAGCAGAAATCCTGCCCGTATACAGAAAAATACGCGATGAGATCCAGGAAGAATTTACTGAATTCTATCATTCGTTATAACATTAAGAAGAAAACATAAAAACAATAGCTGTGGTACTGGAAAAACAACGTCTTAAATTTCCGGATCGGTTCCTAACTCTATGGATCTTTATCGCCATGGGAGTTGGTGTTTTCTGGGGGTATCTTTTTCCAGGAATTGTTGATTTCTGGAACAACTTCCAGGTTGGAACCACCAATATTCCAATCGCCATAGGCTTGATCCTGATGATGTATCCACCATTGGCTAAAGTGCGGTATGAAGAGATGGGAGATGTGTTTAAAGACTGGAAAGTGCTGTTGTTATCTCTGGTACAGAACTGGATCATCGGTCCGGTTTTCATGTTTATTCTGGCAATTGTTTTCCTGCGGGGTTATCCGGAATATATGGTAGGCCTGATACTGATCGGCCTGGCAAGATGTATAGCCATGGTTATTGTATGGAACGATCTGGCCAGGGGCAACCGGGAATATTGTGCCGGCCTGGTCGCCTTTAACTCCATCTTTCAGGTGTTATTCTTCTCTGTTTATGCCTGGTTTTTCATTACCGTGATGCCCTCGTTGTTTGGCCTGAAATCTGTTGATGTAGATATTACCATAGGCGAAATTGCAAAAAGTGTATTTATTTATCTGGGAATACCGTTTCTGGCCGGAGTAATTTCACGGTATAGCCTGATCAGATGGCGGGGAAGAGATTGGTACGAAAGGGTATTCATCCCGAGGATTAGCCCCATTACACTTATTGCCCTGATTTTTACCATTGTCGTGATGTTTTCGCTGAAAGGTGAATACATTGTGAAGATCCCAATGGATGTCGTCTATATTGCCATCCCCCTGACCATCTATTTTGTGGTAATGTTTATCGTCTCCTTTTTCATGGGATGGAAATTGAAAGCCGGTTATGAAAAGACCACTACCCTCTCCTTTACGGCTGCCAGCAATAACTTCGAACTGGCGATTGCTGTGGCGATTGCCGTATTTGGATTGAATTCAGGAGAGGCATTTGCTGCGGTGATCGGACCGCTTGTTGAAGTGCCCGTTCTGATCAGCCTTGTAAGCCTTGCCTTTTGGTTTAAAAAACGATATTTTTGATAAAAATTAAGAGAGGAATATGAAGATCAGCCATATTGAACATATAGGTATTGCTGTTAACAGTCTGGATGAGATGATTCCCTATTACGAGAAACTTCTCGGCACCCCTTGTTATGCCATTGAAGAGGTAAAAGACCAGCAGGTGAAAACAGCATTTTTTCAGGTAGGAGAAACAAAAATAGAACTGCTGGAATCTACCGATCCCGAAGGACCGATTGGTAAATTTCTGGAGAAAAAAGGAGAAGGTATCCATCATATTGCTTTGGCAACGGATGATGCAGACATGGCATTGAAAGAGGCAAAGGAGATGGGTATAAGATTGATTGACAACACATCCCGCAAAGGGGCTGAAGACCTCAACATCGGATTCCTTCATCCGAAATCAACTCATGGTGTATTAACGGAATTATGCAGCTTGTAAGGGCGACCGGTTCGGTCGCCCTTACAAGCGTTGAATTATGCTAACAATCGGAATCAGCGGAGGATCCGGATCAGGTAAATCCACAGTCGTTGATGAATTGATCACCAGGTTGCCGGAAGATGATGTAGCGGTAATTAAGCAAGACGCTTATTATTGGGATAATGGGGATAAAACGCACGAGGAAAAACAACAAATCAATTTTGACCACCCTGATGCCATTGAGTGGGAGATGTTGATCCGCCAGCTGAAAGATCTGAAACTAGGAGAATCCATTAAGATGCCACACTACTCTTACATGTCGTGTGCCCGTTCTGCTGAGACGACGCTTGTACAACCACGGAAAATCATTATCATCGAGGGAATTCTGATCCTGACAGAACCCGGTCTGCGCGATTTGCTGGATATTAAGGTATTTGTTGATACCGATCCCAATGAAAGATTGAAGCGGATCATTCGAAGAGATATGGACGAAAGGGGCCGTTCACCCGACCAGGAACTTCGCCATTATGAAACTTTCGTCAAACCGATGCACGTGAAATTCATTGAACCGTCAAAACGTTTTGCTGATTTTATCATACCACGGGGAGGGAAGAACCGGGTTGCCCTGGACATATTGGTTTCCCATATACAAATGACGGACTAACCTTTCTTAATTAACCGGTACTCCGCATCGCATCCACCGGATCAAGGCGGGAAGCCCGCATGGCAGGAATGATTCCTGAAGTTAATCCTATCGCTGCCGAGACACCCGCTCCGAGCCAGATATTTCCGGCAGTCAGAATAAGTTCGAAGTCAAATCCGTATGAGATAATCAGGGTCAGGATGTAAACAAGGAGCAATCCCACAATTCCACCGATCAGGGAGAGAAAAATAGCTTCAAAAAGGAATTGAAGTAAGATGAAATAATTTTTAGCTCCGATTGCTTTCTGGATTCCGATGATACTTGTGCGTTCCTTGACTGAGACAAACATGATGTTAGCGATTCCGAATCCGCCTACCAGAAGGGAAAAACCACCTATAATCCAACCGATGATCGCGACTGTATTGAAGAAGCTATCAAATCCTTCTGTGATGATGCTCGTTTCGTTGATGGCAAAATTATCATCTGCAGAGGGCTTGAGTTTTCTGACGGAGCGCATGATGCCAGTCAGCTCATCCCGCAGTTCATCATTGGAGACCAGGGGTTTCGCTCTGACGATGATGGTGGCATCCATATCCCGAATGTCGACCAGACTCTTGAAATAGTTAATGGGGAGATAGAGTGTGTTGTCGTTCGAGTTACCGAACATATCTTCACCCTCCTTGGCGATGACTCCGATTACCTCCATATTGCGCCCCATCACCTTGATCCGCCTGCCTACCGGATCCATCTCACCGAAAAGATTGACAGCAATCTCATTACCGATAATGGATACGTTCTTTCCGTTATTTGACTCCATCGGAGAAAAATATCTCCCGTCGCTGATTTCAAAGGGCAAAACCCTATCGAAATTATACGAAACACCCACGATCTGCACTCCCTCCATGTAATTTCCCTGAAATTTAACGGTTTTGGTGACATCAATCATAAATGCAGAAATCTCTGATAACGTACTGCGCTTCTGAATCTCTCTCATATCATCAAGAGATGCTTCAGGACGCTGGTAGTATTTCCACCAGGGGTATTCCCCACCCATCGACCAGGGCCACTTCTGCACAAATAACACATTACTCCCAAGCGATTCAATGTTGGTCCGGATGGCGATCTCCATTGAGTCGAAGATTGTAAAGACCGAGATGATACAGAAGATGCCAATCGTAATTCCCGACAATGATAAGATCGTACGGATTTTGTTGACGATTATCGCCTGGAACGCGAAAATAAAGCTTTCTCTTATGAGTCTTAAGATCAGTAACATAGTTCGGAAAATTTCAAAAAAAATCATGGTAAAGGTAATATATTTTGTGTTTGCGGACATGAAAGCGGTCATTCTTACGTCGATTTTTGGTAACATTGCATGAAAACCCTCAAACTACTGTTTCTTATGATAAATCGGATTAAAATCAAATCTGCACTTATCTCTGTTTATTCAAAAGAGGGAATCGCAGATCTGGCAACTATTCTAGGGCAAAATGGGGTTAAGATTTTTTCAACCGGCGGTACGTTTACATATCTGAAAAGTCAGGGAATAGAAGCCATTCCGATTGAGGAAATCACCTCCTATCCCTCCATCCTGGGGGGACGGGTAAAGACACTTCATCCGAAGATATTCGGCGGGATTTTGTGGAGGCGGGATGAAGAGAGTGACAAAGAGGACCTCTACCGGTATGATATCCCGTCAGTTGATATGGTTATTGTTGATCTCTACCCGTTTGAGAAGACGGTGGCAACAACCAATGACGAAAAAGAGATTATTGAGAAGATTGATATCGGAGGGATTTCACTAATCCGTGCAGCTGCGAAAAATTTCCAGCATGTACTGGTTGTTCCATCGGCCGGACTTTATGGCCGGGTATCTAATCTGCTTCTGGAGAAAAAAGGATTTACCAACCTGGAAGAGAGGAAGTTTTTTGCCGCAAAAGCATTTGAAGTTTCTTCGCATTACGATGCAGAAATTTTTAACTATTTCAACAGGAAAGCAGAGATTGAGGCATTTAAACAGAGTTATGCAACTGGCCGTTCATTACGGTATGGCGAAAATCCTCACCAAAAAGGGATATTCTACGGCGCATTGGATGATGTGTTTACACAGCTTCACGGCAAAGAGATCTCATATAATAATCTGGTAGATATTGAAGCCGCAATACAGCTGATCGGTGAGTTTACAGAGCCTACTGTGGTGCTCATCAAGCACACAAATCCCTGCGGCGTGGCCAGTCGTGAGACTCTGACACAGGCCTGGATTGATGCCCTGGCGTGTGATCCTGTTTCAGCATTTGGCGGTATCATCAGCGTAAACAGGAAAATAGACAGGACAACTGCAGAAAAGATCAACAAACTCTTTTTCGAGATCATAATTGCAGAAGAATATGAAAATGATGCACTTGAACTGCTTCAATCTAAGAAAAATAGAATAATTTTGTGTCGGAAACCGTTTACATTTTCAGGCAGGCAGTTTAAATCACTCCTGAATGGGGTGATAGAACAGGAGAAGGATCAAAACACGGAACAGGAAGAAGATTTCCGCAATGTCACACGGAAACATCCGGAAAAGGATGAAATTCCTGATCTTGTTTTTGCAAATAAGGTGGTGAAGCACCTGAAGTCTAACACGATTGTGTTGGTCAAAGAGCGACAGTTGATTGGGTGTGGAATGGGCCAGACATCCCGGGTTGATGCATTAAAACAGGCTATTCTAAAAGCGGAGATATTCGGCTTTGATACAACAGGAGCCGTCATGGCGTCTGATGCCTTCTTCCCGTTTTCAGATTCGGTGGAGATCGCTCACAAAGCAGGCATCAATGCAGTGATCCAACCGGGTGGATCGATCCGGGATAACGATTCGATCCAATTCTGTGACGAGAATGAAATGTCAATGGTCTTTACAGGAATTAGACATTTTAAACATTAAAAGAAGAAATTACTATGGGGTTTTTCACAAAAGAGATAGCGATTGACTTGGGAACTGCCAATACGATTATTATTTTTTCAGATAAGGTAGTTGTGGATGAACCATCCATTGTGGCTATCGAGCGAAGCTCAAATAAGATCCTTGCTGTCGGGAAGCGAGCCCAGATGATGCATGGAAAAACGCATGAAAACATCAAGACGATACGCCCCCTTCGAGGTGGAGTGATTGCTGACTTCCATGCTGCCGAGCATATGATCAGGGAGATGATTAAGATGATAGAAGTCAGAAAAACATGGTTCCCCCCTGCCATGAAGATGGTTATCTGTATCCCATCCGGCATAACCGAAGTTGAGGAGCGAGCAGTAAAGGATTCGGCCGAACAGGCCGGAGCCAAAGAGGTCCGGTTAATCCATGAACCCATGGCTGCCGCTATCGGGATCGGGATTGATGTACTGGAACCGATTGGAAATATGGTCATTGATGTTGGCGGTGGCACAAGTGAGATTGCGGTTATTGCACTGGGAGGTATCGTTAACAATAAATCGATTCGCATTGCCGGGGATGAATTCAATACCGATATCCAGGAGTATATGCGCAAGCAACATAATATCAATATAGGTGAACGAACAGCCGAGCGGATAAAGATAGAAGTCGGAGCAGCGCTCCCGGATATCGATAATCCTCCGGAAGAGTACCCTGTGCACGGCCGTGATTTGCTTACCGGGATTCCTAAGGAGGTCATTATCAATCATGCTGAAATTGCACATGCGATTGATAAATCGATTGCGAAAATTGAAGCAGCCGTGCTCAATGCCCTTGAGATGACACCTCCTGAACTTGCATCGGATATTTATGAAACCGGAATTTACCTGACTGGTGGCGGAGCCCTGCTCAGGGGGCTTGACAAACGACTGCATTTAAAGACAAAGCTGAAAGTCTATGTCGCCGAAGATCCTCTTCGTGCAGTTGCCAGAGGGACGGGAATTGCTCTGAAAAACTTCGATAAGTTTACCTTTTTGATCAAGTGATTTGACAGATGCGGAACCTATATCTCTTCTTTCGGAAGCACTATTTCATTTTCCTTTTTCTGCTTCTGGAGGTGGTTTCGCTGATCTTTTTCTTTCGCCATAACAAATTCCAGAATGCGGTCATTTACGACTGGACCAGCTCCATATCCGGGCGGGTGAACAATACCTATAACAGCATCGCGGAATACTTATACCTGAGACGTACCAACTTCATCCTCGGAGAAGAGAATGCTACGCTGCATTCCCGGATGCCACAGGCCATCTACCTGGCCGATACCCAAATCTATATCAGGAACGATACCATCATGCAATCGGAATACAGATTCATCAGCGCCAAGGTGATCAGCAACACAACCAACCGGCGCAACAACTACATGATGATCAATAAAGGAATTATGCATGGCATTGAGCCTCACATGGGGATTATTGCGGGAGATAAAATCGTTGGTCAGGTGGTTAGTGTTTCCAGGCATTTCAGCTGGATCATGTCGGTGCTGCATAAGGAGGCGAAGATATCTGCAAAGTTCTTGAAGAATAATCAACTCGTTAGCGTGGAATGGCCCGGGGGTGATTACCAAATTGGCATGGCCAAGGAAATCCCGAAACACCTGATCGTTTCAGCAGGAGATACCATCATTACGAGTGGAAATTCCGAGATCTTTCCGGAAGGAATTCTGGTTGGAACCATTAAACGGGTAAACGAGCACCGGGATGAAAACTTTAATACGGCTGCAATTAGCTTTTTAACCGACTTTAACGGCCTCGGATATGTTGAGGTGGTAGTTGATATGTTTAAGGAAGAGAAAACGAACCTGAAGGCCTCATTTCAAGAGTTATGACCAATCTGGTAAGTAGAAATATTGTCCGGTTTTTCTTTTTGATCCTGTTTCAGGTGTTGATCCTGAATCACATCAACCTTGGAGGTTATACGAATCCCTATCTCTACGTCTACTTTATTCTGCTACTGCCATTTGCCACGCCTCGTTGGCTGTTACTGATCCTTGCATTCATCATGGGGCTCTCCATCGACATATTCTCTAACACGCCGGGATTGAATGCTGCTGCTACCGTATTAATGGCGTTTTTTCGCCCCTTTGTCATTCGTGCGGTCTCCAATATTCCGGAAGAAGAGCTGGGAATCCAACCCTCAATGAGGATTCTTGGATTCAAATGGTTCCTCTCCTATGCCACCATTCTGGTACTGATTCATAATTTCGCCCTCTTTTACCTGGAAATATTCCGTTTCGCAGAGTTCTTTCAAACGCTTTTACGTGTGATACTCAGCTCCATCTTTACCCTCGGCCTGATTTTCCTGAGCGAATTAATATTTTACGGGAGAAGCAAGAAGTAAAAACCCCACCCCTTGGTCCCCTCCCCATGAAGGGATGGGAAATATCCAGGATCCAGCATCCCTAAAATGCAAACAACCCGTCAGTTACTTCACTAACGGGCTGCTCTAGAAATTGAGGTCTCGAGCGGATTCGAACCGCTGTATACGGTTTTGCAGACCGCCGCCTAGCCGCTCGGCCACGAGACCACATTTAGGAGTGCAAAAATAGGAAAAAAATCAATCCGCTAGCACACAGGCTACCTGTTTTACCTTTCCCCCTAGTGAAGGGTTGATTTTAGAAATTTTTACCTGCACGGAAGCGATTTCAGGGAAAGCAGTTTTCAACGCATCAATAATTCGCCGGGCAACATGTTCGATCAGCTGGGATTTTTGCTCCATCTCATGCCGCACCTGACCATATACTTCCATATAGTTAATCGTATCTTGCAGGTGGTCAGAAGTTTCTGCTTTCGTCGTGTCAAGGTCAAGCTCCAGATCAACCTTAAACTGTGTTCCGATAATCTGCTCCTCATGAAAACAGCCATGGTAGGCAAAGAACTCCATCCCCTCTAATATGATTTTTCCCATGATCAGATTTTTTGTCTCCGAAAATAGGAAATTCAAATGAAACAGACCCTATTTTCCTAAAATTCTGTAAGTTTACCGCTTGATTGGAGATGATAAATAAGTCTATGCAAGAGTCGAAAAAGATCCCCGGAGAGAAACATGCCAAGTCACTGAATTTCATTGAAGAGATCATTGAAGAGGATATACTGAACGGGAAGAATGATGGCCGGGTCCATACCCGGTTTCCGCCCGAGCCAAATGGATACCTGCATATCGGACACGCCAAATCGATCTGTCTCAATTTCGGATTAGGTGAAAAGTACCACGGCAAGACAAACCTGCGCTTCGACGATACCAACCCCATCAAAGAGGAAATTGAATACGTCGACTCTATCATGGAAGATGTGAAGTGGCTTGGATTTGACTGGGAAGACCGCCTCTTCTATGCCTCCGACTATTTTGAACAGCTCTATGAATATGCGGTGATCCTGATTCAAAAGGGAAAAGCCTATGTATGTGATATGCCGGCCGATGAGATCAGCGCCACCCGCGGAACACCTACTAGGCCTGGAAAGGAATCTCCTTACAGGAATCGTAGTGTGGAGGAGAACCTTGACCTCTTTACCCGAATGCGTGCCGGGGAATTCCCGGATGGAACCCGTGTACTTCGGGCGAAGATCGACATGGCATCTCCCAACATGCATATGCGTGACCCGGTTATTTACCGGATCCTCCATGCCTCTCATCACCGGACTGGTGATACATGGTGTATCTATCCCATGTACGATTTTGCTCATGGCCAATCCGATTCAATAGAAGGGATTACTCACTCTATTTGCACGTTGGAATTTGAAGTACACAGGCCGCTTTACGACTGGCTGATCAGGGAGATCGGGATCTATGAACCTCGCCAGATCGAGTTTGCCCGCCTGAACCTGAGCTACACGGTGATGAGCAAGCGAAAGCTGCTGGAGTTGGTTCAGGAGGGAAAAGTAACCGGCTGGGACGATCCTCGCATGCCCACGATCAGTGGATTACGACGCAGGGGTTATACACCCGAGTCGATGCGGAATTTCGCTGAGATCATCGGTGTAGCCAAGCGCGACAACGTCATTGATGTCAGCCTGCTTGAGTTTTGTATCAGGGAAGACCTGAACAAGCGAGCCGACAGGGTAATGGGAGTGCTTGACCCGGTAAAGGTTGTGATCGATAATTTTCCGGAAGACCAGGTAGAGGAGATGGAGGCGATGAATAACCCGGAAGATCATGCAAGAGGCACCCGCAAGGTTCCTTTTTCACGCGAACTGTATATTGAACGTGAGGACTTTATGGAAGACCCTCCCAGGAAATTTTTCAGAATGACACCCGGCCGTGAAGTGAGGCTCCGTTCTGCCTATATCGTCAAATGTGAATCGGTGGAGAAAGATCCGGAAACAGGAGAGATTATGGTGATCCACTGTACATATGATCCGATGACACGGAGTGGCATGCCTGACAGCAACCGGAAAGTCAAAGGAACATTGCACTGGGTATCCGTAAAACATGCAATTGAGAGCGAAGTAAGACTTTATGATCGCCTTTTTAATGTACCTGATCCGGACAATACAGAAGAGGGAAAAACCTTTAAAGATTACCTGAATCCTGATTCCTTAAGCGTGGTGAAAGGATACCTTGAACCGTCGATACAGGAAGCTCAAGCTGGTGATACGTTCCAATTTGAACGAAAAGGCTACTTTGTCGTGGATAAAGATAGCAGGTCCGGCGCACTGGTTTTTAACCGGGTCGTCGCATTACGCGACTCCTGGGCGAAAAAAGGGAACCAAAAATAATTTGTAAAGTATTTTAAACTCCAATACCTTTGCACCCCCAAATGTCCGATGGTGTAACTGGCAACACGTCTGATTCTGGTTCAGAAGAGTCTAGGTTCGACCCCTAGTCGGACAACAAATCTAATCACTAATACCCTGTAAATATAATGTTTACGGGGTTTTATATTATTTGGGGGACAGTACAGGGGACGGTAAAAATTAGTTTGAAGTAATAAATCGTTATAGTGCAATTCGTATTTTTCTTTTAACACCTGAACGGGGAAACAATATAAGAGTTTGTTTAAATGATTTTCCCGGTTTAGGATATTCCTGAACAAAATCGGGATTATCGATCGTTATTTGATCCCAAAATTGTTTATAATACTTAACGCCAAGTTCATCCCAATTAGAAAAACGAATAATCAAGTGTAAATCAGGATCAAATAATTGTTTCTCATAGTACCAATTATCATCGTTAAATTCAGAGATTAAATTAAGGTGTTTTAGAATAAAACTTGGCAAATCTTTTGTTTCGTTTCCATCGAAATATGTATAGGACTGTAAGTCGTCAAATAAATGTTTACCACTTAGTTTAAATAATAAGCGAGGATTTAATTAAATTTAAACCTTAAAATTATTAAAAGATGGTACGAAAAAAACCAGGACGAAGTGTCGTAAAAGACATAAAAAGAAATACTCGAAGAATTTATAATGCCGAGGAAAAGATTAGTATAGTAATAGAAGGTCTTAGAGGCGAAGATTCAATAGCATCTTTGTGTAGAAAACATGGAATCAACCAAGCTACTTATTATAAATGGAGCAAGGATTTCCTAGAAGCAGGAAAAAAACGATTAAAGGGTGATACAGGTCGTGATGCAAATAGTGATCAAGTAACAGAACTTAGAAAGGAGAACGAAGATCTTAAGAAAGCCGTTGCTAACTTGTATCTTCGAAATGACTATCTAAAAAAAAGTATAACCGGCTTGGAATAAGTTATCAATACAAGAAGTATATGAGACTAAGTCAATCTGAGAAATACGAAATAATACGCCTTGTTGAGAATAGCACCCAAAGTATTAATGCCACATTAAAGTATTTAGGTATTCACAAAAGAACCTTTTATAACTGGTATAATGATTACTTGTCCACTGGTTTTGATGGGTTAGCTCCTAAGTTTTCAAAACGTAACGGATACTGGAATAAGATACCTGGCAAGGAACAACGACTAATACTTGAAATGGCTCTGGATTTTCCAGAGAAATCATCAAGAGAAGTAGCTTTCCTATACACCGATACATTTGAACGCTATGTTTCTGAGAGCTCTGTATACAGAATTTTGAAAAGACATGGTTTGATACAACCTCCTGTGTTTGATATAATAAAGGCTGCCGATGAGTTTAAAGATAAAACTACAGTTGTAAATCAAATGTGGCAAACTGACTTTACCTATTTCAAGATTCAGGGCTGGGGATGGTATTTCCTCTCCACTGTGATAGATGATTATAGCAGATATATTATTCATTGGAAGTTATACAGCACGATGAAAGCTGAAGATGCTCGTGAAACCATTGAGACTGCCATTGAAAAATCAAATCTGAAATCTGGGCAGAAACCTGGCAAAGTTCTTTCTGATAATGGAAGCAGTTATATAGGTGATGTTTTCAGGGATTACCTACATAACCAAGGTATAATACCAGTAAATGGTAGGCCTCTGCATCCTCAAACTCAAGGAAAAATAGAACGTTATCACAGATCCATGAAAAGTGTTGTCAAACTAGATGTTTATCATACTCCAGAGGAACTGGTTAATGCAATTGAAAAGTATGTCCAATATTATAACCACGAACGATTTCATGAAGCTTTAAATAATGTGACTCCTTATGATGTTTACCATGGTCGACATCATAAAATTATTAAGAAAAGACAAGAAATAAAAAGTAATACAATTAAAATCAGAAGAATGAATTATCAGAAAACGTAATAAATATTTAAATTTGTAAAACTAAATGAAAAACTCTCGCTTTAATTTAAACCCAAAAAGTGAACTTTGGTTTGACGACATACATTGCAGCAACATGTTTTTGTTTCGCCACAGCGCGAGCAGACGATGAAGTTGATCTTGCTAAACAACTTGCAAATCCTATAGCAAATTTAATTAGTGTTCCATTCCAGATGAATTACGATAGGGGTATCGGTACGGGTAATGACGGAGAAAAGTTTTATACAAATATCCAGCCTATTATTCCTATTCACTTAAATGAAACCTGGAATTTAATATCACGCACAATCCTGCCTGTCATCTACCAGAAGGATGTTTCTGCTGCTGGTACGGACGACTTTGGCATTGGCGATATCGTGCAGAGTTTTTTCCTCTCCCCTGTAAAACCCACAGCCAGTGGTCTAATCTGGGGGGTAGGACTTGTATTATTTCTACCTACCGCTTCAAAGAGTTCTCTAGGAGATGAGAAATGGGGAGTAGGCCCGACCGGAGTGGTTCTTAAACAACAAGGATCGTGGACTTATGGCATATTGGTGAATCATATCCAGTCTTTTGCCGGCCACAGTGATCGCGCAGATGTTAGTGCAACATTTTTCGAACCTTTTCTATGCTATATCGCCAAAACAAAAACTACATTTACCATAGATACGGAATCTACCTATGATTGGAAAAACAGTGAATGGTCAGTATCAATCAACTTCACAATAAGCCAGCTAATAAAAATCGGCAAATACAATGTACAGGTAGGCGGCGGTGTCAGGTACTGGGCAGAAACTCCTGCCACCGGCCCCGAAGGCTGGGGTGCACGTTTTATAGTTACACTCTTGTTCCCGGAATAACTAAAACCATAGCAGCGGTTAAATAAAAACAAAGGGGAAACAAATATTATGAAAAAACTTTTTATCGCACTACTTTTTTTTATGTGTTTTTTTCATACAGTATCGGCACAGCAAATCAATCCGGATTCATATCCTGCCGCCGATAAGAAAGAATGGGGACAATTATTATGGGTAATAGAACTCGTAAACCAACCCATCGACGATTTCAGTAATTTTCAACAAGTAAACGCAGCAGGGGTAAGCGCCTGCAGGTACACACTGGGTTTTACCGGATATTTTCTGGGAGTTGAGCAGTATCATAAATTCCCTGCCTGGCAGGAAGAGATCAAAAAAGCATATAACCGCACTATTGAAAAAATGATGCAGAAAGCTGTCTGGAGTTATTGGTCAGATGAAAGCAGCGGTGTAACAAAATTCGAGCCGTTAATGGACCGTCCCTACGCTCCTGTTACAGATCCAATTGTTTATAGAAACATAATGTATTCTGGTCACCTTGCCATGATGATTAACCAGTTTGAAGTTTTATATAACGATATGAAATGGGACGCTCCGAATTCAATTGTCCTGAAATGGGACGATCATACCCAGTTCTTATATGATAATGAATCACTTCAATTTGCTATGTTCGATCAATTCATAAAAAACCCTGTTCCAGGTATTGAATGCGAACCAAACGCTATATTTCCGGCCTGCAACCAAATGCCGCTTTTAAGCTGGTGGTATTACGATTATTTACATGGAACCCGTTTTTTTTCATCTGCACAACCTCTTTTTTCTGAATGGTTCAAAAATAATTTTATAAACCCCGAAACACACGGATTAGGAGCTTTTTATTTAGTAAAACAAGGTTGGGTTTTTTCAGAATGGACCCCTAAATTCGGAAATGCTGCTGATGCTGAAATAAAAAAACAAGTTGATAAAGGAGTAAGTTTTTATTCTGCAGGTAACGACGGCTGGATTTTAATCTTTATGCACGCCTACGACAAAGAACTGGTTGATACACTATGGCCTTATTTAAAAAAACTGCATATTGCTATGCAGCCCGACGGAACGGCAGTTATAAATCCGCCTGACGCACTTATACCCGATTCGGATTACGGATTCTTTGCCGCCCTGGCAGCTGAAGTTGGCGATGAAGAAGTAAAGAATGGATTACTTATGTACTGCGATAAAAATTTCGCACCTGTTTGGCAAGATGGAACTTATCATTATCCTTTTGCTGATAAGGCAACCACCCTAGATCTGGTTTCTGCCGGCGGAACGCAAGAAGAAAACAAGGGAAGCGCAAAAAAAGAGTCTGCCCCAGCCACAAATAAGACTAAAGATGCTAAAGGCGGCCTCTGTTGTAAAAGATTCAATAAAATGAAGACTATGCCGCAACATTCAGATGTATCGGATAGGACCTTGGCATTGGCAAGAGCACTTCCAAAGGACGGCATGCATTTAATGTATACTAAACCGTTTGACAGTACCTATTTCAAAGAACCTAAAATTACAAACGTTGATATTGCGAAACTAGCATTAAAACGAGCTATTTACGATAGGGATAAAAAATCTCTTATTGTATCAACTTTTTCAGAAAAGACAGGCGGATCCAGTTCATTTAATATAATAAACCTTAATCCTTCAGAAAACTACGATTTATTCATTGATAAAGTAAAACAGGATACCTATTCTGGTAAAGCAACAATACAGGTAAAAGTTGACTTATCAAAACCGCATAATATAATTTTAACTGAAAAATAATATCATTTTATTGTAAACACGTTTGGAAAGAGAATTTAGTTTGGTCGCCGGGTTATTTTGTGAGTAGTGTTGGGGTTGATGAATGTACTATAAGGAAGTATGTTGAGTTACAGGGTAGCCAGGATTCAGAACAACTTCGAATG